>WRJA01000021.1 GCA_009782435.1 Oscillospiraceae bacterium
TGTAACATACATGTAACATTGCTCTTTATCCCCCCGCCGGGGGAACGGTCCGAGGGCCTAAGCCCTCGGGGGTTATCCCCCTGCCGGGGACGGGGGCTTGCCGCGCCGCGGGGCTTTCGCCCCTGCGCGACCTCTTTACCCCATTTCTTTCGACTCGCCGAAAGAAACAGGGGTAAGCCCCAAAGAAAGGCGATAAGGGGTCAATACTGCGTCAATAATAAGAACGCTCCGGGTCGCGTCGTCCCGCGGGCGACGCGGTATCGCACCTAAACCGTAATCCGCTCAGCAAAGCCGACCGCTCCCGCTCATGCGGCCTTTTGACGAAAGCGGCCTCCGATACCTTCCGCAGCAGCGGGAGCGGAAAAAGGACCGCGCACATTACCCTTTAGATTTACGTCCGGGGCGGCCTCCGTGACGCCCCGAGAGGGAAATTAAAGTCTTTTCCGGACCGGAGAATCGCCTTTCTTTGGGGCTTACCCCTGTTTCTTTCGGCGAAACGAAAGAAATGGGGTAAAAGGGCAGCCCCGAGGGCCGCAGGCCCTCGGACCGTTCCCCCGGCAGGGGGGGATAATTCCCGAGGGACAGGGACGATGAGGGCATCGTCACCTGCGACCGGCTTTCGGCGAAACGAAAGAAATGGGGTAAAAGAGTCGTGCAGGGGCATAAGCCCCGCGGCGCGACAGCCCCGTCCCCCGGCTGGGGGATAACCCCCGAGGGCTTAGGCCCTCGGACCGTCCCCCGGCAGGGGGAAGCCCCCGCCCCGGATGGGAATTATACTAACGAAAGTCATAATTAAAATACTTCTCGGCAAAACCGATTTTTCCGACCGTGAACGACTTGCCGTTCAAATACTCCAACACTCCGGATTCTGTTTTGAAGAAAAACGCCAGTTTATATGAATAAAGAGCCTGATACCGCTCTTTGTAAGCTTTGTTCCTGCGCTCCGAGCCGTATTTCCCGTCTCCCAGAACGGGATGGCCGAAGTCAGCCATTTGCGCTCTTATTTGGTGCGTGCGTCCCGTGATCAACCGGCATTCGACAAGAGACAGTTCCGGGCCGGGAACAAGAGTTTTATACTCCAACTTCGCCGGCTTGGCGCCCGTGACCGGGTTTTTCCTCACATACACTCTGTTTTTGACCGCGTCTTTAAAAATATAACCGGTCAGAACGCCGCGCTCCGGCGCGGGGCGCCCCAAAACGGCGCAGAGATAACGCTTGTCCACCTCTCTTTCTTTTATCTTGAGGTTGATTATTCGAAGCGCCTCCGCGGTCTTCGCGGCAATAACGATCCCGCCCGTGTTCCGGTCGATGCGGTTGCAAAGCGCGGGCGCGAAAGAGTTTTCGTTTTTCGGGTCCCATTCGCCCTTTTGAGCCAAATAAGCTGAAACCTGATATATGAGCGTGCCGGACTCCTCATCTTTTTCGCCGTGGCAGACGACGCCGGGCTTTTTATCAACAAGCAGTATATTGTCGTCCTCATATATGATTTGTGGTTTTTCGCCGGTTTTGCCGTAATGATCCGGAGCCGCTGCGGTTTTATCAAAGAATTCGTCGCCGATATATAATTGCAACAGGTCGTCCGGACAGAGGCGGTCGTCCCTTTTTGCCGGTTTTCCGTTGATTTTTATCCGCTTGGTACGTATGTATTTTTGCATAAGAGACGAGGGCAAAAGCGGGACCGCTTTTGAGATAAAGCGGTCCAAGCGCTGCCCCGCATCGTTTTTTGTGATCTTGAATTCTTTCATTTTCGCCTGTTATTCCGGTTCTTCCGAATTGTGATACACATTTTGCACATCGTCGCTGTCTTCGAACATTTCGATCATTTTCCGCATATTTTTAATATCTTCCTCCGCCGTCAGCAATATACGGCTCTGCGGCACCTGCTCGGCCTGCGCCGACAGGAGCTTATATTTTTTGCTCAAAACCTCAGCGGCCGCCGACACGCTCTCAGGCGCTGTGAACACCTGAAATACCGGCCCGTCGGCCTCCACATCCTGCGCTCCGGCGTCTAAAGCGTCTGTTATAACGTCGTCTTCCTCGATCTCCTCTTCCTCATTGTCTATGATTATGACGCCCTTCCTGTCAAAAAAGCGGCGCGCGCAGCCCGACGCCCCCAAATTGCCGCCGTATTTGTCGAAATAGTGCCGCATCTCGCTCGCGGTGCGGTTGCGGTTATCCGTCATCGTCTCAACTATAACCGCCACTCCGCCCGGCCCGAAGCCTTCATAAACAATGCTCTCGTAATTGTCGGCGTTTCCGGAGCCCAAAGCTTTTTCAATGGTGCGCTTGATGTTGTCGTTCGGCATATTCGCGGCTTTCGCCTTTGTTACGGCGGCGGCAAGCCGGGAGTTGCTTGCGGGGTCCCCTCCGCCGCCCTCTTTGACCGCAACTATTATTTCGCGCGCCGTCTTGGTGAATATCCGTCCGCGCTCCGCGTCGCGGACGCCTTTTGTCCTTTGGATGTTGTGCCATTTGGAATGACCCGACATTGTAACAACTCCTTCCGGGAAACCGGGATAAGCCCGATATCAAGTGTGTGATATAAAATAAATCGCCGTTTGGGTCATTTCGCTCCGGCGATTTTTCTCTCATAGCGTTTATCGGAAAAAAAGAAAACATAGAGCAGATAACACGCGAAGATGATCACGGCGGAAATAATATACATCTGCTCAAAACCGGCGTTGTCTGCGAGCCATCCCATTATCGGCGCGCCCAATGTTATACCCAAGTCGACGGAAGCGAAATAAGCGGCGGAAGCGGAACCGCGCCTGTCGGCGGAACATCTTTTGAACATTATCGCGTTGACGGAGGGTATCACAGCGCCGCTTGCCACGCCGTAAGGTACAGCGATGAGCATAAGCGCCCCGAGCGAGCGGGCGAAAGGGATGGCGGCAAGACAAAACACCGTTACGATAAGCCCGGGTATAACAATGATATCCGCGCCGCGCTTATCCATTGTTTTGCCGAACAGCGGCCTTGTGACAAGCATCCCGCCGGATGTAATAAAAAAGAACCATCCGAGATGCTCGACCTGCAAGCCGCGGTTCTTCGCGAAAAGCGTCAAAAAGGCCAAGACACTCGTAAGGCTCAAAAAATAAAGCATCATCACAAGCGAAGGGCCGAATACCGGAATCTCAAACCCGAAAATCGTTTTTCCCGCCGCATCGCCGGATTTTTGAATGTCCGCCGCAGTCTTTACGGGCGGCCCTTCTTTTTTGCGTTTGCGCTCATATCCGACAAGGCTGCCGCTGATAAGGCTTGCGCAGCAAAACGCGGCTGCGACAAAAAACAGTATGTTGAATTTGTCTGTTTCCCCGTTTCCTATTATCGCGAGCGCGATGACCGGTCCCAAAGCCTGGGCCACCGTTGAGTTGAGCCCGAAAATACCGACCGCCTGCGCCATTTTTTCCTTCGGGGATATGTCGGGAACGGCGGCGCCCGCGCTTGTCGTGCTGATGCTGAACCCCACGCCGTGCACCGCGCGGATGATCAACAGCAGCCAAATGCTCCTTGTAGTGCCGTACAAAAGACAGGACACCGTGCTCAGCGTCGCCCCCGCAATGATCATTTTCACTCGGCCCACTCTGTCGGAAACGATTCCCGCCACAGGACGCAAAACCAAAGCCGTCACAGAATACGCCATTGACAGTATACCCGCGTAGGTCGCGCTGCCGGTTATGCTCTCGGCAAACAGCGAAAGCGAGGAAAAAAAGAAATGGTTAACGATACTCGATCCGAACGCAACAACAATAAGGCAAAAATAGTCGGCGGAAAAAAACGTCGCCCCGTTATTTTTCAATAACCGGTCCCCCTTGTCCGCGCGGCGGTCTGCGCAGCCGCGCCGGCTTAAGATCACAGGATGCGCGGCGGCTCAAAATCTGTTTCCGAGCGCCCTGATACAGCTTGCGCAAACATTTCTCCCCTTGAAATTCACCGCTTCTTTCGCGCTGTCGCAAAAAATGCAGGCCGGCTGATATTTTTTCAGCACTATGCTCTCTCCGTCCGAAAAAATCTCCACGGAATCCCGGACCTCCAAGTTGAGCACGCGCCGCATCTCTATCGGCAGTACCACTCTGCCGAGATCGTCTATTTTCCTTACTATACCCGTTGACTTCATTCATCTTCCCCCGATCGGATACATTCTTCGGCCCCGGCAGTCCGGGTCAAATCCCGGCATTTGCCGGGAGCAAAGACAAGGCGTCTTTTATCGCCCTTATGTGGTTTTCATCCGTTCCGCAACATCCTCCGAGAATAAGCGCGCCGCTTTCCGTGAGCTTCGGCACATATCCCGCGAGCATCTGCGGCGTCATGTCGTATATGAATTTTCCGTCCGAGCTTTTCGGTATGCCCGCGTTCGGTTTGGCGATGAGCGGCACCTTTGCCGTTTTTTTCAGCTCTTTGAGAACGTCCGCAATAAGGTCAAGATCGCCGCAGCAGTTTATGCCGAAGGCCTCGATACCCAAGCCGGTCAATTCCTCCATAACCTGCGAGAGATCCTCCCCCCAAAGGCTGCGGCCGGTGGGCCCGCATGAAAAACTGACTGCCGTCGGTTTGTCGGAAACGGAACGCACGGCTTCAACGGCCGCGCTCGCTTCACCGAGACACATCTGCGTCTCGACAGCGAACATATCAACGCCCGCCTTATCCAGCGCCGCGGCAAGTTCGGCGAATACCTCAAACAGCTCGTCATACGTCGTTTCTCCGAGAGGCTCAAGTATAAGTCCCGTCGGGGCAATGTCTCCCGCCACCGGCAAGTCGCCGACGGCTTTTCGGCTCAGGTCGACAAGTCTTCCGCATATATCCGCCACGCTTTCCGTTGCGCCGTATTTTGAAGCGGTGATCCTGTCCGCTCCGAAAGTCGGAGCGATAACGGCGTCTGAGCCCGCATGAGCGTATGATTTTTGTATTTTTATGATCGCATCGGGATTGTCGAGCACCCATTTGACCGAATACGCGCCGGAGGGCATCCCCATGCTCTGCAGGCGGGTCCCCGTTGCCCCGTCAAGTATAAAGGGAAGTTTTGAAAAAATATTCATCTCGCTGCATCTCCCTTCTTATTACATTTTATCCGGCGCGCTAACGCCGATCATCGAAAGGCTTATCTCAATAACTCTGCGGACGGCGTCGGCCAAAACAAGCCTGGCTTCGAGAAGGTCATCTTTTTCGCCCTTGATCCGGCATGAGCCGTAGAATTTGTGAAACCGAGCCGCAAGCTCGATAACATAGCGGTTTATTCGTGAAGGATCGAGGTCGCGCGACGCAAGGCGTATCTCGTCAGGAAGTCCGGCTATCTGCTTTATCAGTTCTTTTTCCCTGTCCGTTTCAAGAAGAGCGGCGTTTATTCGCTCCGGCGGCGGTACGGTCCGGCCCTCGGCCTTCAAATTCGAAATGAGGGAGCAGATGCGGGCGTGCGCGTATTGCACATAGTAGACCGGGTTTTCGCTGTCTTTGCGCACCGCCAGATCAAGGTCGAATTCCAAATGAGTATTCGGGTTCGAGTTAAAGAAAAACCGGCAGGCGTCAACTCCGATCTCGTCCAGCAAATCGTTTAAGGCAAGGGCCTTGCCGGTGCGTTTGGATATCTTGACGACTTCACTGCCTCGGACCAGTCTGACCATCTGCATAATGAGAAACACCGGTTTTTTATTCCCCAACCCCAATTCGGGCGCCGTCATGGTCGCCGCAAACCGTATCGCGTGCCCGTGGTGATCCGCGCCCCAAACGTCGATCACTTTGTCAAAACCGCGTTCAATGAATTTATTTCTGTGGTAAGCTATATCGACCGCGTAGTATGTATAGACCCCGTTGGAGCGGCGCAGTACCTCGTCTTTATCCGCTCCCAAACTTGTGTTTTTCAGCCAAATCGCGCCGTCCTTCTCATATGTGCGCCCCGCCCGGGTCAAAAGCTGTACCGTTTCCCCGACATAACCCGATTCGTGCAGGCTGCTCTCCGAAAACCATTCGTCGAATTCGATCCCGTACCGGCGCAAATGCTTTTGCATCAATTCCGTGTTCCGGGCGATCCCGATCTCCGTGAAATACCGGCGCCGCTCCTGCGGCGACACATCGGCGTATTTCGACCCGAAGCGCTCAAAAATCTCGGCCGCGAACTCTTTGATGTCATCGCCGTGATATCCGTTTTCGGGGAAGCTGACGGCGTCTTCGCCCAAAATCAGCCGCAAATACGCGGCTTCGACGGAAAGCCCGAAAAGCTCGATCTGATTGCCCGCGTCGTTCACGTAGAATTCACGCTTCACGTCATATCCGGCCCGGCTGAGAACGGCGGCCAAAGTATCTCCCAAAACTCCACCTCTGGCGTTCCCCACAGTCATCGGCCCCGTCGGATTCGCCGAAACGAACTCAACCATCACCTTTTCGCCGGCGCCGACATTAACGCGACCGTATTCCGAGCCTTCCGCCGCGACTGCTTCAAGCACTTCACCGTACCATTTGTCCGAGAGCCGGAAATTTATAAAACCCGGCCCCGCGACCTCCGCCTTGCAGAAATATGTGCCGGAAAGCTCCGCGTTTTCCGCGAGCGCCCCGGCAATTTTCAAAGGCGGCATCCCGAGCGGTTTCGCTCCCGACAACGCATGTCCGGCCGAAAAGTCGCCGTTAGCCGCATCCTTCGGTATCTCGACGCTTCCTTCCTTCAGCCCGCCTTCGGGAAGCGTACCCGCCGCCGCGGCATTTTTATACGCCGCTTTGATTATCTTGTCGATCTGTAATTTCGCGTCCTCCGTCAGGTTTGCCATGTTTCATTTGTTCCCTTCCGATGCTTGTTGAGGCGCAGCCGGATCATTGCATAAAATTGCTCCCGGCGGCGCCCTGTTCCCTGACATTGATCCTGAATTTGTTGTGTCCGACTATGACGTGGTCAAAATCCAAGACATAATCGATCTCCACATCTCCGCCGTGTTCTCCCAGTTTGCTCATTATTTTCCGGGTTTTTACCCCCATGGTTATCGCTCCGACCGGCGTTTCATACAAAAAGAGATGTTTCTTGCCTTCTTCAAATATCATCCGGGAATTCAGACTGCCCTCTCTCGACATCACAACACCGCCGGGCCCGACCGAAAAAGAAGTCTTCGTCCCTTCAAGCCCCGTAAGCTCGCTTTCCATATACGAAAACATCGCTTCTTCTTCGGAAAAACAATACTCCCCGTCCGTTGATAGCTCAACGGCGTCTTTTTCCCCTTCTTCCGAGCTTTGTATCCCGGTTATTGATATTATTACTTCTTTTTTTTCCATCCGGCAGGCTCCGTTTTCTCTGTTCGGCGTTTTGAAAAATGCCGATAATTTCCTGATTTATGTCGCTATTCGGGGACAAGCTAAAGCGCTGACCGGGTCTGCGGCAGATCGATGTATTCCAAATCCGCTGTGATATTTCGTTTGAAGAATATTTCCGCGAAGTTCGCAAAAAGCTCCGGTCCTCCGCCGGTGTGGTAAAAAGATTCGCGGCCGGGCTCAAGCCGCGCGGAGAGCATATCCCGCTCGCGCAGGAATTTTGCCAGTTCCTCCGCTGCGGCTTCTCCCGCGTCTGCCTGCTGGACCCCCGGCCCTAAAAAATCGGCTATCGCGTCTTTGAGCAGGCTGTAGTGCGTGCAGCCGAGTATCAGAGTGTCCGCCTTGAATTCGGCGACGGGCTGCAAGTATTCGCGCACCGTTTCCGCCACAAACGGGTCATCTTTGGAAAAATGCCCGGCTTCAGTCATCGGCGCGAATTTCGGGCAGGCCGCGGATATGACGTTTGCATCGGCCCTTTCGGCCTTTATCGCGCTTGCGAAAGCCCCGGAGGCTATGGCGCGCTCTGTCGCGGCGACGGCTATCCTTCCCGTCTTTGAAGCTCGGAGCGCCGCTTTGACCGCGGGGTACATCACGCCGAAAACCGGCGTCTCGGCATCCGCGCTTATTACTTCGGGCAAACTCGCGGATATGGTGCCGCAAGCAACAAGCACAGCCTTAACGCTGAAGCTTTTCAGGAAGTCCGTGTTCCTGCGCGCGATGGCGATCAATTCTTCTTTGCTTCGGCCGCCGTAGGGCATATGCCCCGTATCTCCGAGATAGATTATGTTTTCATTCGGCAGTCGTTCGCGAAGCGCGCCCGCGGCCGGCAGTCCGCCCGATCCGGAATCAAAAACCCCGACAGGTCTGTTGTCCATTGGTCACCCCTTCGCGAAAGTCAGTCTAATAATAGAACAAAGAGGCGACTATTACAAGGATAAAAATAACAAGGAAAATATTCCCGGTATTTTTCATGGAAATTATCGCCGGTAAATGATATAATGACCGAAACACCCGAGAAGGAGGTACCGGTAATTATGAAAATCGAACTCACGCAAAAAGAGTTCCGCAGACTGTTGGATCTTGTTTACATCGGCAACTGGATCTTAAATTCCGCCCGCGGCGGCGACCGATTTGCGGATTATGATATCATTCAGGAAAAAATTTTTTCTAACTGCCGGGAGAACGGCATGGAAGCTCTCATCGAGGAATACCTCGGGCAGGCGCTGCCGTCCAAAGCATACGAAGACGGCGGCATTCACGAGGCCATAGCGGACTATGAAGACGCCGTGTTTTTTGATATTTTAGCCGAAGAACTCGCCAGACGCGACATGAGCGAAGAGCAGATAAATACCGAAGACTCAGAAGAACTTGCCTCCCGCATAGAGGAATATATCTGCGAATTCGAAAAAAACGGCATAGAGAACATATCTCTCGATATTTGACGATCACGTAAAAGACCGAGATCTGTCGCGGATAAGCCGGTAAAAGAATGTAAAAAGGGGCTGCCGCAAAAAATGCGTCAGCCCCTTTTTTCATGCCGGCTCACACCAATTCGATCAAGGCCATCTCAGCCGAATCTCCCCTGCGCGGCCCGATTCGCGTTATACGCGTATATCCGCCGTTTCTTTCGGCATATTTCGGAGCCACTTCGTCAAAAAGCTTTTTCGCAACGTCCTCACGGGTAATAAAACGCAGAGCCCGCCGGTATGCGGCTAAGTTTTTCTTTTTGCCGAGACTTATCATCTTTTCCGCCACAGGCCCTATTTCCTTGGCCCGGGTCACGGTAGTCTCCATTTTCCCGTTTGCCAGCAGATCCGTTACCTGTTGGCGCATCATGGCTCTGCGCCTGTCGGTCGCCATGCCGAGTTTTCTTGTTCCGGGCATATCTGTGTTCTCCTCCTTGTCAGAGAATAGAGTGTTAATTGGAGTCGTCGCTTGCAAGAGACAATCCCATCATCGCAAGCTTATGCTCAACTTCTTCAAGCGATTTTCGTCCGAGGTTTCTGACCTTTATCATCTCTTCCTGGCTTTTTGCTATCAGGTCTTCAACTGTGTTGATGTTTGCGCGTTTTAAGCAGTTGAAGCTTCGCACGGAAAGATCGAGCTCCTCTATCGTCATTTCCAATACTTTATCTCTTTGGGCCTCATTCTTTTCGACCACCGTCGACTTATTCCCGATCATTTCGGACAGATCCGTAAACAGCGTGAAATGGTCGCAAAGGACTTTCGCTCCAAGTGAAACGGCGTCGCGCGCCGTAATGGTTTTATCCGTCCAAACCTCTATTGTCAGCTTATCAAAGTCCGTTCTGTTCCCAACCCTTGTATTTTCGACCGTGTAATTGACTTTTAATACCGGCGTGTAAATGGAATCGATCGGCATGACCCCGATAACCGCTTGCGCGGGTTTATTCTTTTCGGCCGGAACATAACCGCGGCCGTGATTTATCGTCAGCTCCATGCTGAGAGTTGCGTCCGGCCCCAGCGACGCTATATGCAGATCCGGATTTAATATCTCAACCTCCGCGTCAGCTTTGATATCTCCTGCGGTAACTTCACACTCGCCCTGAGCGTCCAAATAAACGGTTTTCGGTCCGTCGCTGAACAGCTTTGCGAAAATCCCCTTGATATTGAGGACTATTTCGGTAACGTCTTCTTTTATGCCGGGCAGCGCCGAAAACTCGTGTTGAATACCTGCTATTTTAATCGAAGTGACAGCCGTGCCGGGAAGAGAGGATAAAAGTACCCTGCGAAGAGAATTCCCCAAAGTCGTTCCGTAACCGCGTTCCAACGGCTCAACAATAAACTTCCCGTAAGATGCGTCAGGCTGGATCTCGATACATTCGATTTTTGGTTTTTCTATTTCTATCATATAAATGTTACCCTCCTTATTCTTTTTTTCTTTCGGGAGCCAAAAGTGATCCGCTTCCGAAATATGCTGCCGAGCAATGTGCATGCGGCTGTGAGGGCCTGTATTTACTTGGAATACAACTCAACGATAAGATGCTCTTCAACCGGCAGGTCAATGTCCTCTCTTGTCGGCACGGCTGACACTTTAGCTATCAGATTGATCTGGTCATACTCGAGCCATCCGGGAGGCTGACGAAAGCTGTTGGCTTCCGTATTGGCCTTTATCTTTTCCGAGTTGCGGCTTTTTTCTTTTACCGAAATCACCATTCCGGGTTTTACAAGGAAGCTCGGGATGTCGACTTTTCTGCCGTTGACGGTAAAATGACCGTGATTGACAAGCTGTCTCGCTTCAGCCCGGCTCATGGCGAAACCGAGTCTGTACACAACGTTGTCAAGTCTTGTTTCAAGAAGTGAAAGCAGATTCTCACCCGTTCGGCCGGGTTTTTTGTCCGCGATTTCAAAATATCCCCGAAATTGGCTCTCCAACACTCCGTAATAACGTTTTGCCTTTTGTTTTTCGCGGAGCTGCTGTCCGTATTCGGATGTTTTGCTTCTTCCCTGACCGTGCAGTCCCGGCGGATACGGCCTGCTCGCGTAAGCGCATTTGTCTGTATAGCATCTGTCGCCTTTAAGAAAGAGTTTTTGTCCTTCTCTGCGGCACAGACGGCATACCGCCTCGGTATATCTTGCCATATTGCTTCTACCTCCTGTTCATCAGACGCGACGGCGTTTCGGCGGACGGCATCCGTTGTGCGGTATCGGCGTGACGTCCTTGATCATCGTAACTTCAAGACCCGCGGTCTGCAGGGCGCGTATCGCGGCTTCACGTCCGGAGCCCGGACCTTTTACGAAGACCTCCACTGATTTCAGACCGTGCTCCATAGCTGCTTTCGCGGCGGATTCCGCCGCGGTCTGCGCGGCAAACGGAGTTGATTTTTTACTGCCGCGAAAACCCATGCCGCCGGCGGAAGCCCAGCTTATGGCGTTGCCGCTCAAATCCGAAACCGTGACCATTGTATTATTGAAGGAAGAGCTGATATGCACGGCTCCCTTTTCAATGTTCTTACGCTCTCTGCGGCGTGTTCTGACTTTTTTCTTGGGCGCTGCCATGTGATCCCCTCCTTTATTTCTTCTTGTTAGCTATAGTACGCTTCGGCCCCTTGCGGGTCCGGGCATTGGTCTTCGTCCTCTGTCCGCGCACGGGCAGGCCGCGCCTGTGGCGCTGACCGCGGTAGCTGCCTATTTCCGTAAGGCGTTTTATATCAAGAGCGACTGTCCTGCGCATATCGCCCTCGACCGTGTAGTTGCGGTCGATGCATTCGCGCAGTTTGGATTCTTCATCCTCGGTCAGGTTTTTGACTCTGGTATCCGGGTTGACCCCGGTTTGCTCAAGAATTTTTTTCGCGGTGGATCTGCCTATACCGAATATATAGGTCAATCCTATCTCGATCCTCTTGTCTTTCGGCAGGTCAACGCCGGCAATACGTGCCATATCCTTTAATCATTCCTTTCATTACTGTTCCGGTGCATAATTTATTACTGATATCAGCCCTGTCTCTGCTTATGTTTCGGATTTTCGCAAATAATCATCACTTTTCCCCTGCGCTTGATTATTTTGCATTTCTCACACATGGGCTTAACTGACGGTCTGACTTTCATGCTGTAACCTCCTACTTACTTCTCCAAGTGATCCGTCCTCGGGTAAGGTCATACGGCGACATCTGTACCGTGACTTTATCTCCGGGGAGTATCCTGATAAAGTTCATCCGAAGCTTGCCGGATATATGGGCAAGGATGGTGTGGCCGTTGCCGATGTCGACATGGAACATCGTATTGGGCAGCGATTCGATAACCGTGCCTTCGAGCTCGATTACATCATCTTTTGCCACGCTGTACTCCCCTCCTCGGTCGTCTCGGTCTTTCTCGCCGCCGCGAGCATTTTCCTTATTTCTCTGTCCCCGGTCTCTTTTTGTCCGGTATCTTCCGAAGCCGCCGGTAAATTTAATTTTTTTATGTGTTTGATATTTTTTCTCTTCGGGTTATCGACTTTTCTGATCTTACCGTCGGAAAGATACGCAAATCGTCCGTCCGTTTTCAGCAGCGCATACAGCCTGCCTTTGTCATGTCCGGCAAGAGACATAACAATACCGGAAACTGTGACGGGATTCACGGCGATCCCTCCCGCAAAGTCAGTATTTCCGGTTCGCCGTCCGTTACGAGAACCGTATTCTCATAGTGCGCCGACAAGCTGCCGTCCCTCGTAACGACCGTCCAGTCGTCCCCCGCGACCAACACTCCCGCCGCGCCCGCGTTCACCATGGGTTCGATCGCCAGAGTCATTCCGGGCAAGAGACGCGGGCCGTGACCCGGTTTGCCGAAATTCGGTATCACCGGCTCTTCATGGAGGTCCGCCCCTATGCCGTGCCCGACGAATTCTCTCACCACGCTGAAGCCGTGCCGCTCCGCGAACACTTGTATCGCATTAGAAATATCCGATATCCGGCAGCCGGAGCGCGCGAATTTGATTCCTTCAAAAAAACTCATACGGGTGATCTCGATCAGCATCTTGGCCTGCACCGACCCTTTTCCGGCTATGAATGAATCCGCGCAGTCCCCGTGATAACCCTTGTAAAAAGCTCCGACGTCGAAACTTACGATGTCTCCCTCATTGACGCGCCTGTCGCCGGGTATACCGTGGATGACCTCTTCGTTTATGGATATGCAGGACCCCGCGGGGAAACCTCCGTATCTCAAAAACGACGGAACGGCCTCTGATTTTTCGATATATGTCCGCACTTCCCGGTCGATTTCTCCGGTCGTGACCCCGACAGCCGTCATATCTTTCGCAATGGAACGGGCTCGCGCCGCGATCCTTCCCGCCCTGCGCATGATCTCTATTTCCCGCGGAGACTTGATACTTATCATTATGTCATATCCCCAGGACCCCTCTGATCACCGCCGTCGTCTCTTCCACGGTCGGACGGTTTTCCGCGGTCTTCAGCTTGCCGCGCCGCGAGTAGAATTCCAAAAGGGGTTCGGTTTCCTCATGGTATACTTTGAGTCTTGTTTTCACAGTTTCAGGGTCGTCGTCCGAACGCGCGGCGACTTCTCCGCCGCAATAGTCGCACACGCCCTCTTTTTTCGGAGGCTTGGCCGTTATATGGAACGGCGCGCTGCATTTTTTGCAGACTCTTCTCCCCGCCATACGATCTATGATGACGGCGTCTTCCACTTCAAAAGACAAAGCGCAGTCGATTTCGATCCCTCCGGCTTCTATCGCCTCGGCTTGAGGAATCGTGCGCGGGACGCCGTCGAGTATGTAGCCTCCCTTGCAGTCCGCTTCGGTGAGACGCTCGCCGATGATACCTATGATCACATCGTCCGGGACCAATTTTCCGGAGTCCACATATTCCTTGGCCCGGCGCCCGATCGGGGTGCCGTTCGCGATCGCGTCGCGAAGTATTTTTCCCGTCGATATGATCGGGATCCCGCAAAGTCTGCTCAATATCTCCGCTTGTGTTCCTTTTCCCGCGCCCGGAGCGCCCAAAAATATGAGTTTCATATAAAGAACCTCCTCTGTTTTATTCCAAAAATCCTTTATAGTGCCGCATGAGCATTTGGGACTCAAGTGCTTTAACGGTTTCAAGCGCAACGCCGACGACTATTATTACGGACGTTCCGCCGAGAGATATGCCGGAATTTGCCGCCGTTACGGAGAATACGCTGATGATTATCGGCGTGACCGCGATTATTCCGAGATATATCGCGCCGAAGAGGGTTATCTTGTTCAGCACTTTTTGTATGAATTCACTGGTGGGCTTGCCCGCCCTGAAACCCGGAATGAAGCCGCCGTTTTTCTTCAGGTTGTTTGCGACCTCGACCGGATTGAATTGCACCGTGGAATAGAAGTAGCTGAAGAATATGATAAGAAGGAAATAAATCAGCGCGTATACCATACTTCCGGAATTAAAGCCCCTCAGAAAACCTCCCCAAAATCCGGCGCTCTGATCGTTGATGCCGGCAAGCATCAAAACAGTGGCCGGCAAAGAGGCGATGGACTGCGCGAAAATTATCGGGAGAACGCCGGACATGTTGACCTTCATCGGCAGATGAGTGCTCTGCCCTCCGTACATCTTTCGCCCGACAACACGTTTGGAATACTGTACCGGCACCCTTCTTTCCGCGTTGGTGACCACGACGATGAGCACGACTATTGCAAGAGCGCCGAGTATCATAAGCGCCACGGAATACCAATAGGTGGTGCCTTGCGATACGTTCGTTATCATCTGAAGAAGCGAGACCGGGAACCTTGAAATAATACTGGCGAACAGGATTATCGAGATGCCGTTCCCGATACCGAACTCAGTGATCTGTTCTCCGAGCCACATTATAAGCGCGCTGCCGGCCGTGAATGTCAAAACGATAACGATCCCGGGCCAAATACCGGTTTCCGCCAGCAGTGAATTGTTCTTGATCAGCATATAGTACGCAAAACCTTGGATAAGGCCTATCGCTACCGTGGAATAACGGGTTATGGACGCTATTTTCTTTTTGCCTTCTTCTCCCTCTTCTTTTGCCATACGCTCCAGAGCGGGGATGGCCATGGTAAGAAGCTGCATTATGATGGATGCGTTTATATACGGCTGAATGGACAGGGCAAATATCGTCGCGCTGGAAAATGCGCCGCCCGACATGACGTTATACAGCCCCAAAACAGTGTTTTGCAGACTGACGAAATACTGTTCCAACAGGGCGGTATCCACATAAGGCACGGGTACCACGTTACCGATACGGTACAGCAGCACGATAAACAGCGTAAAAATTATCTTTTTTCGCAGTTCTTCGATTTTCCACGCGTTGCGAATCGTTTGAAACAACTATACCACCTCTGCCTTTCCGCCCGCCGATTCAATTTTCCGCTTTGCGGATTCGGAAAAAGCAGAAGCCTTGACCGTCAGTTTTTTTGTTATGTCTCCGTTTCCCAGTATCTTAACGCCCCAGCGGCATTTTGACAGAATACCGGAGTCAAGAAGGACCTTCTCATCCACTTCGGCCCCGTTATCAAATCTTTCCAACGCGGAAACATTCACAGCCTCAAGAGGTTTTGCGAAAATGTTATTGAAACCTCTTTTCGGGACGCGCCGAACCAAAGGCATCTGTCCGCCTTCAAACCCGACTCGCACGCCTCCGCCGCTTCGCGCTTTTTGACCTTTGTGGCCGCGACCGGCGGTCTTCCCGTTGCCGGTGGCGTATCCTCTTCCCTTGCGCTTTCCTTCACGGACGGAGCCGACGCCGGGAGACAGCTCATGAATATTCACAGCGCACCTCCTATATCTCCGTTACCCGGAGCAAATAGCTGATTTGTGATATTTTCCCCGCGATTTGGGGATCGTTTTCCCGCACGACTTCCTGCCCGATCTTGCGAAGTCCCAAGGACCGGGCGGTGGCGGCATGCTTCAGGGGCCTGCCGCTTAAACTTTTTATAAGCTTGATTCTCATCTCTGCCATCGCGATCAGTCTCCTAACCCTTGATCTGTTCGGGAGTTTTCCCCCGTACGCGCGCCACTTCAGCAGCGTCGCGCAGGGACAAAAGGCCCGTCATGGTGGCCGCAACGACATTTTGCGGGTTGTCGGAACGCAGGCTCTTGGCGCGCACATCTTTGATTCCCGCCGCCTCCGCCACGGCGCGAACGGCGCCGCCTGCAATAACTCCGGTACCCGGCGCGGCCGGCTTCATCAGCACCCTGCCCGCGCCGTAGACGCCGATCACCTCATGCGGTATCGTTGTGCCGGAAAGCGTTATCGTCACAATATTCTTTTTCGCGTCTTCAATGCCTTTGCGTATGGCTTCGGAGACTTCGCCCGCTTTGCCCAAGCCGTATCCTACCCGGCCGTTGCCGTCGCCCACCACGCAAAGAGCGGCAAACTTAAATATGCGCCCGCCCTTGACTGTTTTCGATACACGGTTCAGAGAAACCACCTTTTCCGTGAACTCCGAACGTTCCTCTTCTCCGCGTCTGTGATTTCTGTCGTTACTGAAAGCCATCTTTGTTTTCTCCTCCCCCGGTCAAAACTTCAGTCCGCCCTCGCGGGCGCCTTCAGCCAGTTCAAGAACACGTCCGTGATAAATATATCCTCCGCGGTCGAATACCACGGTTTCGATACCTTTTTTTACGGCGCGTTCGGCAACGGTTTTTCCGACAAGCCTTGCGGCTTCTTTGTCGCTCCCGGGACGGCTGAAATCCTTTTCAACGGAGGAAGCGGAAACAAGCGTCGTTCCGCGCGTATCGTCAATTATTTGAGCGTAGATATGGCGCGCGCTGCGAAAAACGCAAAGGCGTGGCCTCTCCGTTGTGCCGGAGATCTTGGCGCGCACTCTTTTTTTGCGTTTCATTCGCTGTGCTTTTGTATCCGGTCTGTTAATCATTCGTGCCCACCTCCGTTATTTCGCGCCGGTCTTGCCTTCTTTGCGGCGGATCACTTCGTCGGAATATCTTATGCCTTTGCCCTTATACGGCTCGGGCGGTCTTTTCCGGCGAATATCCGCCGCGAAGCGGCCAACCTTTTGCTTGTCGATACCGTTGATGATTATCTGGTTCTGACTCGGAACGTCTATCGTGATGCCGTCTTCTTCTTCAACCGTCACCTGATGGCTGAAGCCGAGATTCATGACCAGTTTATTTCCTTCCTTAGCGGCCCTGTATCCGACGCCGCTCACCTCAAGGCTCTTGCTGAATCCGCTCGTCACGCCGGTAACCATGTTGTTTACAATGGTCCTTGTGAGGCCGTGGTATGAACGGCTTTTCTTTTCATCATTCCGCCTCGTAACATTTATCACGCCTTCGGCGATATTGACATCGATACCGGGTACAATATCCGTTTCCAGCGTTCCTTTGGGTCCCTTAACGGTTATATGAGGACCTTCAAGCTTCACATCCACTCCTGCCGGTACGGCGATGGGCATTTTCCCGATTCTGGACATTAAACATACCCTCCCTTACCACACAAAGGCCAAAACTTCGCCGCCCACACGCTCTTTTCGAGCTCTGCGATCGGTCATTATGCCCTTTGAAGTGGATATTATCGCTATCCCCAAGCCCTTTAAAACGTAGGGAAGCTCATCGGCGCCGGCATATACGCGCAGGCCGGGTTTGGAAACGCGGCGCAATCCGCGAATCGCCCTCTCCTTGCCAGGCAGATATTTCAACGAGATGCGAATGATTCCCTGAGAGTTGTCGTCAATGAGCTGACAGCTTTTTATATATCCTTCTTCGAGAAGAATATCGGCGATCGACTTCTTCAGCTTGGAAGACGGGATATCCACCATATCATGCTTGGCGCTGCCCGCGTTGCGGATGCGGGTAAGCATGTCGGCAACGGGATCTGTAATTTGCATTGTATCTTCCTCCTGCAACAGTTTTACCGAGAGGCCATTCTTACTCCCGGCATCCGGCCTCAGATCGTATCTTCACCTGAAATTGAAGTTACCATGAAGCCTTTCTCACACCCGGTATCTGACCTTTATACGCCAGATCGCGGAAGCAAATCCGGCAAACTCCGTAGTCGCGCAGGTACGCGTGCGGTCGGCCGCATATCCTGCATCGGTTATATCTTCGCGTTGAAAACTTCGCGGGGGCCTGCTGCTTGAGTATCATAGCTTTTTTCGCCATAATATAAACCTCCCTATGACCGGATGAACGGAGCGCCCAAAAGGGACAGCAATTCCCCGGCTTCCTCATCCGTTTTGGCTGTGGTGCAAATCGCAATATTCATTCCGCGCAGCTTCTCTATTTTATCGTAATCGATCTCGGGAAAGATTATCTGTTCTTTTATTCCGAGCGAATAATTGCCGCGTCCGTCGAAGGCTTCCGCCGAAATTCCGTGAAAATCGCGGACACGAGGCAGCGCCACGTTAAACAGCTTGTCTAAAAATTCCCACATGTGATCCCTGCGAAGAGTCACCTTTACGCCGACTTTCATACCCGATCTGAGTTTAAAGTTCGCGACCGATTTTTTTGCAGTGGTCGCGACCGCTTTTTGTCCGGTCAAGGCAGAAATATCTTTTATTACGGCGTCCAAAGCTTTTGCGTTGTCCTTGCAGTCTCCGCAGCCGACACTGACCACGATTTTTTCAACCCCCGGTATCTGCATCGGACTTTTGTATTCGAATTTCCGCATCAGAGCCGGAGCGACTTCCTCAAGATACTTTTTCTTCATTCTTGTCATTTGAGTCTGTCTCCTCCCTCTATATGTCGACGCCGCACTTCTTGCAGACACGGAATTTCTTTCCGGCGCCGTCTGTCCTTCGGGCCGGCCGCGTCGGTTTGCCGCACTTCGGGCATACCAGCATCAGCTTGCAAGCATAGATAGGCGTTTCCTGCTTAATAATACCGCCCGGCTGACCCTGTTTTTTCGGCTTAACATGTTTTGACGCTACATTGACGCCCTCAACGACTGCTTTTCCGTTCTTGGGATCGCAGCTCAAAACTTTGCCTTCCTTGCCTCTGTCTTTTCCCGACAGTACAATGACTCTATCATCTCTTTTGACATTCATTGCATATGCCCTCCTATATGACTTCGGGAGCCAAGGACAGGATCTTCATATATTCCTTATCGCGCAGTTCGCGGGCGACCGGGCCGAAAATTCGCGTGCCGCGCGGATTTTTATCTTCCCGAATAAGAACGGCGGCGTTTTCATCGAAACGGACATAAGTGCCGTCCGCGCGGCGTACGCCTTTGGCGCTGCGGACTATCACCGCTCTGACGACCTCTCCTTTTTTAACGGTGCCTCCGGGAGCGGCCTTGCGGACGGAGGCGACGATCACGTCGCCGATATTGCCGTATTTGCGTTTTGAGCCGCCCAAAACGCGGATACATTTTATTTCCTTGGCGCCGGTATTGTCGGCCACCTTCAGGTAAGTTTCCTGCTGTATCATTTAGGCGCCTCCCTATTTTGCTTTTTCCGTGATTTCGACCACGCGCCATCTCTTATCCTTTGACAGCGGCCGAGTCTCCATGACCTTAACGGTGTCGCCGATACCGCATTCGTTGTTCTCATCGTGCGCCTTGAGCCTGTATGTCCTGTTGACTATTTTTTTGTAGCGCGGATGAGCGACGCGGGTCCTCACGGTCACGACGACGGTCTTATCCATTTTATCCGAAACAACTTTTCCCACCCTTGTCTTACGGGAAGTCCTTTGTATCTCGCTTTTCATCTGCTGCCTCCTCAACGCTTGAGCTGCTTTTCGCGAATGATCGTTTTGACTCTCGCGATATCTCTGCGCACGACTGATATCCTGACGGGGTTTTCAAGATGACTTGTGGCATGCTGCATACGGAGCATAAAAAGGTCTTTTTTTAGCTCCGACAATTTCGTCTCAAGCTCCACGGGAGTCAAGCCGCGTATTTCTTCAGCTTTCATCTTTTTCACCACCTGTTTCGGCCTCTTCCCCGCGTGTGACAAACTTGGTCCTGCACGGCAGTTTGTGGCCCGCGAGACGCAGCGCTTCCCGCGCCGCTTCCTCGGTGACTCCGGCGATCTCGAACATGACGCGGCCGGGTTTTACCACCGACACCCAGTATTCCGGCGAACCCTTCCCGGAGCCCATTCTTGTTTCGGCGGGTTTTTCCGTCACGGGTTTGTCGGGAAATATTTTTATCCAGACTTTTCCGCCGCGCTTGGTGTATCGCGTCATGGCGATACGCGCCGCTTCGATTTGATTTGATGTGATCCAACAGGGTTCCGCGGCCGCCAAGCCATACTCCCCGTAAGTTACGGTATTGCCTCGGGTGGCTTTTCCTTTCATGCGGCCTCTGTGGACTCTGCGGTATTTAACTCTCTTGGGCAGAAGCATTATGCGTTGCCTCCTTCCTTGGGTGCGGGCGCGGGCCCCGGCCCCGGAGCGCCGCGATAGCCCCCGCGATCGGGCGGCCGGCTTTGTCCGGCGTTATCACGTCCGTAGCCTCCGCGTCCCTGTCCCTGCCTGAAATCAGACTGCGGTCTTCCGGGACCTCCGCCGGGAGCGCCCCTTTTGTTGCGGTCGTCACGGCGACGGCGGTCGGGCGGTCTTGTCATATCCATGGTGCGCGGCGTGGTGCGCAGTGTCTGCGAAAGGATCTCGCCTTTATATATCCAAACTTTAACTCCGATACGTCCGTATGTGGTCGCCGCTTCGGCGAACCCGTAGTCTATATCGGCGCGAAGGGTCTGAAGAGGTATGGTCCCCTCATGATAGCATTCGCTGCGGGCGATCTCGGCGCCTCCTATTCGGCCGGAGACCATGATCTTGATTCCCCGCGCGCCCATGCGCATGGCGCGGCCTATAGAGTTTTTCATTGCGCGCCGGAAACCGATTCGCCGCTCCAACTGCGACGCAATGTTCTCGGCCACAAGCTGGGCGTTGGTATCCGGGACGCGGACTTCAACGATCGACAGAGCGACGGGCTTGCCGATCATTTTTTCCACCTCACCGCGCAGCCGTTCTATTTCGGCGCCGCCTTTTCCGATAACGACTCCGGGTCGGCTGCAGTGGATATAGATACGCACTTTCGCGCTGTCGCGCTCGATCTCTATCCTCGGCACTCCCGCCGTTTGAAGGGTGCGCTTGAGATGTTTGCGTATCATGTAGTCTTCGTTTATCAAATTGCCGACTTTATCGCTGCGGGCATACCAGCGGGAATCCCAGTCCTTGATGACGCCCACGCGCAGTCCGTGCGGATTGACTTTTTGTCCCATATTCCGGCTCCCCCTTATTCTCTTTCAGCCACTGCAACGGTAATGTGGCTTGTCCTCTTATTTATGCGAAACATGCGGCCCTGCGCGCGTTGCATGCCCCTTTTCAGGATCGGGCCGGGATTGGCGTATGTTTCTGAAACATACAGTTTATCGGGATCCATCTCAAAATTGTTCTCCGCGTTCGCGGCCGCGCTTTTAAGGAGCTTCAGCATTAGCTCCGACGCCGCTTTGGGAGTGGCCGACAATATGGCCTGCGCTGTTTTGACATCCTTTCCCCGGATGAGGTCGCAAACGATCTTGACCTTGCGCGGGGAAATGCGCGCGTATTTAAGATGAGCTTTCGCTGTCATAATATTCAACCTCCCTACTTGCCCGTCTTGCTGCCGGAATGGCCCCTGTAGGTCCTTGTCGGAGCAAATTCGCCCAGCTTATGTCCCACCATATCCTCGGTGATATACACGGGAACATGGCGGCGACCGTCATGCACGGCGATCGTGTGACCAACGAAGGACGGAAAAATGGTTGAAGCGCGGCTCCAAGTTTTAAGGACCTTTTTGTTGCCGGTCTTGTTCATTTCATCTACTCGCTTCAGCAGCTCGGGAGCGGCGAAAGGACCTTTTTTTACGCTTCTGCTCATTACTTGTTTCCCTCCTTACTTTTCGTTGCGGCGCTTGACGATATATTTGCTTGTCGGATTTTTCTTTTTACGCGTCTTGTAGCCGAGAGTCGGCTTGCCCCACGGCGTTACCGGTCCGGGCCGCCCTATGGGGCTTTTGCCCTCACCGCCTCCGTGAGGATGGTCGCAGGGGTTCATTACGCTGCCGCGCACCGTCGGCCTGTGGCCCATATGCCGCTTGCGCCCGGCTTTCCCGACGGACACGTTTGCGTGGTCGATGTTTCCGACCTGTCCGACGGAGGCCATGCAATTCAGTCGGACTTTACGGTATTCGCCGGACGGAAGCCTGATTTGGGCCATGCCGGCTTCCTTGGCCATCAGCTGCGCGGCCGTACCGGCGGAGCGCACCAACTGCGCGCCTTTTCCCGGATACAGCTCGATGTTGCTTATGATCGTACCCACCGGAATATTTACCAACGGCAGGGCATTGCCCGGTTTGATGTCCGCTTCGGGGCCGGAATAGACTGAATCTCCCGCTTTCAAGCCCACAGGCGCGGGAATGTAACGGCGCTGTCCGTCCGGATATTCGATAAGCGCGATGTTCGCGCTGCGGTTCGGATCATATTCAAGACGAAGCACCGTTCCCGGCACGCCTTGTTTGTCGCGCTTAAAATCTATGATGCGATATTTTCTCTTGTTCTCTCCGCCCTGATGACGGACGGTGATGCGGCCGCCGTTGTTGCGCCCCGCTTTTTTCTTTATAACGTCCGTTAAGCTCTTTTCCGGTCCCGCATGTTTGTCGATATCGTCAAACCCCAGCACGGTCATGCTTCTGCGGGCAGGAGTGGTGGGTCTGTAAGTTTTTATTGACATGTTTTTGCTCCTTCCTTACGCCATGCCCTCGAATATCTCGATAGCCTTGGAATCCTCGCTGAGCTTGACAACGGCTTTCTTTCGCTTTGCGGTATAGCCTTTCGGATACGCGCCGCTGCGTTTTTCCTTGCTTCTTATGTAACAGGTGGTGACTTTTATGACGCTCACTCCGAATATCTCTTCAACGGCCTTTTTTATTTCGATCTTGCCGGCATCCTTTGCCACTTCAAAAACATATTTTTTTATGTCCAAGTCTTCCATCGACTGCTCGGTAACGATAGGTCTGAGGATGACGTCATAAGCTGTTTTCATCAGGCGAACACCTCCTCGATTTTCTCAAGCGCGGCTTTATCCACAACCAAAACGCGGCTGTTCAATATGTCATAAGCGCTTATAACGGTCGCTGTAGTCGTTGTGACTCCGGGGAGGTTGCGGGCGCTCTTGATAACGGTTTCGTCCGGCTCTCTCGTTATGACCATCGCCTTGCCCGCGGCGCCGATCTTCTCAAGGAAGCTTTTAAAAGGTTTCGTCTTTATTTCGTCGAGCTTCAATCCGTCGATAATAAGGATCTCATTTTCCGAAGCTTTCGCAGAAAGCGCGCTCTTGAGAGCCAAACGCTTTACTTTTTTATTCAGAGTATAGCCGTACTCCCGCGGTTTCGGCGCAAAAGCCACTCCGCCGTGAGTCCATTGCGGAGATCTGGTGCTGCCGGTCCTTGCTCGGCCGGTCCCCTTCTGCCTCCACGGTTTTTTCCCGCCGCCCGAGACTTCGGCGCGCGTAAGGGCGCTTTGCGTGCCCTGCCTGCGGTTCGCGAGATGGTTCTTGACGGCCTCATGAAGCACGGCCTTATTGGGCTCGACGCCGAAAACAGATTCGGAGAGTTCGACCTCGCCGACATTTTCGCCGGCCATGTTGAATACAGCGGCTTTAGGCATTTTTATCTCTCCTTCCCTCAGCGTCCGGCGGAAGCCTTCTGCGGATTCCTGCCGGAGGCTTTCTGCGGATTAACGGGCGCTGCGACGAGCTTCTTCTCGGTAAAGGTCCTTGAGGTATTTTTAATGAATACCACGCTGCCCTTCGGGCCGGGGACCGCGCCGCGGATAACGAGCATGTTCAGCTCGGGATCGACCTTGACTACGTCCAAATTCTGCACGGTGACTTGTTCGGCGCCCATATGCCCTGCCCCGATCTTTCCCGGGAATATGCGGCTCGGGTCGGTGCCGGAACCCATAGATCCGGCGTGGCGGTGGACCGGCCCGCCTCCGTGACTGGTCGGAGTCCTGTGAGCGCCGTGCCTTTTTATGACGCCCGCATATCCCTTGCCTTTTGAAATACCGGTCACGTTGACCTTGTCGCCCTCGGCAAAAATATCGGCGCGTATTTCATCGCCGACGTTAACGGAATTTGTATCCTCAAGGCGGAATTCCTTGAGATATTTTTTATAGGCGACTCCGGCTTTATCAAAGTGGCCTTTTTCGGGTTTGTTCATTTTCCGGCTGATTTGGTCTTCGAATCCGAGCTGCACCGAAACGTATCCCTCTTTTTCGAGCGTCTTTTTACTGACGACAACGCATGGTCCGGCCTCAATGACCGTGACCGGCACGATCTTGCCGGCTTCATCGAAGATTTGAGTCATGCCGACTTTTTTCCCGATGATGGCTTTCTTCATACTAAATCCTCCTTCCGGGTCATCGCCCGGTCCGCCGAATAACCGGCCGCCGTCGCGGGTCGATCGGCTTTCTGCACCCCAAACCGCGCCCCGGCTGTAATTAAAGCTTGATCTCGATTTCCACGCCCGCAGGAAGCTCAAGCGACATGAGAGCCTCCACCGTTTTTTGCGTCGGACTCATAATGTCGATCAATCGTTTATGCGTGCGGCGCTCAAATTGTTCGCGGCTGTCCTTATATTTATGAACAGCGCGCAATATCGTAACCACTTCTTTTTTTGTCGGAAGCGGTATAGGCCCCGAAACTTTGGCGTCGGTGCGCTTCGCGGTTTCGACTATGGTTTCGGACGCCTTGTCGATAAGCTGATGATCGTAAGCCTTGAGCCTTATCCTGATCATTTTTTTGCCTGCAGCTGTTGCCATATCAATACCTCCGGTAACGTACGAAATATCGGGCGGGTCTTCCGCCCGGCAATATTGACGTACGGTTGAGATTTTTTGAACACCTTGCCGTGCGTATCAAATCCCGTTTCAAAAACAAACCGGCGGGTTTGGCCGGTCGCCCGGTCGATATACGCTTTTTTGGAACAGTGCAGAAAAACTCAAACCGCCCGATTGCCTGCCTTACGCGGCAGCGGACATACTCCGCGGAAGTTACCGCTCTGCAGAGCGCAATCTCCCGTTTCATCGCTTTTGCTGTCTTTTCAGGCCCGCAGGTCTTCAGACACTTAGTTAAGATATCAAAAGCGCCGGGCAATGTCAAGGAAAATTTTTTAAAAATACCGGATGACACCGGGGCAAGCCCTTAGTTTGCGGCGGGTCACCGATCGCCGGCCGCGATATCGTTGTAAAAAACGGATAAACAGCGTATAATAACCGTAAAATTGTCATTATGCTCCTATTTTAGTGATTTCGGGAGGAACAGACTTGTGAAACGAATCATTTGCCTTCTTATGGTCCTTGCGCTGGCTGTCGGCGCGGCGCCGATTTCGACGGCGGCAAATTCCGGCCAGGATGTGTGGCGATTCAGTTATGACGACGGCATACTCATTGAAGCGGAGGGGTCAAGTCTCAGGTTTGTGAATTTACCGAGAGAGGCGCTCGTATATATCGTTCGCGGCGGAGTGATCGTAAAAAAAGATACGTTGCGCGGCACGGCGTCCATTGACCTGTCCGGTCTGTCAAACGGAACATACAATGTGGAAATATATCTGCATTCGAGCGGCGCTCAATATATGTCATATGTTTTTGAAGACGACCTGCAAGTCAAAAAAACAACCGGCCGGCTGACGTTTGAGGACGACGCGTCTTACGCCGGCAATATAAAAATCCACACTTCAAAAAGAACGGACGAGCAGGCGCGGGAGTACTATAAGATGCCGTCGGCCGTTATACAAAGCGACAGCGCCGAAATCATCGCAAAAGCAAACGAACTGTCGAAGGGCGTGAAGCCCGGTATTGACGAAGTGCGAAAAATCACCGATTGGGTTTCGGCCAACGTTTGGTATGACATGGATTCCCTGAAACTCGGCAGGTTGCCGGCAACTGACGCTGTAAGTACGCTGAAAACCGGACGCGGTATTTGCGACAATTACTCAAACCTCTCGGCGGCGCTCTTAAGAGCAAGAGGTTACGCCGCAAAAATAATATACGGGTATTCCGGCGGCATCGGGCATTCGTGGCTGGAGGTATTCGCGGACGGATATGTCATAATAATCGACCCGACATTCAATTCCGGCAACATTTGGGAAGGCGGCAAAAAAACGCAGAGCGAAGGGGTATATACGCACAGATATTTCGACGCGGACATGCGAGCTTTCTCCCGTGACCATCAGTACCGCGACTATTCGGAAGCAATGATACCCGCTGCGCGTACGACAAGCGTCCCGGCCATACCGTTTGCCGGAAAAATCAGACTCAACGGCGCAACGACAGATCAGGCAATGGTTAATATCAGCGGAAACAACCGTTCGCAATTAAGGATGCTGGCAGTGATGTTCGCGGATACGAACAAACCTTTCGACGTCTTGTGGGACGGCAACAACAATGCTGTCGTAATAAATACCGGAACACGGTATGCTCCCGGCAACTCAAACGCCGCCGAGGCGGCCGCAACCGTTAAAAACGCGGTCCCGACAACTTCGCGGCTGATCTGGGACGGTCGTTTGATATATGCGGACGCCTTTAATATCGACGGCTCAAATTACTTCGGCTTAAGGGATATCTGCCGTATGCTTGACGTATACGTCGAGTGGAAAAGCAGGGAATCGCTCATTGTAGTGGATACGCTGCGAGGATACATTAATAATTAGAGCCTGTTGAAAACCGGTTTTGCATCATCCGGCAACCTAACGAGGCGCGGGGCGCTATGCTCGGTTTCATTCCCGCCGCTGTGAAAAACAAAAAACGAAGACCCCGCGCGCGGAGTCTTCGTTTTTTTGCGCCGTTGTCTCAGAATATCGAGAGTTTCACTATCATACCGCAGAAAACGATCGATACCGTGGAAACGAGTTTTATCAGAATATTGAGCGACGGGCCGGATGTATCTTTAAACGGGTCTCCGACAGTGTCGCCGATAACTGCCGCCTTATGGCAGTCGCTGCCTTTTCCCCCGAGCTGTCCGCTTTCGATGTATTTTTTGGCGTTGTCCCACGCGCCTCCGGCGTTTGCCATAAACACCGCCATGGCAAAGCCCGTCACCGCGGCTCCCGTGAGAAGGCCCACGACGCCTTCCACTCCGAGGATGAGTCCTGTCAAGATGGGCACAACAACAGCCAAGATCGACGGGAGTATCATCTCTTTCAGAGCGCCGCGCGTGCAAAGATCAACGCAAGCCTCGTAATCGGGTTCAGCCGTTCCCTCCATGAGTCCGGCTATCTCACGGAATTGGCGACGGACCTCAACAACAATGCTGCGAGCCGCGCGCTGCACCGCGCTCATCGTCAGAGCTGAGAAGATAAATACCAGCATAGCGCCGATAAACACTCCCACAAGAACAGCGGGATTTGTTATCGAAAGGTCGGGGGCATAATCCATTCCCGATTTTGCTATGTCTATGTATGAAACAAGCAGGGCAAGCGCTGTGAGGGCTGCGGAGCCGATTGCAAAACCCTTTCCGGTGGCGGCCGTGGTATTTCCCAAGCTGTCCAAAGCGTCGGTGCGCTCACGCACCTCTTTGCCCAAACCGCTCATCTCCGCTATGCCTCCGGCGTTATCAGCGACCGGGCCGTAAGCGTCCGTCGCAAGCGTGATGCCGAGCGTCGACAGCATCCCGACGGCGGCTATCCCGATGCCGTACAGACCGCAGCTGAAAAACTCGGCGTAACCGGAAGCGTTCGTTCTGAGCGTTCCGCCCGCAGTCAGAAAACTGACTACAACGGCGACGGCGATAATGAGTATCGGCGCTATGGTGCTTTTCATGCCCAAGGAGACGCCGCCGATAATGACCGTAGCTGCGCCTGTTTCGGACGTGCCGGCAAGGTCCTGCGTCGGTCTGTATGTGTCGGAGGTGAAGTATTCTGTGAAATATCCTATCGCGCAGCCCGCTATCAAACCGCAGAAAATTGAAATGAGTATGCCCCACCAACGTTCCGTCACGCCCCTCATAACAAAATATGTTAAGGGCACGGCGGCGACGGCGGCCAGCGCCGCCGCAAAATACGTTCCTGTACGCAGGGTTTTGAGAAGTTCTCTTTGGCTTGCTTTTTCCCCGGTTCGAATGAAAAAAGTTCCTATAAGCGAGCAAAAAATACCGGCCACGGCAAGAACCACGGGCAGGAACATGCCGTTCCAGCCGTATCCGGCTGCAGCCCCTATGGCGAAAGTCGCCAAGATGGAGCCCACATAGCTCTCGTAGAGGTCCGCGCCCATGCCGGCAACATCTCCGACATTGTCTCCGACATTGTCGGAAATGGTCGCCGGATTACGCGGGTCGTCTTCGGGAATTCCCGCTTCGACTTTACCGACAAGGTCCGCGCCGACGTCGGCGGCTTTTGTAAAGATTCCCCCGCCCACTCTCGCGAACAGCGCGGCGGCCGAAGCCCCCATTCCGAACATGACCATAGTCGTGGCGATTTCCGCGGCCTCGCGGTGAAAACCGTATCTGAGGACAGCAAACCATATCGAGATATCCAATATCCCGAGTCCGACGACTGTGAAACCCATTACCGCGCCCGATGAAAATGCGACGCGAAGCCCGCGGTTCAAGCTCTCGCTCGCGGCGTGCGCAGTCCGTGAATTCGCCGCGGTGGCGACTTTCATGCCGATAAATCCCGCCAAACATGACCAGACCCCGCCGGTAACAAAAGCAAACGGCACAAAAGGTGATACCATGCCGAGCAGGGCCAAACACGCCAAAACAACGGCCATGACCAGAAAAAACACAGCCACAGATTTATACTGACGTTTCAGGTACGCGTTAGCGCCGCGCCGGATGGCGGCGGCGATTTTTTTCATGGTGTCGGTCCCTTCCGAGTATTTCATGACATTGCGAAATCTGCTCAGAGCAAAAAGCAGGGCGGCAGCCGCGCCGATGAAACCGATCCAGAACAGGTTTTCCATATTTCCATTCACTCCCAAATATATCTTGCCGAACACGGTCCGGCGGCGGTAAAGCCGAACCTGTCGACACAATCCTCTGATATTATAACCTCTTGTTTCCATCTTTTCAAATACTTTTTGCCGGTTTCGCTCCGACTCAGATCGAAAAACACATTTGCGCGACCGCAATCATTGCCTTTCAGTCGCTGCGGATGTATAATTTGTAATGACGAAATTCCCGGCTTTTGCCGGATACCGTTTATTTTAAGACGGCTTGAGCCCTGCACCGTGCGGCTCCCGCCGCCCGGAGGACTGAAAACTATGCAAAACAGCTTTTGTAAAACTCCCTTACGGAAAGCCTCAAAAATTCTTGTCGAGGTCGCAGCGGGCAGGCGCCGGGCGGACAGTGTTATTAAGGGCGCTTCGCTTGTTAATGTCTGTACCGGGGAAATACAAAAAAACATTGATGTCGCGATCGCCGAAGGACGCATAGCCTTGGTCGGCGAAGCGGGCCACTGCGTCGGCGACGGCACAAAGGTGATCGACGCGGGCGGAGCGTACATTGCCCCGGGTTTTTTGGACGGACACATACATGTCGAGTCTTCCATGCTGTCCGTCGGGGAATACGCTCGGGCGGTGATCCCGCGCGGCACCGTCGGCATATACATGGACCCCCATGAGATCTGCAACGTTCTCGGAGTCGAAGGGGTCAACATGATGATACAGGACAGCCTGCGTACGCCTCTTAAAACAATGGTGACCTTCCCGTCCTGCGTGCCGGGTATGCCGGGTTATGAGGATACCGGCGCTTGTATCGGCGCTTCGGATATACGCAAGATGATGGCCTCGGAGCGGGTAGTCGGTCTCGGCGAGATGATGAACGTTCCGGGGGTGCTGGCCGGGCGGTCAAAAACGCTCAGCTTAATCGGCCGGACCCTCAAATCCGATAAAGTCGTCACGGGACACTACGCGGCCCGGGATAACGGGAAAAATCTCAGCGCCTATATCGCGGCCGGCGCGCGCTGCTGTCACGAATCCACACGGGCGGAAGACGCGTTGGCCAAGATGCGTCTCGGCATGTACGCGCAGATAAGGGAAGGCAGCGCGTGGCACGACCTTAAGGAGGTTTCGAAGGCCGTGACCCGGCATAAGGTCGACACAAGGTTTGTAAACCTTGTGTCTGACGACACTCATCCGTACACTTTGGTAAATGACGGTCATATCGACCACATACTCCGCCGGGCGATAAAAGAAGGGATAGACCCTGTGACTGCGATACAGACTGTAACGATAAACTGCGCCGAATGCTTCAGGATGGCCCATGAGTTCGGCAGCATAACTCCGGGAAAATGCGCGGATATCGTATTCATCGAGGATCTGAAAAACATGAAGGTCACGCGCGTTATGATAGACGGCGAGGTCGCGGCTGAAAACGGCGAAATGACCCGCGAGATACCGGAGTTTGCATATCCGAGCCGGGCATTGAATACGATGAACATCGGATACGCCGTAACAGCGGATTGTTTTCATATATCAGCGCCTTCGGAATCCCCCGCAAAAATACGGGCGATAGAGATCACAGCCGGAAAAACAATG
>WRJA01000022.1 GCA_009782435.1 Oscillospiraceae bacterium
CTACAACGGCACGCTCTATCTGACCGTTCCCGAGACCGATCAAGGCACGGTGACGTCAGTGCAGGGCGAAGCCGCGGGCAGGCCCGCAATTTTCACCGTGAACGGCACCGCCTATAACAATGCGCATCTGCGTGCCGCCAAACCTTATTACGACGACCCCAAAACAAATGAGAGTTTGGTAATACACAAAGACCCCTACGGATACATAGTAGCCGTCAGCGACGTGGACGTCAATGGGGGGAACCTCTATTTCGGATACAACGCCACTGACTCAACTTTCCAAAGAAGCATCGTAGCGGAACTCATAGGCACAACCGGCGCCATACAAATAGCGTCGAACATCGACAGGGTAAGAGGCAACGCCGTTACCACCGCTAACGTAGACGCTTACGCTACCGAGGTTGCCGCAAAAAACATGATATACTCTTGGACCTTAGGCAGCAGCTCGTTGGGAACCGTGGCTAATCAGGTCAGAATCTTACCGGCGCACGATTCTCCTGCGGCCGGCCTTCTCCCCGCAGTGCCCGGTTATACGCCCGGCCTTGCCAAGTCAGCGTTCCAAAGGAACAATAACCTGCTGGGCAGAGTTGTAGAAAAAACCGACGACACCAGCGACGTCTTGGATAATAACGGCCAACAAATACTGGTGTTCGCCGACAACAACACGATCTATGTCGACGTCGAAAACAACCGCGCCTACACCGGATACAGCCGCCTGCCCGGCGACATCACGCACATCAACTACGCTTTTGCGGTGATGAAGTCGAGCAGTTCCAACACCGCGGCTGTGGTATTCTTCAGCTCCGAGAGGGTAGCAACCGCCGTGCGGGATACCTTCATAGTCTACGATCTGGCAGGCAGCGCTTCCTCAGAAACCGAATTTATATACGCGTTCATTGAACAGACAAATTCAAAAGGCGACAAGGAATATGTAGTACGCGAAACCTTTGTGAACGGCGAGAGGCCGGATACCCCGCTGATCATCGACGACACTGTATACCGCACCATCATGAGCGATGTCAGAGCAAACCCGGGTGGCGCTCGTGATATAACGGACGGCGGACGCGGAGTCTACGAGATCATTGAGACCAAAGACGGCGTCGTTACCAAGGTCGAAAAGATCAGAGACTTGGAACCCAGCGTCCGTCCCGGCGGACTACCCGTCGGTTTTGAGCGGTGGGAGGTCATTAACAACACCGGCACCAATATCTATACCGCCCAAGGAACTTCGTGGATAATCACCGGCGAAACCAAATTCGTGGTCGTCGATGAGCGTGTATCTGGACCTCAGTTCCGTCTATACGAAGGTGATGTGACTCTGGCCCGGCAGCAAGGCGGAAGCGTCAGCGGAGTCGACGTTGTGATCGTTCCCAAGGGCGGCCCCTCAAGCAGCCCCACGGATCAGCGCACAGCCAAGGAAGTTTTGATATTCATTGACTGAACCTGAAGCATAAACCATAACCACAGCACAGCACAAACCCAACCAACAGCAAATACAAGGCCCGGGGTACTCCCCGGGTCTTGTGTCTTCGGATCGGCCGGAAATTGCGGGACGATGAGGGCGCGATCCCCTGCTTTTTTGCGCAATTACTTGACTCAAGCGGCAACAAAGTATACAATGACCGGCGTGAGCAAAAACTAAGTTTTATTTAAGCAGGTTTTGATATATGCGAAAACATGTCACGGTTACACTGTGTTTTACATGCACGGCGGGCGCTTTCGGAGTTTTATTCAGGTGGCTGCAGCTTCGCACCGCTTTTGAGGCGGAAACCGGGCTGCCGATAGCCGGCGCTTGGACAAACACCGTCGTCATTGCCCTTTCACTGTTTATGGCGGCCCTCCTGCTTTTTTTGACCGCGTTTTCGGCAAAAAAAAGGACCGGCGGGAGTACCGCCGCGAAACTGCCCGCTGAATCCGTCGTTTTTTCCGTCGTATCCTTGATCGCGTGTATATCGGCGGCAGCCGGAGCTGTGTTACTGTTCTTTTCGGCAAGCAATTCCTTTGAGCCTTCGGTCACCCGCGCGTTTTCTGTACTCGCCCTTGCCGCCGGCATAAGCTTTCCGGCTTTCGTATCTTCCTCCAAACAGTCCTCAGGTTTTTTCACATGCCTTTTGGCTTTGATCCCGGTGATATTCTGCTCATATTGGCTGATCGTTTCATACAGGGATCACGCGGCAAATCCGGTCATATGGGAGTTCGCCTTTGAAATTTTAGCGATATCCGCCTCGATTTTGGGCTTCTTTTTCGTCGCGGGTTATCCTTGCGGCACCCCGAAACCGCTGGCTTCTTTCTATTTTTGCAATCTCGCTGCTTTCTTATGCATCATCACGCTCGTCGACGCCCGGCCTTTCGCGCAGTCACTGATATTATTCTCGCTCGCGCTTGTTGAGCTCCTGTACGCGGGCGGGTCGCTCGCGGATTATTAGCCGCTTTCCGCCTGCCTTTTTGTTATCGTATCCTTACCGGCGAAAAAGAAAGTCATCGTCGCCTGCGCCAGCAGCTTTTCCGCCTCGTCAAACACCCTGATCTCATACAGCGCGGACATTCGCCCTTCTTTTATGCGATTTGCCCGCGCTTTCAGTTTGCCCGAAAATACCGGCCTGAGATAGTTGATGTTTGCGCTTTGCGTAACGACGTCCCTGCCGCCGGAAAATATTGCCGCTACTCCCGCCGCCTCGTCGCACAAAGCGAATATCAGGCTTCCGTGGGCTATGCCGTATGAGTTTCTGCCGGCGTCTGTCAAATCGGCTTCAAATTCGCAATACCCGTCTTTCAGATCGGTGCAAACCAAGCCGTTTGTGCGGCAAAAACACATTCTTTCGTTCAGTTTGGCTATCAACGCTTTATTGTCAGTCATAATAAACATCCCGCCATTGTATTTTCAGTATCTGAAATTGCATAAGGCGGCGGGAGCCGGATTCGGCGCGCTCCCGCCGTCTTTTTTATTTTATCGCTGTTTTACGCGCAAGTCAATTCCTCAATGACTGTTTCATCGTCCCTGACGACGGCGACGGCCGTATCTCCTTTTGTCAGAGTGCCGTCCAAAAGCTTCTCAGCCGCGGCGTCTTCAATGACCGAGCGAATCTTGCGGCGCATGGGTCTGGCTCCGTATACGGGGTCAAAACCCTGCTCTGTTATTTTCAGCAGAGCCTCTTCGCTGATTTGAAGCGTCACCCCGAGCGCGGCGACGCGCTGTAATACAGGTTTGAGCATATTTTCGGCGATCCGCTTTATATCCTCCCGGCTGAGACGGCGGAAAACGATGATCTCGTCGATGCGGTTGAGGAATTCCGGGCGGAAGGTCTTTTTTATATCCTCCGTGACCATGTTTTTTATCTCCTCGTCGCTTATGCCGGACTCCCGCTCCGAGAGGTCAAATCCGAGCTTGGTTTTTTTCTCGGTGATATTCCTCGCGCCTGTATTTCCGGTCATGACTATGATAGTGTTTTTGAAATCCGCACTTCGTCCCTTTGAATCTGTAAGGCGTCCCTCGTCCATTATCTGCAGCAGTATATTGAATACGTCCTCGTGCGCTTTTTCGATCTCGTCAAAAAGTATCAGACTGTACGGTTTCCTTCTGACTTTTTCTGTCAGCTGCCCTCCCTCGTCATAACCTATATAACCGGGCGGCGATCCTATCAGTTTTGAAACGGCATGCTTCTCCATGTATTCGGACATATCCATCCGGATGATCGCGTCCTCATCACCGAACACAGCTTCGGCCAAAGCCTTGCACAGCTCCGTTTTTCCGACGCCCGTGGGCCCCGGGAACAGGAAACAGCCTATAGGACGCTTGGGGTCTTTCAGGCCGACGCGCCCTCTTCTCACGGCGCGCGAAACCGCGGCTACGGCTTCGTTTTGCCCTATAACGCGTTTGCGGATCATCTCCTCCATTTTTAAGAGTCTTTCGCTCTCGCCTTCCGTGAGGCTTGTCACGGGTATGCCGGTCCGCTCCGAAACTATCTGCGCAACGTCCTCGCGTGTCACGCGCCTCGATTCGTCGCCGCGGGTCCCGGCAAATTCATTCCGGGCTCTTTCGAACTCAAGCCGCAGCTTTTGTTCGCGGTCGCGCAGCATTGCCGCTTGCTCAAAATCCTCCGTCAGCGCCGCTTTTTCCTTTTCTTCCGCCAGTGCGTCTATCTCCGCTTCCGCGGCTTTCAGCTCGTCCGGCAGCGCAAAAGCTTCCATGCGTACTCTTGAGGCCGCCTCGTCTATCAGATCTATTGCCTTATCGGGCAAAAACCTGTCGCTGATGTAACGGCCGGACATCACAACGGCGGCGTCCACGGCTTCGTCCGTTATTTTCAGTTTGTGATGGGCCTCGTATTTATCCCTGATTCCCGTTATGATACGCACGCACTCCTCCGCAGAGGGTTCGTTGACCGTTATCGGGCTGAATCTGCGCTCCAGCGCCGCGTCTTTTTCAATGTATTTTCTGTATTCCTCCGCGGTGGTCGCGCCTATCATCCGAATCTCCGCGCGCCCCAATGCGGGTTTTATTATATTCGCGGCGTCCACGGCGCCCTCGGCGGCCCCGGCGCCTACGACCGTGTGCAGCTCATCGATGAAAAGAATTATATTGCCGTTTTTTTTCACTTCATCCAAGACGCCCTTTATACGCTCCTCAAATTCTCCCCGATACTTTGTTCCGGCGATCAGCGCCGCCAAATCAAGCGTAACCACTCGCTTATCAGCGAGCTCCTCCGGAACCGCGCCTTTGGCGATACACTGCGCCAAACCTTCAGCTACAGCGGTTTTGCCCACTCCGGGGTCGCCTGTCAAAACCGGATTGTTTTTTCCGCGCCGCAGCAGCACCCGGATAACAGAGCCTATCTCCTTTTCCCTGCCGATGACCGGATCGAGCATCGAGTTTTCCGCCAATTCAGTCAGATCGCGGCCGTATTCAGCCAAAATGCTCTTATTTCCCTCATACCGCCGGGCGGCGTTAACGGGATTGCGACCGGGCCTCTCGGATTCGCGCCCTTTAGTATTTTCCGGCTCTCTCACGGCTTCGAGCATATCGGTGTAAATCTTGTTCAAATCCGCGCCCGTGCTCCTTATCATCCTCGCCGCCGAAGAGTTGTGCAGACGAAGTATTCCGAAAAGCAAATGTTCCGGCCCGACTTCCCGGCTCCCCGTTAAACCGGCCTCGGCGCAGGCCGTCTCATATGCGCGCCTCGCTTCTGCGCTCAAGCCTTTCGGCTCGGCGCCCGGAGCGCTGTTCCCCGGTATTTTTTCCGTCAGTTCTGTAAGAAGAGTTTCATCCAAGCCGTTTTCACGGAGCACTCTCGCGGCAAGCCCTTTTTCCTCTCGGGCCAAGCCGAGCAGGATATGCTCGGTACCGATAAAGCTGCGCCCCAGTTCACCGGCTGCCAGCGCCGCCCTGTTCAGCACCGCTCGCGCGCTTTCTGTTAATCTTTGCACAGTAATTCTCCTTTCGCCGGGTAAAACTCCGGTTCTTATTCCCCGAGTTTTTTGATTTTGTCCCGTATCTCCGCGGCCTTTTCGAAGTCTTCTTCCCGGGCCGCGGCTTTCATTTGATGCCTCAACGCGGTCAGTTCTCTTTTTTTTCTTATCCCCTCTCCCGCGTCGTCAGGTATATTTGACTCCTCGGCCGCCGGTTCGGCCGGGACCGCCCTCATGCACGCCTCCGCCGCCTGCGGTAAAAGCGCCGCAAAAGGCGTATACCTCATCGGGCCGAAAAAGCCGGCAGGCTCATAGAAATCATTGAAGAAGCCGTCCGTCTTTCTGAAAAAGCTCTCAAACACTCTCCCGCCCGGTATGCTGAAACAGTCTCCCAATCCTTCTTCTTCGGCGCAGCCGGCGCAAAAACTGTGCCGGGTCGATGAGCCGTTTATAGTGAAGCTGCAGAAGACCTCCGCTTCTTTCACATTGCATTTTTCGCATTTCATGTCGTTTTTCTCCTTTCAGACGGTTATTTTGAAATCAGTGTGATCAGCATTTGCTTAAAAATCGACGCTCTGACGATATCGCGGGCGCCCTGCTCCAAGGGCCTTAAAGCGTTGTCTCCGACAGCGGTCAAAATAAGTTCCGCGGTTTCGCGGCCCACGGCGCCGGCTGACACGATATTCGATACAAAAGCGACCGCCGTCCTGTAATCCAATTTTCCGCCGACGGCGTTTATCGTATGCATGATCAGCTGCGTCGGGCCGACGCGTACTCTTGTTATGCGTATGTACCCTCCCCCGCCCCTTCGCGATTCCACGGCATAACCGTGTTCCGGGGAAAAGCGCGTTGAAATGACATAATTGATTTGGCTCGGCGCGCATGAAAATCTTTCCGCCAAGCCCGAGCGCCGGATATCGACCGGCCCGTCCGCGTTTTCCAGTATTTCCGTGATGAAATCCGCTATCAGATCACTTGTACCCATTTCGGCGCACCTCATTTTGACCTTTATTGACCTTCTGAGAATATAATAGTCAGTAAAGGTCAAATTCTCAAATCTCATTTTGACCTTTACTGACCTTTCTATGCGCGTTTTCACGCATTTACCTCCCGGATGCTTGCGATTTCTCACGGTTTCTCACTTTTTCGCTTTTTTCGGTCTTGAGCCGGTAATCACGACAGGAATGTGTTATACTGAAAGGCATGACAGATATACAAATAATCCTCGCCTCGGAGTTCTCGCTGACCGTCGAGCAAGTCGCCGGAATCGTCGCTCTGATCGAAGCCGGCAACACCATCCCTTTTATCGCCCGATACCGAAAGGAAAAGACAGGCGGCACAGACGATGTGACCCTTCGCGAGCTTGACGAGCGCCTTTCTTATCTCAAAAACCTCGAAGCGCGAAAAGCCGAGGTACTGCGGCTGATCGACGAGAGGGGCGAATTGACGCCGGAGCTGCGCTCTGAAATAGAGCGCGCCGAAGTATTGCAGCGCGTTGAGGACCTATACAAGCCGTATAAAAAGAAAAGAGCGACGCGGGCCACCAAGGCAAAAGACGCGGGGCTCGCTCCGCTTGCCCTTTTTATCGCGGAACAATCGCAGACCTCCGGCGAACCGCTTGCGTTTGCGGAGCCGTACATAAACGCCGAAAAGGGTTATGATACGCCGGAAGCTGCGCTTTCGGGCGCTTGCGACATTATCGCCGAGCTCGTCTCCGACGACGCGGAGCATACCGCCGTTTTGCGCGATCTCACTCGCAAACGCGGAAGTATAGTCTCCGAAGCTGCTGACGCCGATGAAAAGAGCATTTACGAAATGTACCGCGATTTCAGCGAGCCGATCCTGAAGATCCCGAACCACCGCGTCCTCGCGATCAACAGGGGCGAAAAAGAAGGCAAGCTGAAAGTCAAGGTGCAAACTGACGCGATCATCGCCGTCGGCTTATTGGAAAAACGTGTTATCAAGGACCGGTGCATTTTCACGGAACTCTTGAAAGCTACGCTCACGGACAGTTACAAACGGCTGATCGCGCCGTCTTTGGAGCGGGAGGTCCGAGCCGAGCTCACCGAGCGCGCCGAAGCCGAAGCGATAAAGGTCTTTGCGAAAAACACGGAGAATCTGCTTTTACAGCCGCCCGTCAAAGACGCGCGTATAATAGCGCTCGACCCCGGCTACCGCACGGGATGCAAGGTCGCCGTATTGGACGAGTACGGCAAACTGTCGGATCACGCGACGGTCTATCCGACGCCGCCGAAATCCGATATCGAGGGCGCAAAGCGCGTATTGCGCCGGTTCGCCGAAAAATACGATATAAATATAATCGTTATCGGCAACGGCACAGGCTCGCGCGAAACCGAGGAAGCAGTCGCGGACTTCATTTCGGAATCCGCTCTGCCCATTGAATACACCATCGTAAATGAAGCCGGCGCGTCGGTTTACAGCGCGTCGAAACTCGCAAGCGAAGAATACCCGGACCTCGAACCGGCGACACGCGGCGCCATGAGTTTGGGCCGCCGCCTGCAGGATCCTTTGGCGGAGCTTGTAAAGATTCCGCCGAGATCCATCGGCGTGGGGCAGTATCAGCACGACCTCAACCAAACCGCTCTTGACCGCGCGCTGACGGGAGTTGTCGAAAATGCCGTCAACCGCGTCGGCGTCGATCTGAATACGGCTTCCGCCTCTCTGCTCGGTTTTGTCGCGGGAATAGGCGACAGCCTCGCAAAAAACATCGTGGCTTACCGCGAGGAAAACGGCGCTTTCAGCGACCGAAAACAGCTGAAAAAAGTTCCGAAGCTCGGCAATGCGGCTTTCACTCAGTGCGCGGGCTTTTTACGGATACAAAACGGCGCAAACCCTCTGGATTCGACGGCGGTCCATCCCGAGAGCTACGCCGCCGCGGAGTTGCTGCTGAAGCGCGCGGGCGTTTCTGCGGTCGAAATCGCAGGGGGCGGTATCCCTGACATCGCGGAAAGGGCCGGGGATCCGAATGCTCTCGCGGACGAACTCGGCGTCGGTTTGCCGACGCTGCGGGATATCGTTTCCGAGTTGGCAAGGCCGGGGCGCGACCCTCGCGAGGACGCTCCGCCCGTTGTTTTCAGCCGGGCCGTACGCTCGATCGACGATTTGACCGTCGGCGCGGAACTCACGGGAATCGTTCGCAATGTCGTTGATTTCGGCGCTTTTGTGGATATCGGCGTCAAGCAGGACGGGCTTGTTCACGTGTCAAAACTCTCCGCGCGTTTCATCAGGCATCCGAGTGAGGTCGTCGCAGTCGGCGATAATGTTAAAGTCCGGGTCTTATCGGTCGACAAAGAACGCGGAAAAATCTCTCTGACTATGGCGCCGGAAAAACAGCTGAAGACATGACTCGGTTCCGGATACTGAGCTTTTCCGCCGTAAAAGCTGCTTACAGCAATATTTTAACGACATTTTAATATGCGGCGGCTCACTTGATTTTACTTGATTTTTATTTTTTTTGTGTTAGAATGACTTGTATATCAGCGGGGATATCAGAGCCCGGCAACAAATATGGAGGTAACAGTAATGGCATATTCAATCAACAAAGAGTGCATAGCCTGCGGCGTCTGCGCCGATGAATGCCCCTCCGGGTGCATATCGCAAGGAGGCGATACCTACGTTATCAACGCCGACGAATGCACAAGCTGCGGCGTTTGCGCCGAGCAATGTCCCGTAAGCGCCATAGCCGAAGCATAACAGGAGGGCGGTATAAAAATACGCTCATCCCGGTAAAGCCGAGCGTGATAAGACGCTCAAATCAAAAGAGGCGGTGTGCGCGGCATATCGCCTCTTTTCTTTTCCGGTCCGGCCCGGATATCCTTGTCCGGCATTATGAGGTTATTATGGACGGTGTCGACGAACTTTGGCCGCAAGGTCCCCGGCTCTGCCGCGAAGCAGGTTTTAAACTTTGCACCGACTCGGTTTTGCTGGCGGATTTTATCAACATGAAAAAAGTCGTCAAAGCGGCGGACCTCGGCTGCGGAGCGGGGATTCTCGCCGTGCTTTCGGCGTTTAGGAATAAAAACACAAATTTTGACTGTATTGAGATCGCAGAAGAAAACGTCCGCGACTGCCTCTCCAACATAAGAATAAACGGCTTGGAAGACAGAATGAGCGTCACGGCAGGCGATCTGCGGGAAATCAAAAAATACTTCAGCGCGGGCGCATATGATCTCGTTATGTCAAATCCGCCCTACAACCCGCAAGGCTGCGGGAAAGAAGCCCGCGGCGAAAACCGCGCCGCATCGCGGGACGAGCGTTTCTGCACAATTTTCGATCTTTCGGCGGCGGCGGCATATCTTTGCAGATACGGCGCCGGATTTTGTATGGTTCACAAGCCGCAGCGCCTGTCGGAAATTTTCGGCGCATTGACAACACACGGTTTCGAGCCGAAAAGGCTCCGTTTGGTCTGTCCCCGGCCCGGCGCCGAGGCTAATCTCGCGCTCATAGACGCGCGCCGGGGCGGAAAACCGGGACTTCGAATCGAAGCTCCGCTTTTTTTATACGGCGCGGACGGCGCGGAAACGGAAGAATATAAGAATATTTTGAGCGGAGGTGGCGCGATTTGAGCGGTAAACTGTATATAGTCGGCACGCCGCTCGGCAATCTCGGCGATTTTTCGCCTCGCGCCGTTGAAACTCTGAAAACGGCGGATTTCATTGCGGCGGAAGACACGCGCGTTTCAGTTAAGCTCTTGAATCACTTCGGAATAAAAAAAAGCCTCGTAAGCTATTACGAGCACAACCGCGCCGAAAGCGGAGAGAAAATAATAGCCCGGCTCCGGTCGGGCGAATGCTGCGCGCTGATCAGCGACGCCGGTATGCCGGCGATATCCGACCCCGGAGAGGATTTGGTGAAGCTTTGCACAGAGAATAATATACCTGTCATAAGCGTACCCGGACCCTGTGCTGTAACGGCCGCCCTGTCGGCGTCGGGGCTCCCCTCCCGCCGCTTTTGTTTTGAGGGTTTTCTCTCGACCGCCCGCAAACGCCGCGCGGAGCATTTGAACGAACTTAAAAATGAAAAACGCACCATGGTATTCTATGAAGCGCCCCACAAACTTCAAAACACGCTCAGAGACATGCTCGGCGCCTGGGGCGACCGCGAGGCGGCAGTATGCCGTGAAATGACAAAACTGCACGAGGAGATAATGCACACAACGCTCTCGGGAGCGCTTTCGCATTTTTCCGAAACAGCGCCGAGGGGCGAATTCGTTTTGATAATCCGCGGCGCCTCAGACGACGGCAAGCCGGAGATCACTCTCTCCGAGGCGGAGGATATACTGAACGCATATAAAGCCCGGGGCATGTCTCTCAAAGAAGCGGCGATCCTCGCCGCCGCGGATACCGGTTTTTCCAAAAACGATCTGTACAGGTCAGCCGTAAAAAAAACCGGCCGGTAATATCCGACCGGCCGGTATCCCGGTGACCGCTGTGCGGACCGGGCATTTTCTGTTATGAAACTACGGTGACATTTATGACCGCTTTGGCGTCAGGACTGCCGGTGCCGTCGCAGTAAACTACCGTGACAGTTGACGTGCCCTGGCGCAAGCCCGAAATAAACAACTCGGCGTTATATCTGTCCACCCATTTGCCCCATTCGACGTAAACCGCCCTGTTATTGCTGTTATCCCATTCCAAACTGACGTCGTCAGCCGGGCAGTCGGTGGCGATCAGTATCCTTTCGGTGCTGCGGGCCCTTATCGTAATATCCGTTTTGGACGCGGAAAGCGTGTAATCCGCGTTGCTTGTGACAGTTGAGAAATATCTGTCGTACGGTATCTCAACACTGCCGGGATCGATATTCTTCACCATATCTATCGGCAACGCGAGATTCATGTTTTGACTGTCCTCAAAATACGCGGTGGTGACCCCGATAACTTTACCGCTGTCGTTAATAAGAGCGCCGCCGCTGCTGCCTCCGGATATGGGCGCCGTTATCTGGATGAAATCGATTCCTTCCACTCTGCGCAGCGAGTTGCTCACTATTCCGTTCGATATGGAGTTTTGAAAGCCCAGCGGACTTCCGATCGTATATATGACGTCCCCGTTGCGCACAGCCGATCTGCTGCCCATCTCAAGGAACGGAAAAGCCCTCACCGAGTCGCCCTCGGCGGAGGTTTTGCTGACTCGGAGTATCGCCAAGTCTTCTTCCTCGTTGGCGTAAACCACTCCGGAGACATTATGGCTTTTTCCGGAAATCAGCGTCACGCGGGCCGATTTTGTATTTTTGATGACATGATAATTCGTGACCGCCAGCCCGTCGCCGTCGATGAAAAATCCGCTGCCCAATCTGACGGAATTCCTGTAAGAGTCGTCATTGTATACTTCGAGCCGGAAAACCGCAGGCGAACACATCTCGGAAATGCGAGTGGCGGTAAGGCCGGCTTCCCCCGAAGAGGACAGCGCCCCTGTAACCTCAAGGTATTCCAGAAGCGTCATATCCCCGCCCTTCAAACGGACGCTGAGGGCGCTGTATGATATCATCACCGCGTCCGCGCGGGTAAATTTTCCTGCGGCGCTGTATTCTCCGGCGGTCAAACCTATGCCGTCCGATAAATTCCAAGGCGCTCTCCATGAAAAATCCCCGGCTTGTTCGCTGTAGCCCAAAGAGCGCAGTACAAATGTTATGTACTGCGCCGCCGTTATATCGTCCGCGCTGCCGAAAACCGTTTCACTGTATCCGACTGTCAGTTCCTTGTCAAAGGCATAACTGACATAGCCGTCCGCCCAAAGGCTGACATCCGAAAACCCGTGAGCCCGGTTCGAGTTTACCGCCTCGTTCTCTTTGCCGAGCAGCCTGATAAGCATGACGATCGCTTCTTGCCTTGTCGGCGCCCTGTCAAGCTCATAACCGGTGTTTGTTCCCCTGAAAAGGCCCAGCCTGTAAAGCTCGTCCGCGGCTTCCGTCGCGGCGGAATACGCCGCCGGCACGCCCGGCGTTAAGACCGAGACCAGTATTATCGTGATCAATAATATATTTAAAAGGCGTCTTTTCATCGCTCTGCCCCCGAAAATCCCATATCTGCATGCCCGGCGGACCGGCGCGCCCGATCCCTATGCTTTATACTCCCTGTTTGTATCATATTAACACACCGGCGGACCGGCAACAACCGTATATTTTCAGTTTTTCGGAACAATTTGTGTTTTTGCTTTCCGGCCGCACGTCCGGCCGCCGTTTCCTTATTGATATTTCAGCCGTTGAAATGTATAATGATACAAACGGCTGTACGGCTCGGGATACTGCGAATCATGAGGAGGATCATATGAAAACATTGGTGGTTTATTATTCGAAAACCGGTACGACCAAGAAGGTCGCGTTATCCGTGATCGACTCAAAAAAATGTGATTTTGACGAACTGCAATATGATGAGGGCACAAAGACGATCAAGAACTCGCGTGATCCTTCCGATTACGAGCATATAATCATTCTCTCCCCTGTTTGGGCGTTTTCACTCGCGGAGCCGATAAAATCATACATAGGCCGGTATAAGTCCGATATCAAGGAATATGACCTGATAGTCACATGCGGCTTATTGGGACTTCGCGGCTGCGTTAAAAACTGTTTGTCAGCTATCGGCAAAGCTCCCGGAACCGCTTTGAAATTCAGGGCAAATCATGTAAAGCGCGGGGATTATGATTTAAGCGCCGTCCTCCGGCCGGAGTAAGCCAAATGACCGCTGCGGGCGAATTCGCCCGCCGGTAATACCATTGTGAGGACGGAGGCGATGCTGTTGTGTCTGATTTGAGCGGGAAAATCGCTGTTGTGACGGGCGCCGGCGCGAAGCGCAGCATGGGGCGGGCGATAGCGATGCAATTAGCGGCGGACGGCGCTGATACGGCGGTGGCCGATCTGCTTTTTGACCCGGGATCGGTGTTTGAGGAAGACAGGGATTGGGGCGGTTTGAACCGGGTGGCGGAGGACATCAGAGCGCTCGGAAGACGCGCCGTTGCCGTTAAAGCGGACGTCAGCTCCGAAGCTGACGTCGACAACTTATTCAAAACAACACAGGAGGTTTTGGGGCCGGCTGATATCGTGGTACACTGCGTGGGGATAAGAGGGCCCGTACCCGTGCCGATTCACGAGATGAGCCTTGATATCTGGCAAAAATTGTTAGACGTCAACCTCACCGGGGCCTTCCTTATGGGCAGAGCCGCAGCTAAAACCATGATTCCGAGGGCTTCCGGAAAAATCGTCATGATATCCTCAATGGCCGGACTGAAAGCCTATCCCGGCAGCGTTGCCTACGGTGCGACAAAACACGGCGTACTCGGGATAGTCAAGACCATGGCCGCCGAACTGGGCAAATACGGCATAAACGTCAACGGCGTCTGCCCGGGACGTTTTAATACGAATTTCAGAGACGAGCACATCAGGACCACGGCCGAAAAAACGGGCGAAGCTCTCGGAGAAACGGCGCTGAAAGACCTGGAATGCCCGTTCCCGATATGGCTCGGCCGGGCCGGGACGCCGGATGACATTTCCGGCCTCGTCGCGTTTTTGGTCTCGGACAAAGCCGCCTATATCACCGGAGAAACCATAGTGATAGACGGCGGCGGCGGGTAACCGACGATGACCTTCCCGGTCATAAAGGCGTCACGTTTTTCGGGAATATGACGATCAGCGTTCCCTCACGCACGGAAATCTCGGCGGGCAGGCCGGTGAATTCATTGCTGACCCCCACGGGCCGCGTGTTTTTAAGGACGGCGTCTTTGAGTGAATACTTCAGCCCTTCCTCATTGACTCCGATCGCATCGCCGCCCGCGGCAAACACCGAAACGATCCCGCGGGCGCCCGCCGGAAATGACAGCGCGCCGTTTCGGACCGCCGTTATCACCGTGTCTTCGGCAAACAAAAAGCCGCTCGCCTTTCGCTCCGCCAATCCCGCAATGCATTGGATGTTGGCGAGCGTGTGGTCCAAGCGTCCGCCCGTTCCGCCGTAAATATGAAAAACACGATAACCGCGCTCTAAACCGGCTTCGATCGCCGCGGCCGTATCGGTCTCATTTTTCATTTGCGGCAGAGTTATCTTTTCCGTGTTGTCCGGTATACGGTCCGAGGAGTCAAAATCTCCCACAAACAAATTGACAGGAATTTTATTCGACTCGAGATAGGCGTATCCGCCGTCGGCGGCTATCACGAAGTCGCCCGGTTTCGGCTCCGGCGGCTGCTTGAAGTATTCGCCCGCGCCGAAAATAAAGCAAATGCCGTCTTTCATAAAGAATATCGACCTCCGACGCCATCAATAATATGCGGAGAACAGGCCTGTGACAGTATATGATAAACTGAAAATACTCGCCGAAAGCGCCAAATATGACGTGGCCTGCACATCGAGCGGCTCCTCCCGTAAAGGCAAAGAAGGCGGGGTCGGCAACACGGTGTCATACGGGCTGTGCCACAGTTTCGCGGCGGACGGGCGCTGTATCAGTCTGCTCAAAGTGCTGATGACCAACCACTGTATCAACGACTGCAAGTATTGCGGCTGCCGAAGCTCCGCCGATATGCCCCGCGCCGCTTTCACTCCGGAGGAACTTGCCGAGCTGACGATGTCTTTTTATCGCCGCAACTATATCGAAGGGCTGTTCCTGTCCTCCGGAATAATCCTGTCCCCGGATCACACGACACAGCTCATGTGCCGGAGCATCGATCTCTTGCGCAACAAATACGGGTTCAACGGATATATCCACGCAAAGGCCATCCCCGGCGCCTCGCCGGAGCTTATTTCCCGCCTCGGCGCTTTGATCGACCGCATAAGCGTGAATATCGAGCTTCCTTCCGCTTCTTCGCTCTCGGCTTTGGCGCCGCAAAAGACAAAGGAGAGCATATTGGCCCCGATGGCGCAGATACGCGATTCGATAGACGTCGGCAAAAAGGAGCTGCAAATTTACCGCCACGCCGAAAAATTCGCGCCGGCCGGCCAGAGCACGCAGATGATCATCGGGGCGAGCCCCGAGACCGATTACCGTATACTCAAGCTCTCCCAAGGCCTCTATAACAAATATAAACTGAGGCGCGTGTTTTACTCGGCTTACATTCCTGTAGGCGACGACCGGATGCTGCCTTCAGTCGGCGCGCCTCTTCTTCGCGAACACAGGCTCTATCAGGCGGATTGGCTTTTGCGTTTCTACGGGTTTTCGGCGGATGAGATTCTCAGCGAGGAAAAACCCTCTCTCGACGTAAATTTGGATCCGAAATGCAACTGGGCGATCAATCACCTCGAGCGTTTCCCCATAGAGATAAATACGGCTGACTATGAAACCATACTGCGCGTGCCGGGCATCGGGGTCCGCAGCGCAAAAAGGATAGTCGCGGCGCGCAGACAGGCCTTTTTGGATTTTGACGGATTGAAAAAACTGGGAGTCGTATTAAAACGCGCGAAGTATTTTATAATCTGCAAAGGGAAAAGCATGCCGGGCATGATCTTTAATGAAAAACACATCTGTTCCGGTCTGCTTGACAGTCCCGCCGGAAACAGCCGGGGCCGGTTTTTGCCGGAACAGATATCGCTGTTCGATAACGAGCCGGAAATAAGAAGACTGCAAAACACACCGGCAAAAGAGGCGTATCTTCTTGAAGCGTGAACCGGACGTCATATACATTTACGACGGGACTTTTGAGGGCTTTCTCTCCTGCGTTTTCGAAGCCTTTTTAAAAAAAGAAGCCCCGTCGCTGATTTCAAAGCAAAACGCGATTCAGCTTTCCGTCGGGGCGGAAGTCAAGGAGATAGCGACCGATCCCGAAAAGGCCGACCGCGTTTGCGAGGGGATAAGAAAAAAACCCGGCCTGAAGGCCTTGACCGCCGCCTATCACGCGACCTTGTCGAATGAAGAGGACGCCGAAGCCGCCGCTCTGCGATATATCAAACTCGGTTTCGAGATCGGAAAAAACATTTACGGCGCTTTGACGGACAGCCGCGTCATTCGAATGAGGGAGATCTCTTTCGCCGTTAAGCGCGAAGCGGGCCGTTTTTTGGAGTTTCTTCGTTTTTCGGAATTGGACGGGAATATACTCTTCGGAGAGTTTGAACCCGAACCGAACGTGCTGCCGCTCATAATGCCGCATTTCGCGGACAGGCTGAAAACGCAGCCGTTCATCATACACGACAAAGGCAGGCGTCTGGCGGGCGTTTACAACACGAAAGAATGGTCGCTTGTCTCATCTGTCGGCATGACGCTGCCGGATATTTCCGAAAACGAGAAAGAGTACCGGAAGCTGTGGAAGCTGTTTTTCAACTCGATCGCCGTTAAAGAGCGGATAAACCCCAAACTTCAGACGCAGCTCCTGCCGAAGAAATATCGGAAATACATGACCGAATTCGATACGCTGTAAGCCGGTTCATCCTTATTGCCCGGCTGCTTCAAAAACCACGCGGTTAAAGCTCTTTTTCCCCTTTTTGATCATTACTCCCGGTCCGGACAGCTCCGCTTTTGTCAGTTTTTTTGAAAACTCCGTGACTTTTTCGCCGTTTATCTCCACGCCGCCCTGCTCAACCGCCCGCCGGGCATCTGATTTCGACGGGCAAAGTCCGGATCTCACAAGCAGCGTGAGTATATCCGCTTGGTCTTCCGTAAAGTCGGCAAGCGTCAATTCCGTGGTCGGCACGGAATCCGAAACCGCGCCGCCGGGGGAAAAAAGCGCCTTCGCCGCTTCGATCGCCTCATTTGCGTCCTTTGTTCCGTGAACGAGGCTCGTCAGTTCAAAAGCGAGTATTTCTTTTACCCGGTTGAGCTCGTTCCCCTTTGCTTTTTCCAACTCTTTTATCTCCTCAAGAGGCAGAAAAGTAAGCATACGAAGGCATTTTATCACGTCGTTATCGCCCGTGTTGCGCCAGTATTGATAAAATTCATAGGGAGAGGTCTTATCCCGGTCAAGCCAAACGGCGCCGGATTTGGTCTTTCCCATTTTTTCACCCTCAGAGTTCAGCAAAAGGGTCATTGTCATCGCATAGGCGTCTTTACCGAGCTTTTTTCTGATCAGCTCCGTGCCTCCGAGCATGTTTGACCACTGGTCGTCGCCGCCGAGCTGCATCCGGCAGTCGTATTCCCTGTAGAGATGATAGAAGTCATAACTTTGCATTATCATATAATTGAATTCGAAAAACGAAAGGCCCTTCTCCAAACGCTGCTTGTAACATTCCGCGCGAAGCATGTTGTTCACGGAGAAACAGGCTCCCACCTCGCGGAGCATCTCAACGTATCCCAAATCAAGCAGCCAATCGGCGTTGTTTGCCATGACGGCTCTTCCCTCTGAGAAGTCAATGAATCGCTCCATTTGTTTTTTAAAGCGACTGCAATTATACTCAATGGTTTCGGGCGTCATCACCGAACGCATATCCGTGCGCCCCGAGGGATCCCCGATCATTCCGGTACCGCCTCCGACCAGCGCGATCGGACGGTTTCCGGCCGCTTGCAGGCGTTTCATCAGGCAAAGCGCCATAAAATGACCGACATGCAAGCTGTCCGCCGTCGGGTCAAATCCTATGTAAAAAGTGGCTTTGCCGTTATTGATGAGTTCCGCGATCTCCTTCTCATCCGTAACCTGCGCGACAAGCCCTCTGGCCTTGAGTTCCTCATAAAGCGTCATCGAAATAATCTCCCGGTTTTTATTTGCTCACCCGAGCGTTTTTGAAAAGCTCAGCGGCTCTTAATTGTTCCTCCGCACTTGCAATAGTCGTTTGGGTAATGTTGTCTCCGCCGAAGAGCCGCGCCAATTCCCGCCGTCGGCCGTCGCGGTCGAGTAATGCGACCCCCGTGTAAGTCCTGCCGCCGCGTTCCGATTTTTCTGTCACAAAATGAGCGTCCGCCATGGCGGCGATCTGCGGCAGATGGGTGACGCAGAGCACCTGTTTTGTTTTTGCGATCTCCGCAAGCTTTTCTCCCACCCGAAGAGCCGCGATACCGGACACTCCCGCGTCGATCTCGTCGAAAACCATCGACTCGGCGCCGTCGTTTTCCGCAAAAACGCTTTTCATGGCGAGCATTATGCGGGAGAGCTCTCCTCCGGACGCTATACGGCTTATCCTTCCGGGCGCCTCGCCGGCGTTGGCTGACATAAGAAACCGTATATCGTCGCGCCCGTTTTCATCGAAACCCTCGTCTCCCTGCAGGCTCAAAATCTCGGTCTCAAATCTGACGGAGGGCATATTCAGCTCCCGCAGTTCGTCGACCATCCTCTTTTGAAGCCTTTCCGCCGCTTTTCTTCGCAGTTCCGAGAGTTTTTCGGCGGCCTGCGATACCTGAGCCTTTTGCCGGGCAAGTTCTTTTTCAAGTTTATTGATTTCCGATTCCGCGAATTCGAAGCGCCCGAGTTTTTCATCGCATTCCGACAGATACCGGATAAGGCCGGCTTCATTTTGCCCGTATTTTTTTGCCAGCCGGCGAATGATCGAAAGTCGCTCTTCGATAAAGTCGAATTCTTCCGGAGAAAAGTCAAGGGCGCTCTTAAAATCCCGCAGAGTCTCAGCCGCGTCCTCAAGAAGAAAAAGCGCCTGCTTTACGGTTTCGGCGGCCTTTTGCATCTGCCGGCTGACCCCGGCTCCGCCTTCCGCCGCAAAAAGAGCCGCGCGTACAAGTTCGACGGCTGAATCGTCTTTTGAATACAGCGCCTCGTAAGCTTCTTCCGCGTCTTTTACGAGAGTTCCCGCATTTTTTAATATATCTCTGCGGAGAGTCAACTCCTCTTCTTCGCCCTGTCTCAAGCCGGCTGATTCCAATTCTTCCTTGCGGAAGCGAAGCTCTGCCGTAACTCGCTCCTTTTCGGCCATATCCGCCGATAACCGTTCTTTTTCTTTTTTTATGCCGCTGTATGCCTTATACATCCGCCCGTATTCTTCGAAATGAGAACGGAAGTCTCCGAACCCGTCCAAGTAGTCCCTGTGCCGGTTTTCGTCGAGCAGGCGGCGTCCGTCGTTTTGCCCGTAAATGTCGAGCACGGCGCTTCCGAATTCTCTCAGCTGCAGCGCCGAAACCGGAACCCCGTTCACACGGCAGCCGGATTTGCCGTCGGCGCCTATGCTGCGCATCAGGACGATCTCGTCCCCGTCGGCGTCGATACCGTTTTCGGCGCACCAAGCGCCGGCGGCGCCGGACAAAAACCTCGCGGTCACGGACGCCTTCTCCGCCCCGGAACGGACAAGCTCTCTGTTTGCCCTGCCTCCCAATACGCAGCCCAAAGCGTCGATCACTATCGACTTTCCCGCCCCCGTCTCGCCCGTTAAAACATTAAGCCCGGGTCCGAAGTCAATATCCGCCCGTTCAATAACCGCGATATTCTCGATGTGGAGGGTCATGAGCATGGCAGACCTCCGGTTAAAAAAAGATTACAGCATGGATTTGATGTCATTGCACAGGTTTTCGGCTGAGTCATTGTCGCGCATCGCGATAAAAGCGGTGTCATCGCCCGCGAGGGTCCCGGCAAGATTTGAAATATTCATTCCGTCTAAGGTTGAGCAGGCGGCGCTCGCCAGCCCCGGGAGGGTTTTTATAACTATCAGGTTGCCGGCTGTCTCGCAGCTTGTTACGCTTTCTTTGAATATCTTTTTTAATTTAGTGTCAAAATTTGCGGCCCCGGTCCCCGAAGGGAGGGCATATCGGTATTTTCCGCCCGCCGTAAGCTCTTTGACCAGCCTTAATTCTTTGATATCCCGCGAGATCGTGGCTTGAGTTCCCTCGATTTTTCTCGCTTTTAATACTTCCGCCAACTGAAACTGAGTTTCAATATCTCTCTCGGCGATTATTTTCAGTATTTGCTCCTGCCGGGATGATTTCATTTTTTCTCTCCCAACTTTCTGTAGACCGTTTCATAAAAACTTCCCGAGCCGAACTCCGCCGTCACGGTGTAATGCGCGGATTTGCGGACAACTACCGTATCTCCCGTTTCCAAACGGGCCGCGTCGATCCCGTCTGCCGAAAGAGTTGCCTGTTTCCCGTCAATGTCCCCGAGGCGGATCGTGACCTCCCTGTCCGGCGCGAGCACAAAAGAACGCGCCGCAGGATTATGAGCGCAGACAGGCGTTAATATGATGCTTTCGGAATGAGGTTCGACGAGAGGCCCCCCCGCCGCCAAAGAATACGCCGTTGAACCTGTGGGCGTCGCGATTATTATTCCGTCTCCGGAGAACTCCGCTATTTTTTTATTGTCGCCGTATGCGGTAAGGCGTATGAGCCTCACAGATCCGCTGACGACGGCGTCGTTGAGCGCGAAATCGGAAAACACGACCGCGCCGTCCCTTTTGAGCTCCACATCGAGCATCATCCGGTTCACGGGGGTATAGCGGGAATACGCGGCGTCAATGAGCTTGTGCAGGTCGCCGGCTTCCAATTCCGCCATCATTCCCATGGTGCCCAGATTGACTCCGATTATCGGTATCCCGCGTCCCATGGCGGCTCTTGCCGTTCGCAGCAGCGTGCCGTCGCCTCCGAATACCGCAATGAGAGAAGCTCCGACAAGAGCCTCCTCGACGGGAGTTATTTCGACATGCTCGGGAACGTCCTTTTCAAGAGGCAGATCCGTCATCGGGCATATCTTTATTTCAAATCCGTGCTCGCTGAGCATTTGCGCGGCTTTTTGCGTATATTTGAAGCCGACGTCTTTTCCGGGGTTCGGGCACAGTAAAATATGACCCGGCATATCATGTTTTCCTTTCAAAATAACACTCGGCGGCTTCCGTGACCGAAACGGCGTCCGGCGGTTTTTGTTCGGGCGCGTTTTTTATTAAGTATATGAGGTATTCGATATTTCCCTCGGGGCCTTTGACAGGCGAAAAATCCAAGCCCGCGACAGTGAAGCCCTCCCGCTTTGCGGCGCCGGATATCTCGTTAATAACTTCGGCGTGTATTTTTTTATCCCTGACAACGCCTTTTTTGCCGACTTTTTCTTTTCCCGCCTCAAACTGAGGTTTTATCAGGCACAGGGTTTCGCCGTTTTCCGGCAGCATGTCGAACAAGGGCTTTAAAATGAGCCTGACGGATATGAACGACAAATCAACGACCGCAAATTCCGGCTCGTCCGGTATCATATCGGGTTTTATATAGCGTATGTTCGTGCGTTCCATGCTCACGACTCTCGGATCGTTTCGCAAACTCCAGGCTAATTGGCCGTAACCTACGTCAACGGCGTATACCTTGCGAGCGCCGTTTCTCAAAAGGACGTCGGTAAAGCCGCCCGTGGAGGCCCCGCAGTCTATACAGCATTTACCGGACGGATCCGCCGGAAACACTTCAAGCGCCTTTTCGAGCTTCAGCCCGCCGCGGCTGACATAGGGCATCTTGTCGCCGCGCAGTTCTATCACACTGTCGGGAGATACGGCGCTTCCGGGTTTGTCTGCGCGCTTTCCGTCAGCAAATACGACGCCGCTCATTATCGTCGTCCTCGCGCGCTCGCGGCTCGGCGTCAGGCCGAGGTCAAAAACAAGCTGATCGAGTCTGACTTTTTTCAAGTCTTTTCCCCGTTTCCCGAAAGTTTTTCGGCGGCCGCCGCTATACCTTTTGCGTCGATTTTATAGAATTCGAAAAGGTCGCTGACGTCGCCGTGGGTCACAATGCCGTTTCCGAGATTTAAAAGCTCGGACGCCTTCGGTCTTAACCCGCGCGCCGATATCTCCGTCAAAACGTTCCGCCCGACACAGTCCGCGGAACATACGTCCTCTACCGCCAAAAATCTGCCGGTTTTCTCGACGGAGCTCAGAATAAAATCATAATCCAAAGGTTTGATGCGGTTCAGTTTCACTATTTCCGCCGAAATGCCCGAAGATTCAAGTATCTCGCCCGCTTTAAGCGCTTCGTTTATCACTATGCCGTAACACAGTATCGTCAGATCCCTGCCCTCTTTAACGATAACGGCGGCGCTGTTTCCGGAGCTTTTTTTGTACAGTCCCTCGCGGCCTTTGGGATAGCGTATCGCCACAGGTCCGGTCATTTCGCAAACGGCCGTTTCGAGCATTTCGCGCAGCTCCGCGCGGCAGGCCGGGCAAAATATCCTCATGCCGGGAACACTGCGTAAAAAGGCAACGTCAAAAACTCCCTGGTGCGTTTCCCCGTCTCTCCCGACGATGCCGGCCCTGTCGACCGCAAGCACCACATGAAGATTTTGCAGTGCTATATCATGAAGGAGCATATCAAAACCGCGCTGAAGAAAGGTCGAATACACCGCAAAGACAGGTTTCGCTCCCTGTTTCGCAAGCCCCGCCGCCATAGCCGCCGCGTGTCCCTCGGCTATCCCGACGTCAAAAAACCTTTCGGGAAAACGCGCGGCAAAGCCCGAAAGCCCGGTGCCGTCCGTCATCGCCGCCGTGATCGCGACAATATCCGCGTCTTTTTCCGCAAGTCCGGTCAAAGCCTCTCCGAACGTGAAGGAAAAGTCTTCCGAAGCGTCGCCGCAAACGCCCGTTTCCGGGTCAAAGACGTTCACTCCGTGATAAGTTTCCGGGTCGCGCTCGGCAGGCTCATATCCTTTGCCTTTTTTTGTCAGAACATGTACAAGCACGGGCCTGCGGAGCTCTTTCGCCCGTTTCAGGGTCGCTTCGATCTTATATACATCGTGTCCGTCTATCGGCCCCATATAATAAAGGCCCATATCCTCAAACATACTGCCCGGAAGAACGGACCGCTTTATCCGTTCTTTTATTCCGTGCGAGAGCTTATACAAAGGAGGTATCTTTCCGACGATGCGGCGGTATGTTTTCTTGAATTTCAAATATCTCGGACGCACGCGCAGTTTACTCAGAATTTTGACAACCCCGCCGACGCTTTTATTGATCGACATTCCGTTATCGTTGAGTACTATCACAATGGCCTGCGAACTCTGACCCGCATCGGAAAGTCCCTCATACGCGAGTCCGCCCGTTAAAGCTCCGTCACCCAAAACAGCCGCCACATCATAGTTTTCCCCGCGCAGCGTTCTCGCTCTCGCCATTCCCAAAGCGACGGAAATGGAATTTGAAGCGTGACCGGCGATAAAAGCGTCGTTTCGGCTCTCGCAGGGTTTCGGGAACCCCGAAATTCCGCCGAACGAGCGCAGATTCTCAAAGCCTTCACGCCTGCCGGTGAGTATTTTATGTACATAACACTGATGGCCCACGTCAAAAACGAGCCTGTCTTTTTCAGTGTCATAAACTCTGTGCAGCGCAACGGTCAACTCGACCACGCCGAGGTTGGAACTCAAATGCCCGCCGGTGGAAGACAGGTTTTTGATCAAAAACTCTCTTATCTCCGAACAAAGCATGGGGAGTTTCCCGGACCCCAATTCCTTAACGTCTTTTGATTCAAAAACAGAACTCAGAATTCTCAAAATCTCTTACCTCGTTAATTTGTCCTTTCCGCCAGAGAATCCGCCAAGTCCGTTAAGAATTTGTTATCTTTAAATATCAAGACCGCGTCTTTTGCCGTCTCTGTGAGTTTTCGGATCATCTCCTCACATCCTTTGCCGCCCAAAACGGTCATGAAAGTGGTTTTGCCCGCCTTCCCGTCCGAGCCCGGGTCCTTGCCCAATTCTTCTCTTCTGCCGATCTCGTCAAGCATGTCGTCTCTTATCTGAAAGGCCATCCCCAAAGCGGCTCCGTATCTGACGGCGGCTTCCTCCTCTTTTTCGCCCGCGCCGCCGATCACAGCTCCCATCCGGCAGGCGGTAACGATAAGAGAGGCCGTTTTTCTGCTGTTTATGTCAAGGAGCTGTATGTCCGTGATCTCTTTTCCGGTGTTTGACATATCAAGGTATTGCCCCGCGCATATTCCGTCCGCTCCCGCCGCTTCCGCAAGCATTTCGGCGCAATCGGCTCTCAGATCCGCCGGTAATGCGCTGCTCAGAATACAGTAATACGCCTCCGCCTGCAGAGCGTCTCCCGCAAGCAAAGCGAGCCATTCCCCGTAGACTTTATGGTTTGTCGGCTTACCGCGGCGATAATCGTCGCCGTCCATGCAGGGGAGATCGTCGTGTATGAGAGAGTATGTATGCAGCATCTCAATCGCCAGCGCCGCCGGCAGCGCTCTTTTTTCGCCGCCTCCCGATACGCGGCAAAATTCCGATACTAAAATCGGCCGGATACGCTTTCCTCCGGCCATAACGCTGTATCGCATCGATTCGATCAGCTTCGCGTGCGGGAGTTCTTCGTATTTGTTTGCGAAATACTCCTCCAAGCTGCTGTCCACCGCGTTTTTTCGGCTTTCATAACCTTTCGGCATTTATTATTCCTCCGGCTCCGAGTCAAACGGCAGCTCCGACGCAGTGCCGTCCGAATTCGTTATCAGTTTGGTGACCTTTTGCTCGGCTTTATCCAGCATATCCGAGCATGAGCGCACAAGAGCAGTGCCTTCCTCAAAAAGAGCAAGCGACTCGGCCAAAGGGGCGTCCCCTTTTTCCAGCAGCTTGATAATACTTTCGATTTTGATCATCTGTTCTTCAAAAGTCGGTTTTTTTACCGCCATTCGTCATACCTCCGTTTTCCGTTCGACACGGCAGCCGAGTTTTCCGCGCTTGAGGTCCAGATTTATCATATCTCCCAAAGATACCGAGGAGACGTCGCTTATGATTTTTCCGGTCTCAAGCGACGCGACCGAAAAACCGCGGTTTAAGGTTTTCAGCGGGCTCATCGCGTCAAGAGAGGTCGCGAGCTTAATGAATCGCTGTTTGCCGAAGGCCATGGTCTTCTCCGCCGCGGATCTTAAACGGGCCGCGGCAAAATCCGTCGACATACGCTTTATGTTGATGTGTTCAGTCGGGTCGGTCATCACTTTGCGGACTCGCATATCACTCAGTTTTGCCTTTTGCTCCGAGAGTTTCTTAATAACGGCCCTTTGCATGCGCGTTTGCGCGTTTTTAAGGTACGATTTGACTTCGGCGGCGTCGGGCACCGCCAATTCGGCGGCGTTTGACGGAGTCGCGGCCCTCAGATCCGCGACAAAGTCTGATATTGTCACGTCCGGCTCGTGACCGACGGCTGATATTACGGGAATACCGGATGAGCTGATCGCTCTTGCCGTACGCTCATCGTTAAACGCCTGCAAATCTTCAAGCGAACCGCCTCCGCGGCCGGTTATGATAAGGTCCGTGAATTCCGGGTCATCGGCAAGCTTTATCGCTTCCGCGATCTCAGCCGGCGCCTCCGCTCCTTGTACCCTAACCGGTAAAACCACTACTTCCGCCAAAGGCCAGCGCTGCCCGAGCACCCTTATAATGTCTCTCACCGCAGCTCCGGCAGGCGAAGTGATAACGGCAATGCGCCGCGGTATTCTCGGGAGAGGTTTTTTACGTTCCTGCGAAAAGAGGCCCTCGGCGTGAAGCTTAGCCTTGAGCTGTTCATAGGCAATGAACAATCCGCCCAAGCCTTCCGGTTCAAGCTCCGCGCAATAAAGCTGATAAACGCCGTCGCGCGTGTAGACCGATACTTTTCCGAACGCGGTAACACAGAGACCGCCCTCCGGCTTAAATCTCAGTTTTGAAGCTTCCTTTCGGAACATGACGCAGCGAAGAGATGCGTTTTGGTCTTTTAAGGTGAAGTAGTGGTGTCCGGAAGGGTAGATTTTATAATTTGACAATTCCCCGCGCACATATATGCCGTCAAGAAACCGGTTCCCGTCCAGCATTTCCTTGATATATTCATTGAGAGCGGAGACGGTAATAACTTCAGGGGTCATTGTTTCATATTTCCTCCCGGACAAAACTGCCGAGTATCCCGTTGATAAAAGCGGAAGTCTCCGGTTCGTCATAACTTTTGGAGAGTTCGACGGCGTCGTTTATCGCCGCCGCGTCGGGGACGTCTTCCATGAATTTTATTTCATAGATGCAGCATCTCAAAACAGCGGCGGCTGTTTTTGATATGCGCTTGACTTTCCACCCCTTTGAATATTTCTCTATGGCGGAATTCAATTCGCTTAAGTTTGCAGCGACGCCGCTCACAAGCCGGACTATGTATTCCAACTGCTTTTTGTTCGGGAATCTTGAGAACAACTCGTCTTCGGGGCAAAGCGTAGCGTAATAATCGCGGTCAAAAAACGCCGAAATCAACTCACCGGCATCGCTTCCCGATTCGGAAACGAAAAAACTGAGTCTCATCGCGAGTTCTCTGGCCGCAGATCTTGTCATTTCAGCCTGCCCTTTCCGGTTTTGCCCGCCGCGGTATATCGGAAAATGATTATGATCAGCCGGTCTGTTGTTTGTCGAAAGCCACGCCGGAAACATGCACATTAACGGTCGGCTTTATTCCGGTCATGGATTCGACCGAATTGCATACCGCTTTCTGCACTTTTTCGGCAACGGTCATTATACTCGCGCCGAAATGCACCGTAATCAACAGGTCGATATTGATATTGTCTTCGTCAAATTTTATTTTGATGCCTTTGGATACGCTTTTTTTCCCGAGAAGTTCCGTTATTTCCGAGCCGACGGAATTGGAAAAGCCAAAGACGCCTTCAGTATCCGAAACCGCGGTCGCCGCCATTACAGCGATGACCTCGTCCGAGATGTTTACGCTGCCTTTTTCATCATGCCGCGATATATACTCCTCTGACATTTTAAAGCCTCCGGTCTGTCTTGATTTTTTGTATTCTATCATAAAGGTAAATAAAATGAAAGTCCGCGCCTGATTTTTTCGGTTTTCTTTTTTCGGCGGCGGAACCCCGGCAAGTCGCGCCCGGCTCGGAGCCTGACCTGCCCGCTCTTGACGAATCCTGCGGTTTATAATAAAATGAGACAGTGCCCGGGAAAGACAAGCACTATCGCACACGTCGATATTCCCGAAAAAAGATTTTCGATTTGATGGGGTAAAATATGCAAACCGTGTATGTCAACCTTCCGACAGCCGAGGCCGTGCATGCCTTTGTTATACGGATTTCCCCGCTTGCCGGGCAATTTGATTTGCTCTCCGGCAGGCATGTGTTTGACGCAAAATCGCTTATGAGCATCTTGACCCTCGATTTGACAAAACCTATAGAACTCAGGGTCGAAAAAGACACCGAGGAAACCATGCGGGCAATAAAGCAATTCATTACGGACGAGCCGGCCGTCTTATAAGCAGCCAAAGCGCTTTGGAGGATTTGAATGAATGACGAGTTTATCTCTCTGACCATAGGTCAGCAAAAAAATATCGCGCTGATCGCGCACGACGGAAAAAAGAAAGAGATGCTGGATTGGTGTGACTGGAACAAAGAAATTTTGAGCAAACATTTTCTTTACGGTACCGGAACCACAGCAAGGATGATCACCGACCGGACAAACCTGCCCGTGCGCGCGTACAACAGCGGCCCGCTCGGCGGCGACCAGCAGGTCGGCGCGAAAATAGTGGAAGGAGTGATCGACTTTATCGTGTTTTTCTCCGATCCGCTCACCGCTCAGCCGCATGACACCGACGTTAAAGCGCTGCTGCGTATTGCACTGGTATATGATATCCCCATTGCGACAAACCGCGCCTCAGCTGATTTTATGATAACCTCTCCGCTTATGAATGAGGAGTATGAGCATCAGGTGATCAACTTCAACAGAACGGTGGAACAGCGTCTCAAATCGCTGTGAATTGGATATACCGAAACCCGGGGTTGCAGAAGCTCTTTTGCTCTTTCGGCATAACCGGCACTGATGCTGTTAATTAATATGCTCCTGCGTCAATCACTAATGATGGGTGGACTGCCGTTTGTTTTGAAGCAGCCAAGGTACAACGCTGTAACATAAGCCGCCGGTCGGGAAGCAAATGACAAAATTTCGGCAAGATAACAGTTATTGAGAAAGACGCCGCCTGAAATCTGTGCAGGGCGGCGTCTTTAAATTTCGGTAATTGACTTATTTACTTACCTCAATCACATGGGTTTCATACCTGGTTTTATCTATGCAGTTGAAGCCACGGACTATAAGATGATCCGGCAGGGTATCCATCGCCGCCAGACTCCATTCTGTCTCTAAGCGTGTGTTTGTATCGTCAAGAGAAATAATACCACCAATTCCTCCGGGACCATCAGGCAAACGCTGCTCGGGTCCGAAAGGCAGACTCTCGTGGTCGTCGCGCAAAAACTCAAACAACAAGCTGTCTTCTGTCGCTTCATATCTTGCCCGGTCGATAACCGTGTATTCGACCCTCACGTTTACAGACACCTCGCTTGCGGAAAGCGTGATACAGTCTATTCGGATGCCGACGTCGGCAAACTCGACAGGCTGTTTGATTGAAGCTGTTTCAAAATGCCCGGTATTTATTAACGTAAACGAGAGGTTTGTCGCCGGATAATCATGCTCTGTCTCTGCTGAATATGGCATGGGGGTCAAGACGCATGATAGGTTTAAGTCTAACTCATCAACAGCATCACCGTTATAATGCGAATGAAGAATGAGTACGAGTGTTCCGTCTCTTTCCGTTTGGCAGCTCAAACCACCGGCGAGCCTGCCTATACCCGCTCTTACGATCTTTAAACCGTTTGCCGCTGCGTATTCTGCGATCGTTTCCGTTTTGCCGTTGAACAACGGCCCCAGTGCGGTGATTCGGTCATCCGGATAGAGGTCCTGCGCGATAAGCAATATGGTGTTCTTTTGCGTCGGAGTAACTGTAAACACGATGTATATGTCGCTCCCGTCGAAAACCGCTTCCCTTACCTCGAATGTCGCCAAATCAGATTGGCCGGCGTTTTGAGGCACGTCACTCTGCACGATATTGGATGCGTCAGGCAATACATCGCCTGAGTTGATCCTGCTGTTAAAAAAGTCCGGTATCCCAAAGCTGTTTGTAATTGCCAGCGCGGTGGTGGTTATCAGCAGCATCGCTGCGACAGCCGCAGCAATGACGGCCATTTTCCTATATCCCGGTTTCATGTGTATTTCGCCCTTTCTGTGTTCAAGATTTCGGAGTACATCGTCTACCTTAGCAAAGGTAGAGTCCGGAACATCAACCTTTTTCACATTTCGCAGCGCATTTTCAATATTGTCCCGCATTTTCCAATTCCTCCTTGCGCTTCGGCGGCGGAGCCTCCGATAGTTTTTCTTTCAGAGCAGATCTTGCCTTTGATAATCGCCATTTGACTGTGCCTTGCGGGATTTTCAGCACACTTGCGATCTCTTTTATCCGCATTTCTTGAAAATAGTGGAGTGTGATAACTGTCCTATACTCAAGGCCGAGGTCGGCAACTGCCGCGTTCAGCTCGTCATTGCCCAAGTCGTAGGCGTCCTCATATTGAGGCTCGTGCGCGACATCGTTTAGGTAAATGACTTTATTTCGCCTTTTGTATGCGGCGTTTGCCTGATTGATAAGTATGCGTATGATCCATGTTTTGAAAAAATCACAGTCTTTC
>WRJA01000023.1 GCA_009782435.1 Oscillospiraceae bacterium
GTTATCGAGAACGGGTCGCTGTTCGGCCTCCAGTAGCTGCCCACCTGATATCCCGTGGAGTACTGCACATAATAATTCTCGTTCGGATTCATGTCAATGGCGCAGCCCCACGCGTGGCGCATGGTGTCGGAGTACCTCGCGCCGGAAACGCTGTTGATCGGGAATTGTTCGGGATCGTTGTAAATCTCCTCAAAGATCATTTTCACTTCACGGGCGACAAGTTTATGGACTTGGAGCACGGCTGTCGACGAAACCTTAACTCCGTTATGAAGTTGCCAAATGGGGACTGTGACGTTTTCTATATAAGCTCCGGCGTCGCCGGGGCCGGTGAAGTAGGTTTTGTTGGGATTTCCGAAAAGGGCGACGCGCCTCTCCTCGACCGACATCGATCTGTATTTCACGGCAAAGGGCTCAAAATCAAGGTCTTTTGCCTCCGGGGCCTTTTGCTCTTCGGAAAAGCTGACGATCTTTCTTTCGGTTCCCCACAGCAGCCTGACCAGCACGGCGACGGACTGGACGCGCGTGAGCGTTTCGTCGCCCCTGAACGATCCGTCTTCATAACCGGTGATTATTCCTTTTCCGTATACCTGTTCGACCGGAGCGCGGTACGCGGCGTTCAAAACCGCGTGATCGCCTATGTTCCGCTCCGGCAGATCGAGCTTAACCGGATTTTCGCAGAAGAGATTGTAAAGGGTGTTATTGACGAGCATCGCCGTTTCGTAGCGGCTTATAGGTTTGTCGAACGCCTCTTTCGAGCAGGCGATGTCCGAGCCTTCGAGCATCCCGGCCTCGTTGAGCATATTCCAATACGGCTGTGCCCAATGGACGCCGGTATCGGGCGTTACTGTGTACAGTTCCGATGAAACGGCGAGCATTTTGATAAACTCCCCGCAAGTGACGGCTTTGTCCGGCCTGAACGTACCGTCGCCGTATCCGTTTATGATTTCCAGCTTTTCCAAAGTGCCGATATAATCCAAATACTCGTTATACCACTCGCCGGCTTTTAAATCGGAAAATGTGGGAGCGACCGCAGCCGCCGGAATATTTATCAAGAGGGTCGCGGCCAGAATAACGGCCGCGCCGGCAAACTTTGTTTTTTTCATAAACCTGCTCCGTGTCCGGGGTTTTTCACCAAAAAGGCTCTCATTGAATTGAGCACGGCCGGAAGAGTGACCCCGACGTCCGCGAACACCGCGAACCACAGCGGCGAAATGCCGAAAACGCCTAAAATAAGGACCGCCGCTTTTACCGCGAGGACGAAGCAAACGTTCTGGATGATGATAGCGCGCGTGTTTTTCGACAAACGCACTACCGTCGCTATTTTCGCGGGGTTGTTGTCGGTGATGACGATGTCGGCCGCTTCCGTCGCGCCGCCGTCATCCGCCCCGATGAAACCGATCCCGACGTCTGCCTCCGCGAGCGCGGGGATATTGCCGCCGCCTCTTCCGGCGAAAATAAAACGTCCGCCCTTCTTTTCCCTCTCTTTCAGTTCGCGGATCTTATCCGCCTTGTCTTGGGGAAGGCAGCCCGGGAAAAACTCGACTGCCCCGATTTTTCCGGCGATAAGGCGATCGGCCTCGGAATCATCCGAGGAAAACATGGCGATGTACCGGCAGCCGGCTTCAGAGATCTCTTTGATCGCGTCGGGAGCTCCGGCTTCGAGCGTTTCGGCCAGCGTTATCCTGCCGACGTATTTTCCTCCGACGGACATGAACACCGAAAGATCCGCGGCCTCTTCCGCCGGCATTTCGGACGTTGTCGTCGAGATAAATTCTCTGCTTCCGATAAAAATATCCGTGCCGTTCATTTTGACGGTGACGCCCGCCCCCGGGAATTCCCTGAAGCCGGTCGTCGCCTCGGCGAAAATAGGGCCGTCATATGCGGATTTTATCGCCCTTGCTATCGCGTGCCCTGAATGAGCCTCCGTGTGAGCTGCGATCTTAAGCAGCATTTCGGCTTCAAGCGAATCCGATTTAACCGAGCTGACGCGCAGCTTGTTGCCCGAAAGGACGACGGATTTGTCAAAAGCGACCGCGTTTGCTTTCGCGGCGGAGTCCATCACCGCGGAGTTTTTGAACAGAATCCCCGCTTTCGACGCTCCGCCCATGCCGGCGAAGTAAGTGAGCGGGATGGAGATCACAAGCGCGCACGGGCAGGCTACGACAAGAAAGACAAGCGATCTTTCGATACCTTCGGCAAACGGTAAATTGAACACAGTGACGCTCAGCAGCGCCATGACGACGGCTAAAGCCAGCACGGCGGGGGTGTATGTGCGCGCGAACCCGGTAATGAATTTTTCCGTTTCGGCTTTGCCCGGTCCGCCTGAAGCCCGCTCCCGGCTTTCCGCGTGCTCTGCCGCGTCGTGCGCGCGGCGCCCGGAAAGAACGGCAATGGATTTATTTGCTTTCCGTACCGCGTATTCCCTGAAAAGCTCGCCGGTTTGAAAAAGGATCATCACCGCCGCGCCCTCGTGCCCCTGGCCGATCGCGAAAGCGGCGATCGAGGCAATGCTCATCAGAAGATTCTCGTCAAGCGCGCCTCTTTTTATCAGGTTGACTATCGCGCCCGTCAGCACGTCGTAACCGGCGACGGCGGCCGCTATGATCATAAGGATCGTCTCCGTTTTTTCCGGGATGTTGACGATCAAACCCGCGGCGAAAGGTATCACGGCCGCGGCCAGCCGGCAGACCGTATACACGTCAAAGGGGCGAAAACCGCCCGGCGATCCCCCCGACTCCCGGCTCCCGTAAACGTCACAGTTTTCGCAGGAACAGGAATGGCTGTGCTTTGTGAATATTTCAACCACGTTTTTGAAACCCATGGGATGTCCTCCGATTTGTCCTGACCGGTAATAATAACGGGCAGTATCGTTTGCCGCCGCGAAAAGCGCGGCGGGTCACGCTTTGCCGTCGCAGCCGAGCACGTTTACGATCTTTGCCTTTACAAGAGTCTTTATGTTGTCCCGACCGGGAGTCAGATATTGGCGCGGATCAAAATGTCCGGGATTTTTTGTCATATATTCTCTGATACCGGCCGTCATGGCAAGGCGAAGATCCGAGTCTATGTTGATCTTGCAAACCGCCATTGACGCGGCTTTACGCAGCATATCTTCCGGTATCCCGATGGCGTCGTCAAGCCTTCCTCCGCAGTCGTTAATGATTTTCACATATTCGGGAATAACGGACGAGGCGCCGTGCAGCACTATCGGAAAGCCGGGCAGAAGTTTTTCCACCTGCTCTAAAATGTCGAAACGAAGCTGCGGTTTCGTGCCGGGTTTGAATTTAAAGGCTCCGTGGCTGGTCCCGATAGCGATCGCGAGAGAATCGACCCCGGTTTTTGACACGAATTCCTCGACCTCGGCCGGACGGGTATAGCTGCTGTCCTCGTCGGAAACATTGACATCGTCTTCCACTCCGGCCAAACGCCCGAGTTCGCCTTCAACCACAGCTCCCCTCTCATGAGCGTAATCGACTACTTGTTTTGTCAGTTTTATGTTTTCTTCAAATCCGTGCTTCGATCCGTCGATCATAACTGACGTGAAACCGCCGTCGATACAAGATTTACAAAGCTCAAAGCTGTCCCCGTGATCGAGATGCAGGCAGATGGGAAGTCCGGTATCGGCTTCGGCCGCCTCGATAAGTTTCACAAGGTATGTGTGTTTCGCGTATTTTCTCGCTCCCGCCGAAACCTGAAGCACTATCGGCGCTTTTACCTCCGCGGCGGCTTCCGTTATGCCCTGAATGATCTCCATATTGTTGACATTGAAAGCCCCGATGGCATAACCTCCCTCATAAGCTTTTTTGAACATTTCTTTTGTCGTGACCAACGGCATTTCGCTCATCTCCTTTTTTTTGATTTCCGAAGTTTATTTTACGTCAAAAATGTGATATCATCAATAGGAAGAGTAAAATTTTCCTTTGGGAGGTTAAAATGGACAGAATACTGAGAGGAGCCTGTGCGTTCGGTCAGTCCGGCGGCCCCACGGCCGTTATCAACTCCAGCGTGTACGGCGTGATCAAAGCCGCGTTCGACGAGCCGAACATTACCCGTGTCCTCGGAGCGGCCCACGGCATCCGCGGAGTTTTGGGCGACGATTTTTACGATTTGGGCAAGGAGGACCCTTATGAACTGAGCCTGCTTCCCGGAACGCCTTCATCGGAACTCGGTTCGGTTCGGTACAAGTTGGCTGACCCGGAGCAAAACGACAAAGATTTTGTACGCCTGCTCGAGATCTTTAAAAAGCGCGACGTGCGCTATTTCTTCTGCATCGGCGGTAACGACACAATGGATACCTGCGAAAAAATCAGCCGTTACACAAATAATGCAGGTTATGAATGCCGCGTCATAGGCATACCGAAAACAATAGACAACGACCTCTTCGGCACGGACCACTGTCCCGGATTCGGCAGCGCCGCCAAGTACATCGCAACTTCCTGCATGGAAGTGGCCAAGGACGCGCGGGTATACGACACGGGCATGATTACGGTGATGGAGATAATGGGCCGTCACGCGGGCTGGCTGACGGGCAGCGCGGCTTTAGCCGCAAAAGCCGGTTCCGGCCCGGATTTCATTTTTTTACCCGAGGCGGAGTTTGACCCCGAAAAGTTTTTCGATAAAATCAAAACGCATTATGAAAAGACCGGAAATGTGTTCGTCGCCGTCTCCGAGGGAATCAGAGATCACAACGGCAAATTCATTTCCGAATATTTCGCCGGCATGATCAGTGAAAAAGACGCCTTCGGGCATTTGCAGCTCGGCGGGGTGGCGGTCAATCTTGCCGCCGAGGCGAAACGGCGCACAGGCGCGAAAGTGAGGGGCATTGAATTGAGCCTGCTGCAGCGCTGCGCGTCTCATCTCTCCTCAAAAACAGACGTGGACGAAGCGTTCGAGGCCGGCAAAGCCGCTGTCGAACACGCCGTTGCGGGCGAGACCGGCAAAATGGTGGCTTTCGAGCGGGCCGGCGGCAAAAACGACTATTCATGTAAAATAAAACTCATTCCGCTCAGCGAGGTGGCTAACTTAGAAAAAAAAGTCCCGGCGGAATGGATAACGCCGGAGGGCGACAACGTCACCGAAGAATTTATCGACTACGTTATGCCGCTGATACAGGGCGAACCGGAACACGTCCTCGAAAACTCTCTGCCGAGGTACGCGCGCCTTAAAAAATTCCGGGTCTGATCTCTTTATATCACTCGTACAAAGCGCAGAACTCCTCTAAGCACAACCCGTTTTCCATGATAAAGCCGGCGACTTCATCGCCCACATACCTGTAATGCCACGGCTCAAACATTATGCCTGTGATCTCCTGTTTATCTCTCGGATAACGCAGGATAAACCCGTACTCCGCGCAGTGCTCGAAAAGCCATACGGAAAGCGGCGTTTCAGCCAAGGATTCGTTCATGTATTCATAATACCTGTCCACTATATCCGCCGCGAGGCCGAGCTGGTGCTCACTCGTACCGGGGCAGGCCACGATTCGCGCTGCGGCTTCCCTGCTGCCGACTTGCGCCACTTTATTGTCAAACAGATATTTTTGTGTGGCATATGATCTGTATGCGGATGAAACATATACCGACAATCCCGATTCCCGCGCGCCGGAGATAAAAGCGGCCATGCTCTCCGCCGCGCGGGAATCAAACAGGATTCCGCCCCCGATATCCGTCAATTCGGGTATATAGTCTTCGCTGAGCGGATTTTCAGTATTTACCGGGCGATATTGCCATGATGTTATGTCGATGTCCGGTATCCCGGGTCTCGGTTCGGGAGTCATATCCGGCGTCGGCGTCACGGGCGCCGGTAATGCCGACGAGGGCGCGGCAGTCGGCACAGCCGTCGTCGGCGGGACAAAAACAGTCTCGCTCGGCCGGGGGGAATCGGGCGTTTCTTGCTTTCCGGGGCTTTCCGACCGTAAAAAAACAAAGAAACCGAGGCAAACGGCAAGCGCCGCCGCGATCGAAATAACAGTCACTTTACTTTTTATTTGCCTCACCTCTTTACCCTGTCAGTCCTTTTCTCCCACGGTAAACTTGATATCGACCAAACTCGCCGGATAATACTTATATGAAATTTCATAGTTTATTACACTGTCTCCGGAAATATAGACTGCAGTATATACCGGGCTGCCGTCGTCGTTAAAACGGCCTGCCGCCGCCACGGAAACACACTCAAATTTACAATATGCCGGCCATATTCGCGCGATAGCCTCAGCGTTGACAGGTTCCCTTAAAATAAAACCTTCGGGAATGCGCGTAAACACGGAATCACGGCTTTCAAATCCTGCTGCGACTCCGCTGCTGATGTAAAAACAGTAAATGACGCCCGTATCGGCGTCAACGCAAAGATTGAACCAGTTATTCCAATTCCCCGTCCATTGATACCAAACATGATAGAGAATGAACCGACCGCCAGAATCGTCCGCTATAGCATAGAATTGTTCTCCGTTTATTTCATAATCTCTCCTGATATCATCTATAACAAATCCCTCGAAGAGCCTGTCCCTTATACCGGCGCACATAAGCGCGGAATTCTCGGAAAGGTCATCACGGCTCAGGTTTTCAATAACCAAACCGTCCGCGGGACCGGGCCCGCTCCCTGTCCAATGCCGCAGGAACATATCGATCCTCACCGATTGCGGCAGCGCTTCCTCGGGCGCGTCGTCACTTCCGTCGCTCTTTGAAACCATAAGCCGCGGTAAGACCGCGCAGATAACGAATACTGCCAGCGTCAGTGATGAAAACAACGTTACCTGCATCCTTTTGTTCAATCGCTCTCACCCCCGGGCAGGAATATCCGCACCGTCGTTCCCTTCCCCGGTTCACTCTTGTATTCCAGATTTGTACCGTGTAATTCGGCAATGCGCCGGCAAAGCGCCAATCCGAGTCCCGCCCCGTTTTGAGCCCTCGACCGGGATTTGTCTATCATGTAAAAAGGCTCCGTTATGTGAGCAAGCTCATCCGCTTTCATTCCGCTTCCCGTGTCCTTGACAAATAAAGCGTAACCTCCGGCTTCCGCTTTGCCGTACAGTTCGATGCTCTGCCCTCTCCTGCTCGCCTTTCGCGAGTTATCGACAAGATTTATGATGAGCGTCTTGAACAGGTCGGGTTCTATCGTAACATCTCCCCTGTCCCATCTCATGTCGAGCGTAATTCCCTCCGCCGACAGCGACGGCACGGTCACCGTCGCCACTTCACGGATAAAATAACCGACGTCGCAGCGTTTTTTTTCAAATTCCTGCTTCCCCGCGACTATGATATCCATGAGCTTAAGAGAAAGAGCCTCAAGCCGTTTCCCCTCTGAGAAAATATAACCCGCCGCCGTAAAGCGCTGCTTCGGCGGCATATCTTTTGATCGCAGCATATCCGCGTACCCGATTATCGCGGTCAGAGGCGTTTTTAATTCGTGCGCAAAGCTTGCGGTAAACTCTTCTCTGCGATCCGCGACTTCCTCAAGGTTATTTACGGCCCGTTCAAGTTCGGCTATCCTGATCTTCGCCATGCGGGCCTCAGCCTCGTCTTTTTGCGTGATAAGCCAGATCAGCATGGAAATCAAAAAAGCGCCCCCGAAGCCCGAAACGGTCAGGAAAATCAAATACGACCCGTAAGCGAGCTCCCCGCCCGACATACACGCGCCGACGCAAACCGCAGCTGAAATCACCATGACCATAATAAAGAAGCTTTTTGAGGCTTTGGACATAATAACGCTAATCCTCCAGTCGGTAACCCACTTTATAGATCGCCTTGATCTTGTTTTCCCAGTGCATTTTTTTCCTGAGCCTCTGCACGTGAAGGTCGACCGTTCGGCTGTCGCCCATATAGTCGCTTTCCCAAACGCGCTCGTACAGCGTCTCTCTGAAAAGAGCAATGTTCCGGTTGCGGGCAAACATAAGTAAAAGCTCATATTCTTTCATCGTAAGCTGTATCGCCTTGCTGCCCCGGCGCACGCTGCGGGATTTTGTATCTATGGTCACATCGTCTACGATTATTTCCGTTTGAGTTTTTCCCGCTCTCCTCAGAATGGTCTCGACTCTCGCAAGAAGTTCAACTATTTCGAACGGCTTGACCAAATAATCGTCCGCCCCGAGTTTTAATCCTTTGACTTTATCCTCAGTGCTGCCTTTGGCTGTCAGGAAAATGACGGGGATCTCCATCGGTTTTATGTATTCCAAAAGCTCATAGCCGTCGGCTCCCGGAAGCATGATATCAAGCAGGATAAGGTCAAACCGCTCCTTTTCCAAAATGTCGGCGGCCTGTATGCCGTCGTAGGCGCAGGTACAGCCGTAGCCCGCTCCCGATAAATTCATTTCGATCAGGTCGTTTATCGCCCTCTCGTCCTCGACTATAAGTATTTTTATCATATGCCATCCTCCCGCGGTAATGCCAAAGCGACGCCGTTCCCATAAGATTGTACCGGATTGTCCCAAAATATCAACTGTTATCGGCCCCGTCGGCAAAACAAAGAAAACTCTCGATAATTTCTTAACGCTTAAAATTTAAAAAACCTGTTGACATCATTCGTCAACGTTGCTACAATGCAACAATGTTAGCAAATTCCGCCGCCGGGAGGTCATCCGATGGATTACGGTGAATTGGCATTTGAACTGATAAAGGGAATGAAAGCGCTTCACAAGATAAAAACGCACAGAAGCATCAATGACGCTCTGCAGGGAGAAGCGTTTGTTTTAGACTGCATCGCGCTCGGAGACGGCGACGTGCTGCCTGGCGAGATCGGGCAAGAAATGAACGTCAGTTCCGCGCGGGTCGCAGCGGCGTTGAACAGTTTGGAAAAAAAAGGACTTATCACCCGAAGGATAGACACGAACGACCGCAGGAAGATTTTGATCGGCATAACGCCGGAGGGTAAAAAACTGGCGGAAACACACCAAAGCGCCGTTCTGGGGCTTGCCGCGAAAATGCTTGAACTCTTGGGCGACCCCGACGCGACCGAATATGTCCGCATAATGAAAAAACTGACGACTCTGCTTCCCGAATACAAAGAACAGACGTGACGGGGAAAAGTTCCCGCAGGCGCCCTCTCCGACACAGCCGTCGGAGGTCGCATGAAAAATACTTACAAACGGAGGAAACCCCCATGAAAAAAATACCGGCGGCCGTCTCGGCGGCGCTGCTGTTTCTCATATTTCAAGGCTGCGGAACATCAACCGGCACAGCGGCGCCGGAGGAAAAAGCGGTGTTGGTGGAGGTTGAGGTCGTCGAGCTCAAATCAATAAAAAATGAATTATCATATCCCGGGCAGGTAAAAGCGTCGGAAAGCGTGGCGGTCATCAGTAAAACAGCAGGAAAGATCGATGAAGTGTTTTTTAATACCGGGGACGCGGTCAAAGCCGGTGACGTGCTTTTTACATTGGAATTGACTGACATTGAAAACAACATCAAAGCCGTTGAAGCTCAGCTCGGCGCGGCCGACGCCGCCGTCCGGGCCGCTCAAACCGGCGTGGCGCAGGCAAACACGAACGCCGCTCAGGCGCGGCAGATCATAGGCCAAAGAGAACTGGCGCTCGAGCAGGCGCAGCTGGCCTGTGACAACGCCCTCAGAAATCACAACCGGGCGCTTATGCTTTTCGACATCGGCGATCTGTCTCAAAATGACCTTAATCAGAGCGAGACGGCGCTGAACAACGCGGAAATCGCCGTCGCACAAGCGCTGTCCGCCTTGGAGCAGACAAAAAGCAGCTATTCCGAAAGCGCTCTTCGGGCGCAAGACGCCTTGGCGCAAGCCGTCGCTCAAAGAGACAGCGTGCTGATCAGCCTTGAGACAGCGGAAGAAAGGCGAACCGACGCCGCCGTCAAAACCCCTATAACCGGCGTTGTAGGCTCAAGGAACGCCGAGCCGCATATGATGCTCTCATCAGCGTCGGTACCGTTTTTTATTGTTCAAACAGATATCGTCGAGATCAGCGTGCAGGTAACGGAAACGCTTGTGAACCGCCTGAGTGCGGGCGATACGGTCTCGGTCTCGATAAGCGCCGCCGGCGCGGACTATGAAGGCAGGATAAAAGCGATAAGCCCCGCGGCAAACGAAATAACGTCGACTTTTGAAGTGCGCGTTGAAGTGGCTAACAAGTCGGGGGATATCAAACCCGGCATGTACGCGGAAGTTTTCTTTGTAAAAGAACAATCGAGCGGCGTCCCGGTCATTCCCCGCGGCGCAGTGATAAGAGAGGACGGCGTCCCGGTGGTATACATCGTTGAAAACGGAAGATCGAAAAAAAGCGAGGTATCAACGGGAATAGACACGGGGACCGAAATCGAAATAATCGCCGGTCTTAATCCGGGAGATACCGTTGTCGTCAAAGGGCAGAATTACCTGCGCAACGATTCTCTTATAAGGACCGAAGGAAGACCGGGTGATGCGGCTTGAGCATATCCGCGCTTTGTATAAGGCGCCCCGTAACGACCGTAATGGTCATACTTATCGCCGGGATACTCGGCGTCATATCGCTTATCTCTTTAAAACAAGACCTTATGCCTGAAATGAATCTCGGCATAGCGGTCGTATTCGCAAGTTACGACGGCGCCGGTCCGCAGGAGATCGAAAACATGGTGACCAAGCCCTTGGAGAGCGCGCTCGGTACCGTCAACAACCTGAAAAACATCTCATCCGTCTCGTCCGGCGGGATGTCGCTGGTTATTCTGGAATTCAGCGAAGGGACCGACATGGACAACGCGGCGCTTAAAATGCGCGAGAATACTGACCTTGTCAAGAGATTTTTACCCGACGGAGTGGAGCCGCGCGTGCTGCAGATCGATCCGAACATGATGCAGCTGTTCACCTTGGGAGTTACCGGCGATTATGATTTGGTCAAACTGAAAACCATTTTGGACGACGAGATCATCGGAAGACTTGAAAAACTCGAAGGAGTCGGCTCAGTCAGCGATTCCGGCGGCAGGGAACGCGAGATCGGCATAGAACTGCACCCCGACAAACTTGCCGGCTACGGTATAAGCGCAAATCAAATAGCAGGCGTACTCGCGGCGGAAAATATAAACAGGCCCGCGGGCACAATGACAAGGGGCGACACGGAAATACAAATTCGAACCACAGGCGAATTCAAATCTGTGTCCGAAATCGAGAACATGCCGCTCACCACTCCGAGAGGAGCGACAATACGCCTCGGCGACGTGGCGGATGTCATCGACGGTTTCAAGAAAACAACTTCATTTTCTCTTATCAACGGCAGAGAGGGAATAATACTGTCGGTCCAGAAACAATCCATCGCAAACACAGTCGATGTTGCCGACAGGATAAACAAAGAAGTGGAGAATCTGCGCCGGGACTACCCCGACCTTGAATTCTCGGTATTGATGGATACCTCGTCTTTCATAAAAAATTCCCTTTCAAATGTTTGGACCACAGTGATAATGGCGACGGCCCTGGCCGTCATCGTGCTGCTGTTGTTTTTGGGAAGCATTCGCAGCTCGATCATTATAGGCGTCGCCATCCCCATATCGATAATCGTGACCATGGCGCTCATGTATTTTTCGGATCTCACTATGAACATGATAACATTAAACGCCTTGGTCATAAGCGTGGGCATGCTGGTCGACAACTCCATCGTCGTGCTTGAGAGCATATCCCGTCATTTGAATACCGGCAAAGACCCGAAAGCGGCGGCTTATGAAGGGACGCGGGAAGTCGGTATATCCGTGGTCGCGTCCACATTGACGACCGTTGTGGTGTTCGTCCCCGTGATTTTCGTTGAGGGGATAGCCGGAAAGATGTTCGGACAGCTCGGGTTGATCATCGCGTTTTCACTTATTTCCTCGCTTGCCGTATCGCTGACTTTTGTTCCCATGGCCTGTTCCAGATTTTTGAAGCCCGGCGATACCGACAAAAGAAAAACGTTTTTAAACAAGCCTTGGGAAAGATGGAACACGGCGTATAAGAATTTTGAAATCGTTTACGCGCGGCTTCTCCGCGCGGCCCTGACACACAGAAAAACGGTTATCTTCGCGGTCATTGCGTTTATAGCCGCCACAGGTTCGGTAATCGGTTTTATCGGCATGGATTACATGCCGTCAATGGATCAGGGTTTTCTCGGTATAAACGTGAGCACGCCGCGAGGCAGCCGTCTTGAGGAGATCTCGGCGGCGGCTGACACGGTTATCGAAAGGATAGCCGGTATAGAGGAAATAAGGGAGGTCTCCGTGTCGGTCGGCGGCGGCGGTATGATGTCGCTTTTCGGCGGCGGATCAAGCTCGGCTTCGTTTACGATACAGCTGATTCCCAAAGCTCAAAGACCGGCGATCGACATTGTCGCCGAGAATATACGCGAGGCGATAGGAGACATTGCCGGAGCCGAGGTGACCGTTTCGTCATCCGGCGGCTTCGACATGGGCGGGAACACGGTCAGTTTGACTGTTTACGGAGACGATTTCGATACGCTTGCGAATACCGCGGAGGACTTGGCTGCCTTGATAGCAACACTTCCCAACATCAGGAACGCGGAGAGTTCGCTACGCGAAGGGACTCCTCAGGCAAGAGTCGTTACGGACAGAAACAAAGCGTCGACTTTCGGACTGCAAGCTTCTTATGTGGCCTCAGCGGTAAACACCGCGATCAACGGGACGACCGTGACGAAATATAAAATATCCGGCGATGAGACGGACGTCACCTTGCGTTATCCTCCGGAACGGGTGAAGTATATTTCGGATCTTAACAATCTTGCGATCATAACTCCCGCGGGAATAAGCATCCCGCTCTCAGAGGTGGCGGACGTATATGAGGAGCAGGGCCCCGCTTCGATAGCAAAAGAAAATCACAAGCAGTATATGACCGTAAGCGCGGATTTTATTAACGTCGATCTGAACACCATTACAAACGAGATAGGCGAGCTTCTCGACGGATACAATATGCCGAACGGCATATCATACAAATTCGGCGGCATCTTCGAAACCATGATGGAATCCTTCCGTGCGCTTTTGCTCGCTTTGTTATTGGGCTTCGTGTTGGTGTATATGGTCATAGCGTCGCAATTTGAGTCGCTCATATATCCCGCGACAATACTCATCTCAATACCTGTCGCATGGACCTGCGGGCTTTTGGGCGTGTTCCTTTTGGGCAACAGTCTGAGCATAGCCGCGATGATAGGCATGATACTGCTGATGGGTATAGTCGTCAATAACGGCATCGTGCTCGTCGATTACATCAACATCAATCGAAAGGAAGGAAAAGAAGCGTTTGACGCGATTTTAGCCGCCGGTCCCGTGAGGCTGCGCCCCATACTGATGACGACGATAACAACGGTTATCGGTTTGCTTCCGATGCTCTTATCTTTCGGCGAAGGATCGGAAATGCAAAAGCCTCTCGGCGCGGTCATAGCGTTCGGTCTTTTGCTCTCAACGCTCGTTACCTTGGTATTGATCCCCGTGCTGTACATGAGCCTTCACAATTTTATGAAAAAACGCAGGATAAACGACATTAAAATATAAATTCCGCCGCTGCGGCAAAAAAATCCGGATGAGAGATTCCGGCATCCTCAAAGGAGAACAGAGTATGAAAAAGACGGTTTGTTTAATTTTAGCGCTGACTATGCTGTGCGCTTCGGCCGCCCCGGTATTTGCCGCCGGCGAGCCGGCTCCGGAAGAGACAGTCATCACGGTCGATTATGACCGGATCGCCGAGCACATTGCCGAGAACAACCCCGCCGTTTTGTCGGTATTACAGGCGTATCATAAGCTGAGGCTTCAGCTCAACGCCTTGGAATCCAGTCACAGCGATTTACTCAAGAGCCCTCTGTCTCTCATGGAGATCGCCTCGCCCGCCATGACCTTGCAAAACGCCATGAAAGAACTCAGCGACGCGCTGAAAAACATGGATAAAGACCTTAACAAAGCCGCGGACGGTCAAATCCACGTCGCGCGCATGATGTATCTGCGGCAATTCATACTCACGGAGCAGCTTCAAACTGCCGAAAGAGCGTTGGCCGCGGCAAAACGTGACATGGAGCTTTATCTCAAAAAACTTGAGATCGGGCTTATATCCCAAAGTACGCCGGAGTCGTTTGAAAAGATCGTTACCGCTCATACCGACGCGGTAAAGACACTGCGAAAGGCGTCGGACGATAATTTGACCGCTCTTTCCGATCTTCTGGGAATCAATACGCCCATACAACTCGGCGCTCTTCCGGAAATAGAGCTCGGCGGCATCAAAGAGCGCGACCTCAAGGCCGATCTGGCGGCGTACACCTTGTCAGCGTCTGATGTGCAGGCCAAAAAGGCGGCCTATAACAACGCCTCCGACGCTCTTGCCTCCGCCTCCAATGCGGCCAACATCTATGCCCGGGACGTCGCCAAAAAGAATTATGAGACCGCTAAGGTCTTGGCCGCCCGCGATTTTCCGAGAGTATACGGCGATCTTTCGGATATCTATGAGGACCATATCTCATCCTCCGCGGTGAAGGACGCTGAGAAGGACCTCGACAAACTGCAAAAACAGTTTGACGCCGGTTTCGTCTCCCTCAATACGGTCATCGCCGCAGAGCGCGCTCTCGCCGATGCGAAAAGCAAATACGAGCAGGAGAGGCTCTCTGTTTTTACGGCGCTGCTCCAATATGAATATGACCTAATCGACCGGGAATAGGAAAAACCTATGCGCCGTTTTAAATACTTTGCCAAAGCGGAACACCGGGGATATGCTCCGAACCGCACAGCTGCGCCGGAGGGATAAAATGACTGTTTTGCTGACGGGAGGAGCCGGCTATATAGGCTCCCATGTCGCGGTCGAAATGATAAACGCGGGTTTTAACGTCGTTATCGCGGATAACCTGTCCGCCGGTCACAAAGACGTTCCCGAGCGCATAAAAACCTTGACCGGCGTTTCATTCCCTTTTTTCGAAATCGACATATGCGACAAAGAAGCGGTACGCGGGATATTTGATTCTTTCTCCGTAGACGCCGTTGTGCACGCAGCCGGGTATAAGGCGGTGGCGGAATCCGTCAGCCTGCCGCTCAAATATTACAGGAACAATACGGACGGCGCATTGACTCTTTTGGAAGTCATGGCGGAGCGCGGCGTCAAAGCCTTTGTTTTCAGCTCCTCCGCGACTGTGTACGGAATCCCGGACACGGTGCCGATAAAAGAGACGGCTCATACGGGGGACTGCCTGAACGCCTACGGAAGAACCAAATACATAATTGAAAAAATACTTGAGGACCTGTGCCGCTCCGACCCTTTGTTCTCTGCCGTGCCGCTGCGGTATTTTAACCCGGTCGGCGCTCACAGGAGCGGACTTTTGGGCGACGACCCCATCGGCGTCCCGAACAATCTGATGCCGTACATACTGCGCGTGGCTGCCGGCCGGCTGCCCGAGCTCAACATATTCGGCAACGACTACCCAACAAAAGACGGCACATGCATACGCGATTACATCCATGTCGTCGACCTCGCCAAAGGACACACGGCCGCCGTTGATTACGCCGTTAAACACAGCGGATACGAGGTTTTTAATCTCGGCACCGGTATAGGTTACAGTGTGCTCGACATGGTTCGGGTCTTTGAAAAAGTTACGGGCCGCCCGCTGCCTTATAAATTCGCCCCGAGACGCGAAGGTGACAGCGCCGAATACTTGGCCGACCCCTCAAAGGCCGAAAAAAATCTCGGATGGCGCGCCGTATTGACCATTGAAGACATGTGTTTCGACGCACAAAGATATGAAGGAGGAAAAGAACAATGAAAATAGCAGCCGTAAACGGCAGTCCGCATCCGGAGGGGAACACCGCCATAACGATAAAGTCTTTTTTTGAAACATTGGAAAAAGACGGCTTTGAAACCGAAATGCTGCAAGTGGGCAGCGGCGCCGTCAAAGGCTGCGTCGCCTGCGGCGGCTGCGCGGAAACAGGAAAATGCAAAGTCCCGGACAAGCAATTTGAGGAATGGGCCGAAAAATTGTTCGCCGCCGACGGAGTTTTCTTAGCCGCGCCCGTCTATTTCGGCACCATGCCGGGAACCATGAAAGCCTTTCTTGACAGATTCTTCTTTCAGAGCATTCAGGCAGGAAGGATGCGTCAAAAAGTCGGAGCCTGCGCCGCCGTATTGCGCAGATCGGGAGGCTGTACGACCTTGGACGATCTGAGCAGATATTTTATCTCTTCGGAAATGATCGTCGTTAACGCTTCTTGTCCCGGCCTCGTCCACGGCAGAATGCCGGGAGAGGTTTTACGGGACGCCGAAGGGATGGACGCCGTAAAAAAACTTGCGCTCAACATGGCTTGGGTATTAAAAATGAAAGAGGCGACCGAAAAGCAGATCCCTCCTCCCGCGTATACCCCGAAAGTCTATATGAGCTTTATCAGATAACATACCGGGCGACGGCGGCGCTGTTTCACGCCGAAAGCCGTCGCCCGGTTTTTTTACGGATCACATATGCTTAATTTCGCTGCCGCTGTGATCGATCAGGTCACTGCGGGCCGAACACGACCGTTACCTCGGTCCCCACGCCGAGTTTGCTTTTCAACGACAGCTTCCAATCATAAAGAGCGCAAATATGTTTGACAATGGAGAGCCCCAGCCCCGTGCCGCCGTTTTGCTGAGAGCGGCTTTTTTCCGCGCGGTAAAACCGCTCGAATATTCTGGTTTGTTCTTCGGGCGAAATTCCGGCGCCGTCGTCGAACACAAAAAGCCAAGCGTTTTTGCCGTCGCTCTCCATAGTCACTGAAACCCTGCCTCCCCTGTTGCCGTAACGCACGGCATTTTCAATGAGGTTTTTGACAAGATTATATAAATGTTCCGGTTCGGCGCTCACTTCGGCGTCGCCTGTCTGTTCAAAGCTGATGCTTTTTTCGCTCATCGAGGTCGACAGGGTCTCGCGAGCTTCGCTAACGGTTCCGGCGAGTGAAACGGACACGGGGTTTATTTCCCGGGCCGTTTCAAGCTCCGAGAGTTTCAGCATATCGCCTATGAGCGACAGCATACGGTCGGTCTCACGGGTGATGCCGGAAATATACTTATCCAAGCTTTTATCTTTATTGTTCAGCGAAGTCAACTCATTAAAGCCTTTTATAGCGGTCAAAGGAGTCTTGAGTTCATGGGAGGCATTTGAGAAAAATTCCTCCCGCCGTTTTGAGTTTTCACGGTTTTCCGTAACATCCGACAAAACGACCATCGTCAGATCGGTATCATGCAGCTGCTTGACCGCCGCCAAAAATATCCTGCCGCCCGACACGAACTCGAAAAGAGTGCTTTTTCCGAATTTCACGCAGTCGTCCACCGCCCCGTACAGCGTTTTGTCGTAAGTCATATAATTCAGATTCTTGCCTTTTATTTCGGGCTTCGCGTCGAAAATACCGAGCGCGGCGGAGTTGACCAAAACGATATTCTTGTTTTCATCCACTGCAAACAGGCCGTCCGCTATATTATTAAAAATATACTCCGCTTTATTTGTTTCATCTTGCAGGGCTGTAATACTGTTTTGCAGAATCTGAGCGATCTCATCCGTCTCACGGATGAGATCGTCTGTTTCCGACCGTCGCCGGCTGACGGGCCGGGGCGCATATTCGCCGTTCGACAGTGATATCAGTCTTTGTTCGACATATTCAAAGGGACGCACCAGCCGGGCAATAACGCCTCGCGCCGTAAAAAGGCAAAAAACAGCGGTGAGAATCAAAATACACACAAGTATCGGTACGGTTTGCCGGAGATATCCGTTAACGGCTGCCACAGGGACGGCAGCGCGGATAAAGACATAACCGTCTCCGTCCTGTACTTTCAGCGCGTAGTATATCAGCTCCGTGCCCAGCGTATCCGAATAACGGACAAAAGCCGCCGGAGAATCGTTTAATGCCGCTTGTATTTCAGGCCTGGCCAAATGGTTTTCGCTTGACTGCAAATCAATGGGACGGCTGTCGGCCAAAACAGCGCCTTCCTTCGATATCACCGTTATCCGCGTATCTCCGCCCGCTTTTACAAAGGCCGAAAGATCGGTATCTTCGTTATAAAGGCCGGCGCATATCCGCGTCGTTTCCGTGACCATATCCTTGGCAAGGTTTAAGTTCCCCGTATAGGTCACATGAACGGACAAACCGAAAAAACACAAAATACCGGTGAATATTATCAGGGTCGTATACAGATACAGTCGTTTTTTCATGTCATCATATAGCCTACTCCCCGCACAGTCCGGATAACGGCTCTGCTTCCGGCTTCCGAGAGTTTTTTTCTCAATTCTCTTATATGGATGTCAAGCGTTCTGGATTCGCCGATGAATTCCGTCCCCCAAACTTCGCAAAAGATGATCTCGCGCTCTCTTACCTTTTCGGCGTTTAGGCAGAGCAGGCATAAGAGCTTATATTCTTTCGGCGTCATGCGTACTTCTTTGCCGTTTATCGTCACGGAGTGCTTTGAATTGTCTATCTTAATGTCTTTATATACAAGATTTTTTTCCGCCGATTTGCCGTATTTTCGGAGATTCGCCTTGATTCGCGCGGCAAGCTCCGTAACGCCGAAGGGTTTCGCCATATAGTCGTCGGCGCCCATGTTGAGTCCTTTGACTTTTGATATCTCCTCGCCTTTTGCGGAAACGATTATGACCGGGATGTCAGCGGTCGTCCCCGAAGTCTTCAGCCGGGACAAAATCATGAAACCGTCGTCGCCGGGCAACATGATATCAAGCAGGATCAGGTCGGGCCTGTCTGTCGAAAGCGCGTCGAAAAATGATTTTCCGTCGGTAAAGCACCGGCAGTCGAACTCGCCCTCCAGCGCGTATGTATAAAGCTCTTGGATCCCGGCGTCGTCCTCTACGGCAAAAATGGTTTGTTTCATCAGAGCGTCACTCGTTTTCGGGGCGGTTGCCCGTTATAGCGTATTCGACCCACTCTCCTATATTGACTGCGTGATCGCCGATACGCTCCAAATACTTCGTTATCATCATAAACAAGATCGCCTGTTCGGCGTTATCCGGATTTTTTTTGATAAGAGCCGTCAAGTCGGCCATAACGATGTTAAAAAGCTCGTCGACCTTGTCATCTGTCCTGTCAAGCGAACCTGCGAGCTTGAGGTCACGGTTGATATATGACTGCACGCCGTCCTTGACCATTTGAATGACAATGACCGCCATCTGCGGGATATGCTCCAGTTCCTTGATATACTCCTCGTCGCCGAACTGCATTGTGATCTCGGCTATCTCCCGCGCCTGATCGCCGATACGTTCAAGATCGGTGATCATTTTGAGCGCCGCCGACACTTCCCGGAAATCACTTGCAACAGGGTGCTCCATAACGAGCAGTTTAAGGCACGACTGCTCGATTTCGCGTTCCATCCGGTCAATAAGCTTGTCTTCCTCAAAGACTTCCTTCGTAAGCGCATAGTCCCGTTCCGTCAGCGCCTTGACAGATTTTTCTATCACCGTTTCAATACGGCGGCACATCAGCACAAGATTGTCGAAAATGCTTTTCAATTCTTTTTCATAATGTGTTCTGCTCGACATAATAATAATACTCCTTTTTCGCGAATTGCGCAATTATCAGCCGAAACTCGCGTTGATCAGCCGAAACGACCCGTTATGTAATCCTCTGTTCGTTTGTCTTTCGGATTCGTAAAAATATCCTCTGTTCTGCCGGATTCGATTATCTCTCCCAAAAGGAAAAAAGCCGTTTTGTCCGATATACGGGTCGCTTGCTGCATGTTGTGCGTGACAATTACTATTGTGTACGTCGTTTTCAGCTCATTCATCAAATCTTCGATTTTTCCGGTGGATATCGGGTCGAGCGCGCTTGTAGGCTCATCCATAAGGAGTATCTTTGGATCGGCCGCAAGAGCGCGGGCTATACAGAGCCTTTGCTGCTGGCCGCCGGACAAACCCATGGCGTTTTTGCCGAGGCGGTCTTTCACTTCATTCCAAAGGCCCGCCCGGTTAAGGGAGCGCTCCGCGATCTCATCGAGTTCGGCTTTTTTCTTGATACCGAACGTGCGCGGAGCAAAGGCGATATTGTCAAAAATGCTCACGGGAAAAGGATTGGGTTTTTGAAATACCATACCCACATTTTTTCGAAGCAGCGTAACATCCGTGTCCTTCGCGTAAATATTCTGTCCGCCTATCAGTATCTCGCCCGTGATCCTGCAGTCCTCGATCAAATCGTTCATCCTGTTGAACATTTTGATAAATGTCGATTTCCCGCAGCCGGACGGCCCGATCAAAGCTGTCACCTCATGTTCCTCAAAGTCCGCCCGAACGTTTTTCAGCGCGTGAAAATCGCCGTAATACAAATCGCAGTCGCGAACGGTAATATTATATTCGTTTTCCGGCCGCAGGTCATCCATTTGCAAGTTCTCCCTTACCGTATAATTTCCCCGTTAAGGTCGCCAAAATGTTTATCGATACTACCAGAACCAAGAGCACGGCGCCGGTAGCCGCCGCTTCCTCGGGATAACCGTTGCTTCCGAAATAGTACACATCCAACGCGAGGCTTGTTCCGGGCGACGAAATGTTTGCCGGCATTTTATTCACTACCATGCCGACGGTCAAAATCAAAACCGCGCTCTCTGAAATCACGCGGCCCGTCGCCAAGATCAGCGAAGTCACTATACCGCTCGCGGCGCAGGGCAGGACCACGGAAAAGATCGTGCGTACTTTTGACGATCCGAGCGCAAAACTGCCTTCGCGCAGAGTATTCGGCACGGCGAGCAGGCTCTCCTCAGTCGAGCGGACGATAACCGGCAATATCATGATCGCAAGAGTGATCCCGCCGCCCGCAAGCGAATAATTAAATCCGAGAGCGATGACAAAAACAAGATAACCGAAAATCCCGTATACGATAGACGGTATCCCCGCAAGCGTTTCGACCGCGATCCTGATAATGCGGACAGGACGGCTTTTTGTTTTTGTATATTCGGTCAAAAACACAGCGCTGCCTATGCCGACCGGGGCGGCGATCAAAACGGAAATCAATATCAGATACAAGGTCCCGGCCAAAGCGGGTTTTATCGATGGATACTTTCCGTAGTCTCCGAACAAAAGCCGGGTATTTATGTGCGGCGCTCCGCGGGCTGCAACAAATACCAAAACGGCGGCGAGCGCGATAAGGCTTAAAACGAGCGCGAACCTGACCGCATATTTGAAAACGGCGTATTTAATGATTTGCCTTTTGTGAGCTTTGGTTTTCACCGCTTATCCCCTTTCAAAAGTGAAAAGCTTATGTTCAAAAGCAGGATAAAGAAAAACAATACGACGCCGGTCGCGACAAGCGCGGTCTCGGCGTCCCCGCGCAATTCGGTCGCTCCCATCGCTATATTTGCCGTAAGAGTTCGAACCGACTGAAACAGGCTCCTCGGCATAGCCGGCGAGCCGCCTATTACCATAATAACAGCCATCGTCTCGCCGACAGCCCGGCCCACAGCCAAAACGACCGCCGCGAATATCCCGCTTTTGGCTGCCGGGAGCATGACCTTGAACACGCTTTGCTCCTTTGTCGCTCCGAGTGCGAGAGCTCCCTCATAATAACTCTTCGGAACGGCGTTGAGAGCGTCAAGGCTGACGCTGACGATGGTCGGCATTATCATAACGGATAAAACAAGACTTGCCGCGAGAATACCGTATCCCACCCCGCTCTGCGATACTTTATCGCGCAGAAACGGCACGATGACGACGATTCCGAAAAGGCCGTATATTACGGACGGTATCCCCGCTAAAAGATTTATCATTTGCCTTATCGCAGGCACCGCTTTTACGGGACAAAATTTATAAAGGCCGACAGCCGATAAAAGCCCCGTAACAACTCCGATCACGGCAGACAGCGCCGTCACATAAAGGGACGTTATTATCATGGATAAAATGCCGTAGGCTTCTTCGTGCAGATTCCATGTTTTGCCGAAAAAATTGGCGAAGCCTGTTTTGAATATAAAAGGAACGCCTTCGGCGAAAAGAAATACGCATATGCAGCCGAGAGCGAATACGGAAAATCCGGCGCAGAACATGAAAATACCGCGCATCACGGCGTCTCTTGTTCTGATAAAACGAAATGCTTTGTTCATAACGCCCCACCATTTACACGAAGCAGGGCGAAAGAGATATCTCCCGCCCGGCTTACCCTGTATGTTTTTATTTTATAAGCTCATGCCATTTGGTAACGGCGCCCGCTTCGGCGTCAACGTCATAGATGTTTTTCAACTGCTCAGCGGATATACTGTCAAGCGGATTGTCTTTATGGACGATGACCGCGATGCCGTCTTTGCAGACAACGGTGTGTACGCAGGACGGAGCTTTTTCAATGCTGAATTCTTCGCTTATCATGCCGAATTCCGACACGCCCTCGTCAGCGTTCTTATAACCCGTGCCGCTGCCGCCGCCGCCGACCGTGACGCTTACGTTGGGCTGAAATACCTCAAAAGCCGCCGCGAGATCGGTCATCAAAGGCTGCAGAGAAGTTGAACCGCTGATATCGATACTTCCCGACAGGGAGGCGTTTATCGTGTAAGCGGGAGCGTTTTCCGCCGTCGAAACATATCCCTCGGCGGAAATAATGACCTGCGCGTCACTTGATTGCAGAAAAGTAAAGAAAGCCGAATTCACGGCGTTGTCAAGCGCGGCTTCTTTGTAAACTATCGACAGCGGACGTGATATCTTGTACACGCCGCTTTTGATATTTTCGGTCGTCGCTTCCGCGCCGTCGACTTTCAGCATTTTGACGTCGCTTGTCACATAACCGAGACTTTCATATGCTATCGCCGCGGGATTGCCCTTCACTTCGGCTAATATGCCGGCCGTTCCGTTCTGGATAATAACGTTCTCTGGGTCCGCCTTGCCTTTGAGTCCGATGATCTCCATAAACGCGCTCTTGGTGCCGCTGCCGTCCTCGCGCGCCGTGACGGAAATGTTTTTCGACGTGTCAAAGCCGGGCGCCTTACCGGCAGCCGAATCCGGGGCGGCTGCCCGGGCGGAGGACGCGGTATTCGGCGCTTGGTTTTGAGAAGCGCTTTGGGAATCGCCGAAGCCGCTGCCGGCGGCGCTGCCGCAAGCGGTCAGACTTAATATCACAACAAGCGAAAGCACCGCGGGAAAAACAGCTGTCAGTTTTTTCATTCTTTTTAATTCTCCTCGTCATTTCTCGGTATGATCGATTTTTCACGATTTGATTTTATCCCCTCCGAAAAGAGCAAGAAACCCGGAGAATGTAAGGAAAATGTAAATAATATGTAAAGAAAGCCCGCGTTGCGCGCCGGAATGTCCGGAAACGCGGCGGGCGTCGGCGGGAAAGCAGCCGGCCTTGAACAATCGTTAAGTATTCATGATCTCAAGGCGGCGGCCGGTTTATCTTTATTCTGTTTCATGCCCGAAACTCTTTTCCCATGTTTTGACCGTCTGCTCTGCAAAAAAATCATACAGCAAGTCTGTACTCTCACTCTTTTTACAGGCCTCAAGCGCTGTAAAATATCTCTTTTTATCCTCCTCAAAAACAATAAGCGGCGGATGATTCCGGGATATCAGATAATAATTGAGCAGTATGCGGCCCGTTATGCCGTTCATGTCCGCAAAGGGCCTTATGTTTTCAAAACGCGCGTAAAAACACGCCCCGGCTCTCAGCGCATTTTCGCCGGCGCATTCGTTCATATCAACTGTCAGCTTGAGCATCAGGGCTTCGATCCCGTCTGCGCCGGGCGAGTGCATGCCCGGCAACCGGTCGTTTTTGCGAAACTCGCCGGGCCGCTCCCCTTGTTCTGCAAAGAGTTTTTGATCATATGTCCCGCTTGCTGAAGCGAGATGTATTTCTTTTATCAAATCGATCGTTATAGGCTCTTTTGCAATCAGTTTGCGCTTTATGAGTTTCGCGCACAGTTTCAGATTTTGCTGTTCGACCAGCGCGCGTACATCGCCCGTGTATCCGGCTACTTTTCCGCTTTGAAATATTTCACGCGTGTCGCGGTAAGCTATTTTGTGATCCTCTGTCTTACCGGAGTGATACGCAAAAAGTATATCAAAGCTGTCAGAATACTTATAAGGTTCAGTCTCTCTTTCAGCGCCGTCAGATCGCCACCGCTGCACAGTCATTTCGTAAAGGTCCACAAAATACCGCCTCCGCCGGCTTAATGAAGCGAAAAAATCATCCGTAAACCAAATTCGGTAAAAAAGTCACGATCTGCGGTATGAAAATCAAAATAAGGCACATGACCACATTTGCTATAACAAAGGGCCATACTCCGCTGAACATGGTTTTCAGCGGGACTTCCCTGATAACTCCTTTGAGGATAAACACATTCACTCCAACGGGCGGAGTTATTGACCCCATGGCAATAACGACAACAATAACAACACCGTACCAGATCGGGTCGTATCCGAGCGTACCGCAAATTATGGGATAGAAAATCGGTATGGTCAGAAGCAGCATGGGCATCGCGTCAATAAAACAACCGAGGACCAAATAGATCAGTATTATCACGGTCAAAACGGACCAAGGAGGAATGCTCATTCCCGTCACAAAATTACCGAGCCGGCCGGGAATGCCGGACAGAGCGAAAAATCTCCCGTAGATCGTCGCGCCGGCTAACAGTAAATATATCATAGCCGACAGTCTGACGGATTCTTTGAGCGCCGAACGCAGTTTTTTGAGATTTATTTTTCTTCGTATCGCAGTCACAAACAGCATGCCGCCCGCACCCACCGCTCCCGCCTCTGTGGGAGTGAACCAACCCGCGAACAAACCGCCCATGGACAGCAGAAAAACAAATATGACCTCTGTCAATCCGCCTTTCAGCAAGGTCCCGAAACGATCCCTCCATGTTGCTTTCGGCGACTTCGGCGCCAAATGCGGTTTTCTGCCGACCATAAACGTTATTGTCAGCATATACAACACCATTTGCAGTAAACCGGCCGGAACTCCCGCCAAAAACAATCTTCCGACGGAATTTTCCGTAGCCGTTCCGTATATTATAAACCACATGCTCGGCGGTATGAGCACCGCAAGCGACGATCCGGCTGCTATTGACGCGGTCGACAGGCTGTCGTCGTAATTAAAACGCTTCATCTCAGGATACGCTATTGAGCCGAATGTGGCGACCGTTGCCGGCATAGACCCGCAGATCGCGCCGAACAGCGCGCAGGCCGCCTGGGTCGCGAGCGCCAGTCCCCCGTCGAAATGGCCTATGAATTTATGCGCCAACCGAAACAAGCCCTCTCCGACGCCTGAATAGCTCGCAAGATAGCCCATCAAAGAAAAAAGCGGAACTACGCATATCGTATATGACGAAAACTGCGTAAGTATATCCCCCACCACGATTTGAAACGCGGCTCTCGTGCCCCGGAGCACGACCACGCCGGCCGTTCCCATAAACATCATGCTCAATCCCACCGGCAGTCCGGTAAAAAGCAAAACGACAAAAACCATCAATCCGACGATTCCGACCATAGTAGGATTCATTCGGTCATCCCCCCTTGTAAAGCGTCGTCCGGTCCGCCTTCTTTTCCCGGTTCTCCGGCGTCCTTAAGGAGGAAAAACGAAAGGACCTTATACAGCAAACAAATCGAAATCAAAAAAAACGCCAGCGCAATGATATACACAAAAATATAGACCGGCATCCCGAGATCCGCGGTAATATCCCCGTTTTCCAGTTTTCTCCGGGCAAGTCCCACAAGCCTGTATTCCACCACAAAGCAGCCGGCCATTCCCATCAGGTCCGTAACAAGCTTTAAGATACGGGCTCCTTTCGGCGGCAGGGATTCGCTCGCGAGAGTCACCGAAATATTGCCGTTATCGCGCTCAGTGCCCGGCATCGCAAAAGCCGCCATAACAAGCGACAGATAGCAGACTATCTCGAATGTGCCGAAAATGGGATATCTGAACAGCGCCCTGAGCAGTATGTTCAAAAGGGCGACTGCCATCATCGCCAAAAGTAAAACATTCGATACGGTTTCCATCAAACCGAACAGTTTTTCCAAGATTTTCCCGAAAATCCTCATAATATCCTTCCCCGCATTCGGCCCGCAACGCGGCTGCGGGCGGCGGTGTCCGCCGCCCGCAGGTTCGAAGACGTATTCTAATTCACTTTGTACGGAGACGGATATATCCCGTTATATTGATCGATAAGCTCATGATATCGGTTGATCATGGTCTCTCCGTTAAAACCGAGGTCATTCAGCGTCTTGATATAGTCGGAAGTCACGCTCTGCGACATCTGCAGCATCTTATCAAGCTCGCCGGCTTCAAAATCATAATACTTCATACCTTGCTCGGCGGATATGTCGAGGGACGTCAAGCCGTTGTTTTCAAAGAATACCGTCGTCCTGTTTTCCCATGTGTCCAGCGCCGCCTCATCGAGTATCTTTTGAAGGTCCGCGGGCAGAGCGCTGTATGAGTCCTCATTCATAAACCACGCGTGCGTCGTATTGAGCAGAGGATAAAACGTTCCGCAGGAAGTTACTTCATAAAGAGCGTACGATGAGATCGTTTCGCAGGCCCCGATGTATCCGTCGACAACGCCCGTGCGCAGGCCCTCGTATGTTTCGGTCATGCCCATTGTGACCGGCGTTCCTCCGATGGCTCCGACAACAAGCGCCAATGTGGAATTCGTGCGTACCTGAAGCCCTTTAAAGCCGTCCACGGTTGTGACCGGGTTTTTGGTCAGGAATATTCCGGGCCCTCCGCAATAGAGCATCAGCACGCGGACTCCGTTAAACTCTCCGAACGCATCCGAATACTCCGCCGCGAAATCGGTGTAAGCGTGAGCCGCCGCCTGCCCGCTGGCATAGATGTAAGGCAATTCGAATATGCTGCTCATCGGGAAACGCCCCGGCGAAGTCGCCATATATGTCATCCCGATATCGGCAACGCCGGCTTCAATGCCGTCAAAGGTGTCGCCCGGCGAAAGCAAAGCTCCGCCCGATTGTATATCCAGCGAAAGCCGCCCCGCCGATTTGTCTTTGAGCAGGTCGTTCATGTAGTCAAGCACAAACTGCTCATAAACACCGCCTGCCGGCATAAAATTCGCGAACGAAAGGACATAACTCTTGTCGTCCGCCTTGTCGTTCGTTCCGCTTCCGCCGCAAGCCGAGAAGGCAAGAATCGACGCAATAACAAGAATTAGCGCAAGTCCGGTTTTCTTTTTCATTTACATTTTCTCCTTAATAAAAATAATTGACCTGCCGCGAGGAAACCGTCGCTCGGTATTTCGCTTTTTATTGTAGCTTATTTCGAAAACTCTGTCAACGCGAAAGGGGCTATGATACGCGCGCGTTTGTATTTTACACGCGGGGAAAATAATAATTAACGCCTCCTCGCTCCTCGATCGCAATATCACATGCACCGTACAGATAATCGATATGCGCTAAAGTTTCGCCCACCGCGAACATTTTTTGTACGGGCGGGAAATCTTCCCACGAATCACAGCGTATATCCCATTGCATCCGGCCGGCAATAGCGTATGCTGTAATCCCGGGGTCGTCTCGGATGATTTCGGAAACCTCACTCAGGCGATTTTCATGATGCTTTTTGATCGTTTCCGCCCGCTCTTTTACCGAGCAGTCAACCGCGCGGTGGGCGGGCAGTGCGATATCTGTATCATAGCTGCTGATTTTTTTTAAGTTTGCCAGATATTCTTTTAGCGAATTTTTAAAACCCGGCCATCTGACAATATTCGGCGTTATGTCAAATAATACATGATCTCCGAGAAACATAAGCTTTTTATCCCCGCAATAAAGACACGTATGGCCCGGCGTATGACCGGGCGTCGAAATGCAAGTGAGTTCATGATCGCCGCAGTTCAGTATATCGCCGTCATTAATTCCGAAAAACCTCGCATGTTTTGCCGGGCTGACTCTCATCATCGGACTGTTTTTCATTGAGTCTTCGAATTCCTCCGGCGGGAAGCCTTCAGAAGTGTATTCCGCCGCAAGCCGTTCATTGACGTCTGAAAGAAATAACGATTCCAAATATACCTTATCGGTCGGGCTCATGAATATTTTTGTACTTTCCGTCGCAAGCTCTTGCGACAGCCCAACGTGGTCAGCGTGCATATGCGTAATGAAAATATCGGTCTTTTCCATGTCGATCGAAAGCGCGCTCAACTCTTTTTTCATTGCGTCAAGGCAGGAGCGCGAATTAAAGCCCGTGTCGATAAGAAGGCCCCTGTTCGGATCGCTGATATAATAACTGTTAAGATTCTTAAGCGGGCTGCCGAACAAGGGTATGTCCAGCTTATATATGCCGCGCGCGATTTCTTCCGCCATTTATCTTCTCCTCGTTCTGTTTGAATAAAGCCGAAAAACCGCCCCGAATCCGTCGAATCCGGGGCAGCTTGTTCTGTTTCGAATAAGCGGGCGCATATTCTTCAAAACCCCGGCGGTCAGATCACGACCTTGTACGGAGCGGCGGTTTTACCGCGCAGTTTTTCCAAGCGCTCAAGCATTTGGCGATTGTCCAAATGTTTGCTCATGTCATATCGGTCATAATGGACAAGCCCCTCCAAATCTTCCCGTATCGCCTTGCCCTCGGCTGCGGCATATCCGACCGGGATCAAGGTTTGCAGCACCAACGGAGCGGGAATCCCCAATATCTCCTTGAAAGGCTCCTGTATGTGGATGCTGACCCATTGGGTGGATAGCCCTAAAGCTGTGGCCGCCAGTTGTATCAGCAGATTGGCGTTGCCTTCCGCGGTGTCCAGATGCGGCTGATGCAGAGAAAAGGTGTGCGCGCCCAGCACTGTGCCCCACTGCTTCCGTCCGTCGCAGACCACCGCAATAATGACCGGAGCGTCGCGCCATTGCCTCCGGCTCTGCTTTTTTTTAAGAGCTTCTTCCGGATCGCTTTCATCTGTTTGAAAAGCCGGATGGCGCAGCTCCCGGCGGCGCTGCTGTTCATGCCAAAAAATAAAATCCATATTGATCTCAACATACGCCTTGAACAGCCGATCCCGGACCTCGGGGTCTTTTACCGCAATAAAACTCCAGGGCTGCGAATTCGCTCCCGACGGCGCCCAGCGGGCCGCTTCCAGCATCATCTCGATATATTCGTCGGGAAAAGCGTCCGGTTTGAATTCACGGGTGCTTCTTCTTGTTTTGATCGTCTCGAGCAAGTCTTCATAGCGTTTAATATTTCGATCGGACATGGCAAAACTCTCCCGCTAAAAAATAAATATTTGTGTGTATTTTTACATAAACGCATTATGTAATTTTTATGCGGCCCCCGCTTCAGAACCTTCTCATAAACAGTATTCCTTCGTACAATCTGGCCGACATGCCGATGCGCAGCGCTAAATATAAAAACGCAGTCAGTGCGACCGAATAGATAACAGTCGTGAGCCAACTGCGCTTGCGTCTTTTCATGTACGTAAAAGTGAATATGAATATCGACGGATAAAACCCGAAGATATATATTGCAACCACTACCCCAACGAGCCAGGCGGTCATCTCCAATAACGGGCGCAGTTCCTCCGGTTTAAAAATTCTGGCATCTTTATCCTTGACTGAATCACCGTCACTTTTTCTGCCGTCCAGTATGGATTTTATCGTACCGACAAGCGAGAGGATGAGTATTACATAGCTTAAAGCGCGCGGAAGAAGCCACGCGTCAATGTTGACGAGGGTGTAGGTGTGTATTACCGAAAGAAGGGACAGCGCCACGACAACAATAAAAGCTATTGTATTTTGCTTTGTTTTCATCAACCTT
>WRJA01000024.1 GCA_009782435.1 Oscillospiraceae bacterium
AAATCTTCGCTTCCCGGATCATCGAGTGGCACAGCGACTCGGCATGTCAAACAGACCCCGAAGGCAGCGGTACCATAGTATGCGATGAAAATATACAATTCATTGAGGAAACTCTCTCTAAAGGCAGCTGCATCAACAGCAAAACGAAGGATCTGCCGCCGCAGGCGCGATCGCGTCTCGGCATGTCCGATGTTTTGTCCGTTTTTATGGCGCCTGTTTTTGTCCACAACGAGTTTTGGGGAATGATCAGGTTCGACGACTGTCACAGCGAGAGGATTTTTTCCGAAGACGAGCAAACCGTTCTGAGGTCCGGAAGCTTTATGATCGCCGACGCCATTGAACGCAATCAGCTTGAAAGCCTGATTATGAAACGCAGCGCCGAGTGGGAAGCTGTTATGAACAACTACAAGGGAGTGATCTGGAGCGTTGACAAAGAAGGAACGATCACTACCTTCAAAGGACGGTATTTGGAAAAGATCGGCGTAACGCCGGACTTTTTGGAAGGCAAAAAACTTGAACTGGCGCGGCAAAAGAACAGGCACTTGGATATTATCGAAAGCGTGGAAAAAACATTCCTCGAAGGCCCGCAGGACTGGACGGGCGTGATAGGCGGCGATATTTTCAGTTCAAACACAATGCCGATATTCGACGAAAAGGGACAAATCATCGGCGTTGCGGGCAGTACGGACGATATCACCGAAACAGTCAAACTGCGCCGGGAACTGGAAAACGCCAGCCGAGCGAAGGGCGATTTTTTAGCGCATATGTCGCATGAGATCAGAACGCCCCTGGGAGCTATCATCGGCATGACTCAAATCGGTCTTTCGGCGCACGACATCGAAAGAAAAGACTACGCCTTAAACAGGATAGACGACGCCTCCGATCATCTGATAGGCATCGTTAACGACATCCTCGATTTCTCAAAGATCGAGGCAAATAAACTCGAATTGTCGTCCGTCAGCTTCAACTTCGAAAAAATGCTGCAAAAAACAGTCAATGTCATCAGTTTGCGCGCGGAAGAAAAAAAGCAGAAGCTATATGTCGACATCGACAGCCGCATACCGGGTATTCTGATCGGCGACGATCAAAGGCTCGCGCAGGTCATAACCAACCTGCTCTCCAACGCCGTTAAATTCACTCCCGAAGAAGGCGTCATCCGGCTTGTCTCCCGTCTTTTGTCGACGGAGCAGGGCGGATTGTGTATTTTGCAAATAAGCGTCGCGGACACCGGAATAGGAGTTACCGAAGAACAAAAATCACGCCTGTTCAATTCATATGAACAGGCTGAAACAGACACCTCCCGGAAATTCGGCGGCACGGGGCTGGGGCTTGCGATCTCAAAGCGCATCGTCGAAATGATGGACGGGGAGATTTGGGTCGATTCCGAATTGGGAAAAGGAACGACGTTCACGTTAAAAATACTGTTGGGCCGGGATGAAAACGCCTCGATACCCGAACTTGCCGAAGAAATTGACAAAAGCGCTGTCCGCATTTTTGCGGTTGACGGCGAACCGGAAGTCCGCGATTTTTTTACCGGTTTATCCGAACGCCTCGGTATTAACTGCGTGACTGCGGGGAGCGGCCGGGAAGCCTTGGAAATACTTGAAAAAGACGTTGAGTACAGCATTTATTTCCTCGCTCCGGAGCTGACCGGCATAAGCGGCCCGGAACTCGCCCGGCAGATCAGGGCAAAATCAAATCGAGCGATGATCGTAATGCTGCTGTCGTCTGTCGGCAGGAGCGCCGCTGAAGATGAATCCAAAGCCGGATTCCTCAGAAAACCTTTATTCGCGTCCGACGTCATTGACCTGATCAAAGAGTTTGCGGATATAAAAAGGGATGCTAATCCGGATTTGAAAAAAAGCGAAGAAACACTCGACTTTTCCGGACACACGATCTTGCTGGCGGATGACATTGAGATAAACCGCGAGATCGTAACAGCGCTTCTCGAACCCACGCGCCTTATCGTGGAGTGCGCCGAAAACGGCGCGCAGGCTCTTTCGATGTTCAGGGAAGCGCCGCAAAAATATGAAATGATATACATGGACGTTCAGATGCCTGAAATGGACGGGTATGAGACGACTCGCGCCATTCGGGAACTCGACGTGCCGGAAGCGAAAACCGTGCCGATAATCGCCATGACCGCAAACGTGTTCAGGGAAGACGTCGACAAATGCCTTGCAGCCGGCATGGACGGCCATGTGGGCAAACCGCTCGACACAGACATACTCATCGCGCAGCTGCGCCGGTATTTGCACGGGGCGTAAACGCACGTCTCAAATTGACGCGCCCGTCACATTAAAGCGTGCGGTAAATAGGTGGCTACGCCGGGTATGATCGCCATCAGCATCGCGCAGGCCACAAACGCTATGATAAAAGGCAAGGCGCCTTTGAACACGGTCTGAAGCTCTACCCCGGAAACACTTGAGGTGATATAGCAGCTCATTCCGACCGGCGGCGTTATCGCGCCGAGTCCCATTATCACGACAACATATACGCCGAACCAAAGCGGATCGTAGCCGAGCGTTTGGATGACCGGCAGAAAAATAGGCGCGGTCAGCAGCATGAGCGGCAAAACGTCGATAAAGCATCCGAGCACGAGATAGATGATCGTGATGATGAATATTACGAGCAGCGCCGGCACATGCAGATTCTCCACCAAAAGGCCGAGCTCGACCGGAATGCGCGACAGCGTGAAGAACTTGCCGAAAGTTGTCGCTCCGGCGAGCAGGCAGTACAAAACGCCGGACATGATGATAGTGTTTTCGATCGCCCTGAATAATATCTTCCAAGTGAATTTCCGGGTGAGCAGCAAAAGAAGCACTATGCCGGCCACGCCGACCACTCCCGCTTCCGTCGGCGTGAACCAGCCGGCGAAGATACCGCCCATCGCAAGCGCGAACAGAAGGACGATCTGGACCAAGGAGCCGTTCTTGAGCGCTTGGATCTTTTCTTTGAGAGTCGTTTTCACGGACGCCGGAGCGGCGGACGGGTCAACAACGCACCATATCTGTATCACGATAATAAAACACACCATAAGCATAACGCCGGTCAGTATGCCCGCGAGAAAGAGTTTTCCTATGGATGTGTTCGTGGCGAGCCCGTACGCTATGAGCGGCAGGCTCGGAGGGATAAGCGTCGCAAGGGAAGCGCCGGACGCTATGCATCCCGTTGATATGGAAGTTTTATAGTTGAATCTGACCATTTCGGGATACGCGACGCGGCACATCATGGACGCCGTCGCCGATCCGGAACCGCATATGGCTCCGAAAATCGCGCAGACGACCTGACTTGCGCTGGCTAAAATACCCTTGCGGCTGCCGGTGAGCGCTTGTATGGTCTCAAAAAGACCTCGCCCAATTCCCGATTCCGAGGCGAGATCCCCCATAAGCATAAACATGGCGCACACGGAGGTCGTGTAGCTTGTAAACGTTCCGAGGACATTGTCGGAAAGTATCGTGACAGCGGACATCGGCGTTCGAAGAAAGAACATGCAGCCCACAGTACCGCAAAGCATCATGGAAACGCTGACCGGCAGCCCCGTGAAAAGCATGACAATGAATATTATAAGTCCGATAAGGCCGATTATTACAGATGATTGCATTATCCGATTCTCCTTTTGTACTTGTCTTTAGCTCAACTGCGCCTCGATATCAACATCCTCGTCTTTTTTCCCGGCGACGTTTTTTTCGGGCGGGGCGAATAAGCCGATGCACCACGTAACAGTCAGGTAAATGAAAATCACGGTGGCCATCAGAAAACAGATCGCCATTATCAAATACATCGTCCAATACGGGAAGTGAAGTATCTCACTGACCCTTCCCCCTTCCGCCATCTCGCCTATTTCCTTGAAAAAGTAATAGGAAACATAGCCGAAAACAACGGTGGTGATAAGCGTCGTCACCGCGCGAAAAGAACCGGCAAGACGCGCGGGGAACTTGTCTATCAATATGGTGACCGCAATGTGACGTTTGTTGAACCCCGTTCGGCAGAGAATAAGGCCCACGCAGATCATCATGCCGTACTGCACGACCTCTATGGCCCCGGAGACCGAAGTGTTGAAAACGGCCCGGCTTATAATATTTACAAGAGTAAAAAGAGCGACAACGATGAGCACGACGGAAGAAAGTTTGGCGACTGCCGCGGTGAATCTGTCAAGTGTTTTGTGTATCATAGCAATTCTCCGTTTAATCATTATTGAATAAAAATATTGAGATTGGGCACCTTGCAGGTGCCCAATTCATTACTAAAGATACGGAGTATTATTTGGACTGATGCGCTTGTATCCAGTTATACGCTTCGGTGCCTTTGAGTCCGGCCGAATCCAAAGCGGCCGCTTTATCGGTCAGAAGGCTTTGCGCCGTTTCGGTCAGTTCCTTGATGTCGTCGTTGCTGAAATCGAGGAATACGAAATTCGGGTTCGACTCCAATGTGACTTTTTTCGCTTCGTTGGTGACGGTGTGGATATAATCCAATACGACCTTCTTCATACCCTCGCAAACTTCATCGACCTGCGCCTGCAGTTCCGCGTCGAAAGAATCGAAGAGTTCTTGGCTCATGAATATCGCGAAGTCGGCGTGTATGATGGGCAGCGAAGTGAATGACACGCAGATCTCTTCGAGATGGAAGGTCGGGATCGCGTGATTGTTTGTGGTGATGGCGTCGATGAGGTTCAGGCGGAGCGATTCATAGAAATCTCCGGAAGCGACGTCGACGCTGCTCGCGTTGAGCTTATCGAAGAGCGGTATGAAGCTCGCCGTGTTGCGGACGGCTTTTCCTCTGATGTCCGCTATGGTGTTTATCTGCTTTGTGGAAACCAGTCCGAATTGGCCGGCGTCGCAAACGACGATCAGTTTAAAATCCTTCGCTGACGCGTCGGGGAATTCTTTCACATACTGAGTGGCCGTCGCGTTGAAATCTTCAAAGGAGTTGAAAACCCAGCCGGGCATGGTGAAGAGTTCATAATACGGGTATTGGCCGGAATAACGAGTGAAGCTGTCCTGTCCGGAGTCGACAGTGCCGTTTTTCACCGCCGTAAGAAGCTCTCCGGGCCTGGCAAGCGAGCCGCTCGGATAAAGCTCCACCGTAATGCGGCCGTTCGTTTTTTCTTCCATCATGTTGGCGAATATCTCTTCCACCAAATCATAGCGCCATGAACCGGGAGCGTCGTTCGATGCGTAAGTGATCTTGTAAGTCGGCAGATTTTCCGCCGGCGCTCCCCCGGTCGATGAGCCGCCGGATGTCGAGCCGCCGCCGGTCGATGAGCCGCCTGTCGTCGAACCGCCGCCTGTCGATGAGCCGCCGCCTGTCGACGAGCCGCCGGATGTCGAGCCGCCGCCGCATGCGGCCAAACACAAGAGCAAAACCATAGCGAGCAAAGCTGCCGTCGCTTTTTTGAAACTTGATCTTTTCATGTTTGTTCTTCCTCCAATAAATTTTATATATACATTTTACATGAAAAGCCGCCGTTGTCAATAACTGAATAACCGGCGCGGAGCTCCCGGGCCTCTTCCTTCCGGGCCTCTTCCTTGTTGCAGTATGCCGCTTTTGTGATATACTTGATTTAAGGCGCCTGCGGAGTCATACAGGCTTCGCCTCCGGCAAGCAGCTTTGCATAAAAACAAATCTTCGCCGTCTCCTCCGCGCACACCGCGCGCATATAGGCGTTTTTCGGATTTTGACCGTATACTGCAACGCCGTGGTTTCGCATGAGGCAGGCCGTGGAGGTCTTTAGTGTTTCGGAAACGATTTTGGCAAGCTCGAACGTCCCGGCGGGAGCGTATCCGCAAACAGGCACGCCGCCTTTCAGATATAAGGCCGTCTCCGGCAGAAGCTCCGGAACGGCTTGCCCGGCGACCGCGAACGCGGCGGCAAAAGCGGAATGCGTGTGCAATACGGCTTTTGCCTCTTTCACGGCGCGGTATATCAAAGCGTGCATCATCCACTCCGAGGAGGGCGCGCCCGCGCCCTCGAGCACTTTGCCGTCAAAAGAGACGACGACCATGCCGCTCTCGGTCAAATCCGCGGGATCAACTCCGCTCGGGGTGATGACCATAACATTTTTTTTCCGGGAAAAAGCGCTCGCGTTGCCGCTCGTGCCGGATATCAGCTTCTCCTCATACGCGCGGACATAGTATTTCAAGACCTCTCTTTTAAGCTCGTTTATGCTCATTTTCAGCGACTCCTTTCCCCGGTTCGACGCCGGGACACCATTATGATCTGAAGGGCGGGATATAAATGGACAATGTTGCGTTCACGGTCTCGGGAGACGGCGTTATCATCATCGACCAGACTCTCCTGCCGAACGAAGAGCGTTCGGTCACGCTGAAAACAAAAGAAGAGATGTTCGAGGCGATATACAGCCTGAGAGTGAGGGGCGCGCCCGCCATCGGCATCTGCGCCGCCTTTTGCCTCAGCGCGCTCGCGAATAAAACAAAAACGGATAACACGGCGGAATTTTTGTCAATTCTGACCGAAGACGCGGATCATCTGAATTCATCAAGGCCCACCGCGGTAAATCTCGGCTGGGCTTTGTCACGAATGCTTGAGGCCGCGAAAAAAAACGCCGGGCTTCCCGTTGCCGAGATAAAAAAACTGCTGCGCAGAGAGAGCATCGACATAAGAAACGAGGATATCGAAATGTGCAAAGCGATATCCGAGAACGGGCTTGCCCTGATAAAAGACGGCGACACGATACTCACCCACTGCAACGCCGGCCCTTTGGCCACGTCCGAATACGGCACGGCGCTGGGCCCCATACTGCTCGGCGCCGAAAGAGGCATGAAATTCAAGGTGTTCGCGGACGAAACAAGGCCGCTTTTGCAAGGGGCGAGACTCACCTGTCATGAACTGCATAAGGCCGGCGTCGACGTTACCCTGATCTGCGACAACATGGCGGCCTCGGTCATGAAAAGCGGTTTGATCGGCGCGTGCTTCGTCGGCTGCGACAGGGTGGCGGCAAACGGCGACACCGCGAATAAGATCGGGACGCTCGGCGTCGCTGTTCTCGCCAAACACTTCGGCGTGCCGTTTTATGTTTTGGGGCCGACCTCGACTGTAGATTTGAACTCAAAAACAGGCGGGGATATCAAAATCGAGCTGAGAGACCCGGATGAAATCAAAAACAAATTCTACACCAAACCCATGGCTCCCGCCGGTGTGAAATGCTACAACCCGGCTTTTGACGTAACGGACAATGCGCTGATAACGGCCATAGTGACCCAAAAAGGTATCTGCCGGCCGCCGTACGAGAAAAGCATAGCGGCCCTTTTTGAATAAATCTGAAAAGGAGAATGAAAATGATAGTTCCGTCTGAGTGCAACGCCGCGAACAAAGGAGACATTGCCAAAGCCGTTTTGATGCCCGGCGACCCGCTGCGGGCGAAATTCGTGGCGGAAAACTACCTTGAAGACCCGATCTGCTTCAACACCGTGCGAAACATGCTCGGCTACACCGGCAGTTACAAGGGGAAAAAGCTGTCCGTCATGGGCAGCGGCATGGGGATACCCTCGATGGGTCTTTACGCTTTTGAGCTGTATAATTTTTTTGACGTCGACACGATCATCCGCATCGGCTCGGCGGGAGGGATAGGCGACGACATAAAACTCAGGGACGTGGTCATAGCCATAGGCGCGTCCACAAACTCAAATTACGCCGCCCAATACCGGTTCCCCGGAACGCTCTCGGCAACGGCGAGCTGGCATTTGCTGCGCAAAGCCGTTGAGATCGCCGAGCGAAACGGCGTTCGCGCCATGGCGGGGCAGGTGTTCACGGCCGATCAGTTCTACAACGCGAACACGGACGCGGGCAAGCAATATAAAGACATGGGCATGCTCGCCGTTGAGATGGAGACCGCGGGGCTCTACCTCACCGCGATGGCCGCGAAAAAATCCGCGCTGAGTATTTTGACGATCTCGGACCACATTTTCACGGGCGAGGGCCTCTCCGCTGCGGAGCGGCAGGACGGTTTCCGCGACATGATGGAGATCGCGCTCGAAACCGCCCGGGAATCGCTCGGCTGAGCATTTTCGGCTTTTCTCAATCCGAAATATCGAGCCTTATGCGGAATATCCATTCGTTGCCGGAGTTTTTATATCCCGTCGTCAATGAGTCGCCGCAGGGGAAAAGCCCGTTTATCGGAGCGCCGGTGACGTTTGTAACATACTCTCCCGTTTCCGGGTCACAGGCCTTGCCGACGCTGTTTTCATCGTAAAAGAAAATGTATTCCCGCCCGGTCACGATATCCGTGAATATGACGGAGTAGTTTTCTCCCGTTTCGGCGATCGGTTCGCCTTCGGCGTCAAAAACCGTAAAACCGCCGTCTTTCATCCACGCGACCGCGATACCGCTTTTCCCGGCGCTGTACACTGATTCCGCTCCCGGTAAAAGCACTGTTTTTCCGTCGCGCAGGATCATGACTCCCTCATCCGTTTCGATGCTGAAAGCATCCGTCCCGTAGACCGGCTGCGCGGCTTTGCCTTCTGTTTCCACCGGCTTAAAGTCGGTATCATACCAAACAGGCTCATAAACGGCATTCGGGATATAGTTATAATATTGTTTTCCTCCTGTCATTTGAGGATATACCGACCCGCCCGCGGGAAATTCAAACAAAACGCCGCCGTTCTTGTCGACGGCATAATATTTGCCGCCTTCACAAACCAAGGCTTTTCCGTCCGAAAATCCGAAAGCGCTCGTATACGCCGTCGCTGTGACCGGGTTTCCGGAGACGTCGATAAATCCGTATGACCCGTTTTGCGACACCGGCGCCAAGCCCTCGCTGAAAGCTTCGGCATACTCGAAAATCAGCACAGGCGGAGGCTCCCCGCCGGACGCGCCGTCGGGTTCATTCGGGACAGCCGAGCGCATCAGGCGGCCTTCAAGGTCGATGTAACCGTATCCGCCGGACTCAAGCGAAACGGGACACCACCCGTCTTTGAATTTATTTGCCCCCCAAGCCAAAGTCCAGGGCGCGAGCTCTTCGAGTTCCTCGAAATCGCGGCTGTCAAATATGATCTTTCCGTTATTGTCATACCAAACCAAATGATTGTTCAGGGCGTCGATGATCCCGACCGCGGCGTTTTTGTCGTTCAGGTAATAAACGCCGGTAAAATCAAATCCCGTGACCCAACTCCCGTTTGAGGCGGCTATCGCGTACATCTCGTAACTGTCGAAGCCGGGTTCCTCGGCTTCACGGTATACGGATATGACGTACATATCCGCATCGCACGAATAGCCGTTTTCGTCGTCGCGGTACAGCGGCGATATGCCGGAGTATACGGCGTCGGTTACGATCAGGCCGTATTCGGTGACAAAACCTCTTTTCGAGCCGATTTGCCACCCGTCTTGCGCGGAATACAGTTTTTCGCCTTCATAGGGCAAAAGCCTGCCGTAACCGCCGGAAGGATAGAGTTCTTCCAATCGCTTTTCCGACAGCCGGGTATAGATCTCATCGGGGGCTTCATATCCCGTCAGTTTTGACCAATCGGCGTACACGGCGGAGGGCCCGGGATCGGCCGGGTCTGCAAAAACCGAAGCTTCCGGCGCATAGGATTCCCCGGCGGGCGGAGTATCCTCCGGCGCCGAAGAAAAAAACGGAAGCGAACAGGCGCCGAGCGCCAAAATGAGGACCGGACACAGAATAATAAGCTTTTTCATTTTTATTGCCCCGCGCCGTTCAAAGCCGTGACCGGCACATAACCTTGACTTTCTATGAGTCTTTGCCCCTCGTCCGACAGCAGCCAGTCCCGCATGATACGCTCCGGGCTGTCCTCGGCGGCTGATTTTGCTATGACGGCATAGTTGTTGACTCGCAGCGGATACATAGCGGAGCGTATGGTCTCCGCGCCGGGCGCCGTCCCGTCAACGGCGATTATTTTCAGCCCTTTGGCCATTTCCATGTCGTTCGCGTAATAATACATCGTGTAACCCAACGCGCCCCGGGAACCGTCGAATGCCTGCATAGCCTCCATAAGCCCCTCCATGGAAGCGTAAATAAAATCGATCGGCGGTTTCATCATATCACGCTCTTTCATTACAAGGCTCCGCATCGCCGCCTGCGAGCCGGACTCTTCGTTGCGCTGAAACGGGATGATCGGCACATCAAAGCCTCCGACCTCCGACCAGTTCGTTATCTCGCCGGCATATATATCCCTTATCTGCTCTGCGGTCAGAGAATCGACCGGATTTTCGGCGTTTACGGTGAAAATCAGAGCGTCTGTGGATATATGCGCCATCTCCGGCTCAAAACCGTCATGCTCCGAAAAACGTAAAACATCCGCGGGCGGCTCGGCGATGAGAATTATATCGCAATAATTCCAACTGAGATTCCGGAGGCTTTGGCTCGTCCGGTTAAACATTATGAGATCGGCGATCTCCGCCCGGCTCTCGCCCAAGAGAACGCAGGCTATCGCCTCTCCGAGCGGTATTTGAGTGGTCGAACCGTCCGTCCTCGGGAAGTTTTCACGCGTGAAAACAAATTGCCCCGGAGCGGGCGTTTTTTTCGGAGCCGGCGGCGGCGCCGGGGTCCGGGTCTCCTCAGGCGGTCCCGGCGTCGGGTCCGGCCGGCCCGGGGCCGTCCCGCAGGCAGCCTGAGCGAGTAACAGGAACGCTGTAAAAACTGTTATCAATCGTTTTCTCATAAAAACTCATTTCCTCTCTTGCGCCGGCAGCCCCGAAACACTATGCCCACATTGTATCATTTATGAATAAACTGTCAATTCATTCAGCCGGGTATTGACATTAAGTGTTTTTAATGATAAATTAGCACTCGCGGCGTCGGAGTGCCGGCAACTGCTTTTGTCAAGTGCTGAAAGTTGGTGACCGCGTTGGAACTCAGCGAGCGAAAGAAAAAAATATTGGCGGCGGTCATCGACGAATATATAACCACGGCGGAGCCCGTCGGCTCCAAGTCGGTGTCCGAAAAATCAGGCTTCAATCTCTCCTCCGCCACGATCAGGAATGAATTGGCCGAGCTTACCGCGGGAGGATATCTCGAGCAGCCGCATACGTCGGCCGGCAGAGTCCCCACTCCCGCCGGGTATCGTTTGTATGTCAACGAACTCATGGAGCGGCATCGGCTCTCGCAGCTCGAAGCGGAAACGATAAACCGGAATTTGGACAAAAAGCTGAACCGGCTTGACAAGCTGCTTGCCGACATCGGAAGCGTTACCTCCGAGCTTACGGAATATCCCGCTTTATCGCTGGCCTCCCCGTCGCCGGCGGTAATAAAACGCTTTGACCTGATATATATAGACGCGCATACCTTCATAATCGTCGCCATGCTGACCTCCGGCACGGTCAAAACCAAGCTCGTTCGCCTTCCCATCTCGGTCGAGCAGAGCGTGATGCAAAAACTCTCGACCCTGGCCAACGCCAATTTCACCGGCGTGACCGAAGCCGGCATCACCCCTGTCGTTATAAACGCGGCGGAGCGCGCCGCAAACGACACAAAAGGTTTTGTTTCCGTTATTGCCGGTTTCGCTATCGAGATACTGTCCGAAGGGCAGACCGCGGAGGCATATATAACCGGCGGGGCCAATCTGCTCCGGCTTCCCGAGTACAGGGACCCGGACAAGGCGCATAAGGTATTGAGCTGGCTGTCCGAAAAAGATCATTTGATCAAGCTGACCGAAGCGGGCGACGCAAAAGACGTGAAAGTTATGATCGGCCCGGAGAACGTCGCGGAAGAACTGAGAGATTCAGGCGTGATACTGGCGGGATACAACGCCGGCGACAATATACAGGGCCTTATCGGAGTCGTAGGCCCTACGCGCATGGATTACTCAAAACTGGCGGCCAAGCTCAGCTGTATAGCGGCCGGACTGAGCCGCGTTTTCGAGACAAACGGCGAGGCCGCGCGAGGCTTTGACAAACTTATGATAAAAGGAGATGACGCAGTTGAGTAAAAAGAAAGACGCACCGCAGACCGAACCGGCGGAAGACCAAGGCGTCACGATCGGCGACGAGGTAAAACCGGAGCCGCCGGCGGAGGCTCCGGAACAGACAAATCCGGAACCCGCGGCCGATGAAGCATCAAAAGCGGCGCTTGAAACGGAGCTTGCCGCGGAAAAAGATAAATTTCTCCGCCTCGCGGCCGACTACGACAACTACAAAAAACGCAGCATGAAAGAGCGTGAAAACATATATTCGGACGTGCGGAGCGATACGGTAAAGAATTTTTTACCGGTATATGACAATTTGAGCCGCGCCTTGGCTCAGGAAACAAAAGACGAGGCGTACCGCAAGGGCGTTGAGATGATACTCCGGCAGATGCTTGAGATAATGGAGAAATTCGGAGTCGTCGAGATAGAAGCCGTGGGCAAACAATTCGATCCTTTGCTGCACGACGCGCTCCTGCATGTGGAAGACGACTCGGCCGAGGAAGGGATAATAGTGGAAGAACTGCAAAAAGGCTTTAAAATGGGTGACAGGGTGATACGCTTCGCCTCGGTGAAGGTCGCAAACTGAGCAATGCGTTTCGGGACAAAAAGCATTTGATAAATACTCGATAAAGAAATACGGGAGGAATTCGCAATGAGCAAAATAATAGGTATAGATCTGGGAACGACAAACAGCTGCGTGGCTGTTATGGAAGGCGGCGAGCCTGTAGTTATCTCCAACGCCGAGGGAAACCGCACGACTCCTTCGGTCGTGGCTTTTTCAAAAACAAACGAGCGTATGATCGGGCAGGTCGCGAAACGCCAGGCAATAACAAATCCCGATCGCACGATAAGCTCCATCAAACGTGAGATGGGAAGCGACTTCAAGGTGAACGTGGACGACAAAAACTTCACGCCGCAGGAAATCAGCGCCATGGTACTGCAAAAACTGAAGGCGGACGCCGAGGCATATCTGGGAGCGGCTGTAAAAGAAGCCGTCATAACCGTGCCGGCGTATTTCACCGACAGCCAGCGGCAGGCCACAAAAGACGCGGGGAAGATCGCGGGGCTCGACGTAAAGCGCATTATAAACGAACCCACGGCCGCGGCTTTGGCCTACGGGCTCGATAAAGAAACCGACCAGAAAATTATGGTATACGACCTCGGCGGCGGCACTTTCGACGTGTCGGTGCTTGAGATAGGCGACGGGGTCATCGAGGTATTGGCAACGGCGGGAAACAACCGCCTCGGCGGAGACGATTTTGACGCCTGTGTCACGCAGTTTTTGTCAGACACTTTCAAAAAGGAATACGGGGTCGACCTCTCCGCGGACAAGGTCGCCATGCAGCGTCTTAAAGAAGCGGCTGAAAAGGCGAAAATAGAACTCTCCGGCGTCACTTCCACAAACATAAACCTGCCCTATATCACAGCGGACGCCACAGGGCCCAAACACTTGGACACTACGCTCACGAGGGCGAAATTCAATGAACTCACGCACCATCTGGTGGAAAAAACCATGGGACCGGTCAAACAGGCCCTCGCCGACTCCGGTCTTACCACAGGCCAGCTTTCGAAAGTTTTGCTCGTCGGCGGCTCAACAAGGGTCCCGGCCGTTCAGGACGCCGTAAAAAGCATTACCGGCAAAGACGGTTTTAAAGGCATAAACCCCGACGAATGCGTCGCCATAGGAGCCGCCATTCAGGCCGGCGTGCTCGGCGGCGACGTTGAGGGCATACTGCTTCTCGACGTTACTCCGCTGTCGCTCGGCATTGAGACTTTGGGCGGCGTTTTCACAAAACTCATAGAGCGCAACACCACCATCCCCGCCAAAAAGAGCCAGGTGTTCTCCACCGCCGCTGATTTCCAGACCAGTGTTGAAGTTAACGTGCTGCAGGGCGAGCGCGAGATGGCGCAGTATAACAAGAGCCTCGGCAGATTCCATCTCGACGGCATAGCGCCCGCCCGCCGCGGCGTACCTCAGATCGAGGTCACTTTCGACATCGACGCCAACGGTATCGTCAATGTGTCGGCCAAGGACCTCGGCACCGGCAAAGAACAGCACATAACCATTACGGCTTCGACCAATCTGTCAAAAGAGGATATAGAAAAAGCCGTGCGCGAAGCCGAGCAATACGCGGCGGAAGACGCGAAGCGCAGAGAAGAGATCGATATACGCAATTCCGGCGACCAGATGGTATATCAAACCGAGAAATTTCTCGAGGATATGAAGGACAAAACCGACGAGGAGGATAAGGCCGCGATCGAGGCTTCTCTCGAGTCTCTCAAAGCGGCGCTTTCCGGTTCGGATACCGAGGCGATCAAAACCGCGACGGAGGCTTTGACGCAAACATTCTATAAGGTTTCGGAAAAAATATACAGCAATCAGCCTCAAAACGAAGGCCCCTCGGATGAGCCCCCCGATCAAAAAGACGATGCTCCTCCCGATTCGGACGGGCAATTCTATGACGCGGATTACGAGGTCGTCGACGACAACGACAAGGATAATTGACCGGCTCGCGGAGTATTCCGGGTCTCTCCGGCGTTTCGGGAAGACCCGGGTGAGGAGATTGCTGTATGGCGGATCAAAAGCGTGATTATTACGACGTGCTCGGGCTGAAAAAAAACGCCGCGGACGACGAAGTCAAAAAAGCTTTCAGGAAACTCGCGAAAGAAAACCATCCCGACCTCAACCCCGGAGACAAGAAGGCCGAGGCGAGGTTCAAGGAGATCAACGAGGCGTATGAAGTCCTTTCGGATTCCGAAAAACGCTCAAAATACGACCAATTCGGCCACGCGGCTTTCGATCCTTCAGGCTTCGGTTCCTCCGGTGGTTTTACAGGCGACTTCAGCGGGTTCGGAGATATATTCAGCGACATCTTCGGTGGCTTCGGCGATATTTTCGGGGGCGGCGCGCGGGCAAAAACCGGCCCTCGGCGCGGGGACAGCTTAAGGGCGACCGCAGCGATCTCTTTTACGGAAGCGGCTTTCGGCTGCGCAAAGGAGATCAGCTTGTCGAGAATCGAAGAATGCGAATCCTGCGGCGGCTCCGGGGCTTCGCCCGGCACCGACGTCGAGACCTGCGCGAATTGCGGCGGGAGAGGCACGGTCAGCACTCAGCAGCGCACGCCTCTCGGTGTTTTTTCAACGACCGGCGCCTGCCCGAGATGCGGCGGTTCCGGCAAAATAATAAAAGAGCCCTGCCAAAACTGCAGGGGCAGCGGAAGCGTGCGTAAACAACGCAAAATAGCGGTGAACATACCGGCCGGCATAGACAACGGGCAAACCATATCCCTGCGCGGGCAAGGAAATACCGGTTCGCGCGGCGGCGGCCCGGGGGACCTGCTCATAACCGTATCGGTCAAGTCTCATCCTCAGTTCAAGCGGGACGGAACGGCTGTTTTGTTTTCCATGCCGATCAGTTTTACGCAGGCTGCTCTGGGGGCCGAGCTTGAAGTGCCTACCTTAGACGGAAATGTAAAATACACCTTGCCCGAAGGCACGCAAACAGGCTCAGTGTTCAGGCTGAAGGGCAAAGGCATACCTTCTTTGCGGGGAGGCGGCCGAGGGGACCAATTCATAACCGTAAACATTGAGATACCCAAAACCCTTACCGCCCGGCAAAAAGAGCTGCTGCTTGAATTCGAGAATATCGCGGGCAAAAATGACAGCGAGGGCAAAACGGGAGTATTCGACAAGAAAAAAAAGCGAAGGCCGTAAAGCATACCGCTTTGTCCGGCCCGCGCCGACCGGACCTCATACTTATCGGGGCATCATCATTTAAGGAGCTGATTTTTTGCTCGATCTTACGGTCAACCGTGAAGTCCTGCTGAAAAACATTGACAAAGCCCGAAATAACGGCGTCATCATACCGACCCTATCCCAAATGCGCGACCCCGGGACGGTCCCTTTGAAAATACGGGAAAAACTGAAGGGGATCGGCCTTTGGGACGTCGATCCGCTGAATTTGTTCCGGATAACATGGAAAAACGAACCGAAAGAAAAAGGCGGGCTTTTCGGCGGCCCGAATTATATCGAGCTGCCGCCGTCATTAACGGGCGTGCCGGCGCGTATTTTTTGTTTGGTAGGGAAATGGTTTCCCACGGGCTGTCACAAGGTCGGGGCCGCTTTCGGCTGTCTGGTCCCGAAACTCGTTACGGGCCTGTTCGATTCGACCCTGCAAAAAGCCGTTTGGCCCTCCACGGGCAACTATTGCCGGGGCGGGGCATTCAACTCAAAACTGCTTTCGGTCGATTCCGTTGCGGTTTTGCCGGAGGGGATGAGCCGCGAAAGATTTGATTGGCTCTCGGATATCGCCGGCGAAGTCATCGCCACGCCGGGAACGGAAAGCAATGTCAAGGAAATTTTCGACAAGGTCAAAGAGCTTCGCGAGACGCGCAGAGACGTCATGATATTCAATCAGTTTGAAGAACCGGGAAATTATCTGTGGCATTATCACGTCACAGGAGGCGCGTTATCCGAAGCTTTTGAGACTATGCGCAGACAAAACGACAGGTTTTTCGGCGCCTGTTTCACCACAGGCTCGGCCGGTACCATAGCCTGCGGCGATCACCTGAAGAAAATCTATCCGGGTTTTAAGATCGCCGCCGGCGAAGCGCTGCAATGCCCAACCATCTTGAACAACGGTTTCGGCGCGCACCGGATCGAGGGCATAGGCGACAAACACATACCCTGGATACACAATGTCAAAAACACGGACTTGGCCATAGCCGTCGACGACAGAGACGCCGTGAGCCTGTTTCGGCTGATAAGCGAGCCGGAAGGCAGGAGTTACCTTGAAAACGACGCGGGCGTCGATCCGGAAACCATTTCCCGTCTCGACCTTCCGGGCATTTCGGGCGTCGCGAATATCATTTGCTGCATAAAAACGGCAAAGTATTTCGAGCTTACGGAAAACGACGTTCTGGCCACCGTGCTCACCGACTCCTCGGAAATGTACGGCTCGCGGCTTGAGGAAATGAGAGAAAAGGAAGGCGCGTATTCGCGTCATGCGGCGGCGGCGGCCCACGGCGAGCATATGCTCGGCATACGCGCGGACAACATGCTCGAGATGACTTATCCCGAACGACGCAGGGTGCACAACCTTAAATACTACACATGGGCGGAACAGCAGGGCAAGACGGCGGACGAGGTCAACGCGCTCTGGTACGACGAGAAAGGGACCTGGGAGAGCGTCCGCGCGAAAAAAGACGAGCTTGACGAACTGATAAACGAATTCAACAGGGCGACAGGCCTGCTTGAGGCTCTGTGAAACAAAGGGGCGGCCGCTGAAGTGAAGCATGTGATATGCGCCGAATGCGTCAAATGCAAAAAAAAATATGAGGCCGCGCCGAACCTCACAACATGCGTCTGCGGCGGCGTTACGGATATACTGTATGATTATGAGTATATCCGGTTTTTACTGTCGAAAAACGCCTTGTCGGACTGCCGTGATATGTCGATGTGGCGTTATCGCCCGTTTTTGCCGGTCGAAGACGCTACCCCCGCGCCGCCTCTGCGCGTGGGGTGGTCCCCTCTTTACGACGCCGGCCGGCTTGCCCGTGAGATCGGCGTTAAGGAACTGAAAATCAAGGACGACGGCTTGAATCCCACTTCAAGCCTGAAAGACAGGGCCTCATCCGTCGCTGTAGCCAAAGCTTTTGAGGCGGGAGCAAAAACCATAGCGTGCGCAAGCACCGGAAACGCGGCTTCGTCCTTGGCCGGAAACGCGGCCGCCGCGGGTATGAAAAGCGTTATTTTCGTCCCTTCCCGCGCCCCTTCGGGCAAGATCGCGCAGCTTCTTATCTTCGGCGCTGTCGTCATATCCGTCGACGGCACATACGCGGAGTGTTTCAGGCTTTCAGCCGAAGCCGTAAAAAAATACGGCTGGTACGACCGCAGCGCGGCGGTGAATCCCTATCTTTCCGAAGGGAAAAAAACCGTCAGTTTCGAGATCGCGGAGCAGTCGGGTTTCGCGGTCCCCGATTACGTCGCGGTATCTGTGGGAGACGGCTGCACCATCGCCGGGATCTGGAAGGGCTTTAAGGATATGTTCGCTTCCGGCTGTATCGAAAGACTGCCGCGCCTGATATCCGTCCAGGCCGAGGGCTGCCGTCCCATCAACAGGGCCGCGGAAACGGGACTCCCTCCTGAGCCGTCTGAGGAAAACACGACGGCCGATTCCATTGCCGTGGGAATTCCCCGAAACGCCGACAAAGCGATAAACGCCATTAAAGAAGCAAACGGTTTGACCGTGGACGTCAGCGACGGGGAGATTTCGGAAGCCATGAAGATTTTGGGGCAAACAAGCGGCGTGTTCGGCGAGCCGGCGGGCGTCGCGGGGACCGCGGGGCTGATAAAAGCCGCAAAAAACGGGCTGATCGAAAAAAACGCCCGCGTCGTTTCCGTCGTGACCGGCAACGGCCTCAAGGATACGGCAAGCGCTCTTCGCGCGGCCGGCAACCCGATATCGATTCCTCCGGATACGGGCGCTCTCGAAAAAATATTCCCGATTCGGGACGCCTGATGAAGCCGGCGTCCGCCGCGCCCCGCCGCTCATAGGGGGAGCAAAGCGCGCAAATAAATATTGCAATATGTCTTTATTGGTCTTATAATATGAAACATCCCCGGCCGCGAGTATCCGGCCGCGCATTTCGGACACGGCGGCAAGTCCGCATAAAACGGAGGCTTAGCTCAGCAGGTCAGAGCGCCTGCTTCACACGCAGGAGGTCACCGGTTCGAGCCCGGTAGCGTCCACCACAGGAAACCCCGTAGTATCAGTGACTACGGGGCTTCTGATTTTAATCGGGGATATGCTTTTGATGTTTCCGTTTGTGACCCGTGAGTCTGCGTTACAACTCATGGAGTTTTCATTTTTTCCTGATGTATTTCGTATTTCTGCCGGAACCTGTTTTTTCAATCACGCCATTCCTGACCATAACGGCAAGAGCCGCTTCAACAGTAGTGGGGCTGACGTCGGGGAGTATATAACAGACCTCTTGTTTTGAAATCGGCAGCAGACTGTTCAGTACAGTCGCTTCCACACGCTGTTGTTTTGTGACTTTCTTCGCGTTCACTGCCAAAAACCGCTTATCGAGCTCCTTGTAACAATAAAGCAGAGTGGTGATGAAGTTCTCTGTAAAAGGGAAATAACTGTTTTGCCTGTCGTGCCATTTGTCCGAGCTTAACCGCAGAGCTTCGTAATAATCGGCTTTGCCGTTGTTTATCTGTTCTTCAAACGAGATATACTTCCCCGCGTCAAAACCGTTTTTATACAGAAGAAGCAGAGAGAGCAGGCGGGACATTCTGCCGTTGCCGTCCGCGAAAGGGTGAATGCAGAGAAAGTCAAGTATGAAGCATGGGATCAAAAGAAGCTGATTGATGTTGTAATTGCTTCGGGCGTCCATATACGCGAGAACCAGCTGCTCCATTGTTTCGGCGGTTTCTTTAGCGGGCGTTGGCGAAAATCTGACTCGGCGAAGCCCGGAAGCGTCGATCTCCATGATGACGTTATCCGATTGTTTATAGGAGCCGCCGCTGACCGGCGCGTATGACAACATGATTTCGTGAAGCTGTAAAATATCGGTTTCCCGAATGTCCAATGTTTCAAAACCTGTGTGAATCAAATCAAGCGCATCGCGGTAGCCGGCAATCTCCGCTTCATTGTGATTGAGCGGCGCGCTGTTCTGATTAACGATTTCATTGATACGCTGTTCGCTTGTCACGATCCCCTCTATGGCATTCGATCCTTTGACCGATTGAACTCTCGCAATACTCTCAAGTCGGGTGAACACATCAGGGTAACTGTCCTTCCGTTCACTCTCGCGTTCACGCAGTCTTGCGATGGCGCTGACTGTATTTACAAGTCCGGCGGGGAGCAGCCCGCTTTCCAAAAATGAATAATCAAATGCACGCATTGAGCACCTCCGAAAATCTTTCTGCATATAATATAACATAAATAATGCAGAAAAACCGGAGAATTATGCAGATATATTATGCACCAAAGGGAAGCCCCGTAAGGATCGCATATGCTGCATCATATTTCAAAAGAGGTTTCTTTAATTTCCAAATCGGCGGCATCTTATCCTTTTCGCCGGCCGGAACAACATCTCCAAGGGTCATTTTCCGGTTTCGGCCGGGTCAAAGCGTTTTCTCGCGAAGCGGTCATACACCGCTTTGACCCCCTTTTCCGGCAGAAGCCTGACGGGTATCCGCGCGGCGGCGTTAACGGCAAAGCCGGCGGCGTTTATGAACCCGAGGTCCAAGAGCTGCTTTTGCATGAGCCATTCGGACCTAATATAGGAGAGGCCTCTTCTGCGCCCGTACATGCCGGCCCCGACCCTCGCTTTGACCAATACGTCGGGGTGATTGGCGCACAGAGCGCCGTTTTTTATCATGCGGGCCCACAGGTCATAGTCCTCAAAGCACGGGAACCGGCGGTAATTGCCCGCTTTAAGGGCCATATCGCGCCTGAACATGACCGTCATGGAATTGAACGGGTTCCTTCTTTTAATAAATCTCAGTATATCCGCGTGCGACTGCGGGACCATGCGCGCGGCGGCGGCGATATCCGGGTCGTTTGAAAACTCGGCGATCTGCCCGCCCGCGAGGCAGAGGGCCGGGTCGTCATTCATCATTTCAAGCTGTTTTTCAAACCTGTCCGGAAGGCAAATGTCGTCGCTGTCCGCAACGGCGACAAGGCCGTGCGACGCGGCCTTAACCCCCGCCGCGCGGGCCGGGCCCTGAGTCACATTTTCGGGCAGGGCGATGATCTTAAACTCTTTCGGGAAGCGGATATCCGCCAAAACCGCGTCGAGCTCCGGGCCGAGCGGCCCGTCTTTGACCATTATCCACTCGTCCGGCAAGACCGTTTGGCTGAGTATGCTCTTTATACACTGCGCGAAATGCAAAGGGTCTTCTTTTTCGTATACGCACACTATAAGTGAGAATTCTATTTTCATCACCCCGGAGCCAGTATAACCGCCCCGCCTCATATTGTCAAAACCGGCAAAACCCGGGCCGGCCGGCGGCTAAGGGCGGGGTTTTTACACAATTTTCGGCATATCTGTATTAATTTGCAGTTTTTTATTGACATTTCAATGTATAGGTGTTAGACTCGTAAAAAAGTTATCTGCATCCCGGCGACCGGGGTGAACTTTTGGTGTTGATTAATGAGTAAAAAACATTTTTTTGGGAGGTAACCTTTATGCAAGTAAGAACAAAGAAACGCTTGGCCGTGTTGCTCACTTTGGCAATGGCGATCAGCCTGTTCGCGGCCCTGCCGCTGACGGTCGGCGCGGCGGACAAGACGGCGGCGGAAACGGCTGCGGAATCGCTCAGAAGCTTGGGACTTTTCCGCGGGACAAGCTCCGACCCGAATGACCCGCAATTCGAACTCGACCGTATACCCACCAGAGCTGAAGGCATCGTCATGCTCATTCGTTTGATGGGCGTCGAGGCTGAAGCTTTAAGCGGCGAATATCCCTGCCCCTTCGAAGACGTACCCGCCTGGGCCGCAGATTATGTGGGATACGCCTACGCCATGGGCTGGACAAAAGGCGTTTCGGAAGAGCCTGCCCTTTTCGACCCCAACTCGAGCATGACGGCGACACAATACCTCACATTCGTGCTCCGCGCGCTCGACTATGTTGACGGCGTTGATTTTACCTGGAACGCTGCCTGGCAGCTTTCCGACACTCTCGGCATCACGAACGGCGAATTTGACGAGGGCCACAACAACTTCTTCCGCGGCGACATGGCTGTGGTATCGCTCTTCGCTCTCACCAAAAACATGAAGGGCACTTCGCAGAGCCTCATAAGCAGCCTGATCAAAGCGGGCGTGTTTGAAGCTCTGGCCGAGCAGGGCCTTATCACCGACGAGGCCATACTCGCGGCCTTAGCGGCAGAAGACGAAGCCGCCCTTGAAAAAGCGATCACAGACGCCATAAAAGAAGCGGTGGACGAAGTCGCGGCATTGGCCGAAGAGGAAAAAGCCGCGGAGGCTTCCCCCTCTGCATCTCCCTCGACGCCCCCGGGTGATATACCCCTTGGCGGCGGCGGTACAGCCACACCGACGAGTATATTTATTGCATCAGCGTCATCGCTTTCAAACAGTACCGCAACTGATACGTCGTTATTCAATACGGTGGCATCAGGTAATAAAGCGACCTTAACGTCAGTGTTGGCATCTGCGTCGGGAACGAGCTCAGTTGACAGAAAAGTAACTTGGTCGATGGGCGCTACTACTGCTTCGACTACGTCTTTGAGTACTTCTGTTGCCGGCGTCACGTTTAAAATAATCCCGAGTCAAGCTTCCGGTAGCGTTAACAGTCATTATCCCGGCAACTATCAACTGGTAATTGACGCAACTGCAGCTACAGCTACCGGTTCTATCACTTTTACTGTCACTTCAGACAAGGACAGCAGCGTAAACACCCCAATAAATATTAGTATTACTTAATAGTAGTAAAAGCCCTAAAAAAACCTTACAGCAATAAATAACTACCAAAGGATGCCGTCATAGGCAGAAGCCGTGACGGCATCCTTTGACGTAAACAACGATCGGGAGACTGCCGCCATGACACGCAAAACCGCCGGCATCCGGCTTTTTTCAGCAAAGGCGCTGCTTTTTCTGACGGTACTCGGCGTTTTTTTTGTCGGGCAGAATTTATTCTACCGGGAGACTTTGTTCTATTTTTGGGGCAACAACATCGTTTTGCTTTTGTACGCGGCCACCTTGTACCTCGCCACAAAAATATACCACGCGTTTTCGTTCGGCAGCGCCGGCCTGCCTGAGATCATACTCTCCTGGGCGCTCTGCCTCATAATAACCGACACCTTCGAGTATTTCCGCATGGGGCTCTTGGAGCTGCGGCTCTTGCCGGTCTTCGGCATGCTCGTGATACTCGCCGCTCAAACGGCGGCTGTTGTGATATTGGCGTTTTTTACGGACAAGCTGTATTACCGCCTTAACCCGGCGCAAAATGCGGCTGTTGTATACGGCAGCGAGGAGAAGGCCAAAAGTTACGCTAAACTGCTGAAAGACTGCAAAAACAAATTCAACGTTATTCTGACCGTATCGCAGAGCGAGGCTCCGGAAACGCTTTTTTCCCGGCTCGACGGCGCGGAATCGGTTTTTTTTCTTGACGTTTGCGAGGAAAAGCGCGAGCTTTTGCTTGAGTACTGTTTCCGCAGCAACAAGCGCAGCTATTTCCTGCCGACCTTTTCGGGCGTTCTCACCAATTCGGCGGAGCTCGTATGGATATCCGGCACGCCCATGTTCCTGCCGAAAAGCCCTGTCCGCGACGCCGGTTCGCTGATGGTAAAACGCTGTATCGACATCGCCGTTTCCCTGACGGGCATTGTCCTTTTGAGCTGGCTCATGCTCATCGTCTGGGCGGCGATAAAGCTTTATGACGGGGCCCCCGCTGTATACAGGCAGACAAGGGAAACAAAAGACGGAAAACTCTTTACGCTGTATAAATTCCGCAGCATGCGCCCGGACGCGGAGAGCGACGGCGTGCCCCGGCTCGCCGCCAAAAACGACGAGCGCATAACGCCGGTCGGGCGTTTTATCAGGAAAACGAGGATAGACGAGCTGCCGCAGCTCTTTAACGTTCTGTTCGGGAGCATGTCCGTCGTCGGGCCGAGGCCGGAGCGGCCGGAACTCGCCCGGCTCTATGAGGCGGCGTATCCGAATTTTTCACTCCGGTTGAAGGTCAAGGCCGGTATAACGGGTTTCGCCCAGGTCTACGGGCGCTACTCGGCCTCCCCCGAAGAAAAACTTTTTTTGGACGTCATGTATATTGAGAATTTTTCGATTTGGCAGGATCTGAAGCTGATGCTGCAGACCCTGAAGATCTTGTTTTGGACCGAAGGCGCGGAAGGCGTTGAAAAGGAGCGGCAATGAGCGTGAAAAAACACGGCGGCGACCCGGACCTTACCGCGGCTTACGCGGAAATAAGCGTGTGGCAGGAGAGGACCGCCGAAGCGCTCGTCGTTGTTTTGATGTGCGTTTTGCCTCTGTTTCTGACCTCCGAGCGCTACTTCTATCTGACCCGGCAAAAGTTCGTTTTTTTCGTCGCGTCGACGTGTTTGATCATGTACGCCGTCGCCGCCGTCTGGGGCGCCCGGCTTTTGAGAGACCCGCGCCTGCCCTCGCGCTCCGGCGTTTTCTCGGTGGCCGACTGCGCCCTTTTGGGCTTTGCCGGCGTCACTCTGCTGTCCGCTTTTCTCTCCCCTTACAGGGAGGTCGCCAACGTTTGGCTCGGCATTCAGGAGCGCTTTGACGGCGCCGTCACTCAGCTTTTGTATGTTTTGGTCTTTTTCATCGTATCGCGCTGGTACAGGCCCCGCACCCGGGACCTCGCGCTGTTCGCCGCGTCTTCTGTGATCGTCGCCGGCATAGGCATACTGCAATTTTTCGGCATGGATATCTTCACGCTTTGGCCCGTTCACGACGAGAGGTTCATCGTCGAGAATTACTACGACATTTTTTTCCGCTCCACTCTCGGGAACGTCAATATCGTCTCCACCTACGTCTGCGCCGCCGTTTTGCTGAACGGGTATTTTTTTGTGAGGACCGAGTCGACCCGGCCTTATCTGTGGCTTGCGGCGAGCGCTTTGAACTTTTGGCTCATGGACCTCGCCGGCTCCTACTCCGGCCGCGTCGGCGTCGCTGCGGCTTTGGTTTTGACCCTGCCCTTCGTTTTTGAAAACAAAAAGTATTCGGGCCGGTTCCTGATACTCTGCGGCTCGTGGGTCCTCGTTTACGCCGCTCACAGGCTGTTTTACAATTTGATCGCTTTGGGGAACGGGAACCCCTCAAGACTTCTTCTCTATGCCGCCGGCCTGTGCCTTTTGCTTCTTTCAGGTTTCGCCCTTTTGATTTGGGAGAAAAAAAAGCCGGGGCAAAATTCCGGGAGGAACCGGAAGCTCGGCCTCATCGCCGCTTTGTTATGCGTCGTCCTCGGCGTCGCGGGAGTTGAGATCGCGGGCCGCTCCGGCGGAGGCATGATATATGAGCTGCGGGAGATAATGCACGGAAATATACAAGACAGCTTCGCTACATACCGCATTCACATTTGGCGCAACGCCATGTCGGTATATTCCCGGCATCCGTTTTTCGGCAGCGGGCCGGACACGTTTTCCTTTGTCTTTCCCGAGGCAGCCCAGGGCGTCGTCGGCGAGTTCTATGACAAGGCCCACAACGAATATCTGCAGATACTCATATGCCAGGGCATCTTCGGGCTTGCCTGCTATTTGGTCTTTTTGGCCGCGATCTTTGTAAAAGCCGTCAAAAAAGCCTTCAGCGACCCTATCATCATGGCCGTGTCCGCAGCGTTTGCCGGATACGCCGCGCAGGCTTTTTTCAATATCAGCCTGCCCATTGCGAGCCAGATGCTCTGGATATTCGCGGGGATCATAGCGGGCGCCGCTTCACGCAAGCCGGATGTTTCGCTTTAGCGGAAAACACCCGTCGCCGGGTTTTCGGCGCGATGAAGCCCCGGATATCCTTCCCGCCCGGGGACGAAGAAAAGCAAAAAATAAAAGACTGTTGCATTTTCCGCTTATTGATTATAGAATATGAACATATTATGAACAGGGGGCCGGCCCCCGGAAGGAGCTCATTTCATGGAAAAAATCTTTAAGCTGAAAGAGAAAGGCTCGACTGTTTCAAAAGAAATACTCGGCGGACTGGTTACTTTCTTCGCAATGTCCTACATAATATTCGTCAACCCGAGTTTTCTGAGCCAAACGGGAATGAATCCGCTCGCTGTTATGTTAGCTACCTGTATAGCCTCCGCGATAGGCTGCATACTCACGGGTTTCATGGCAAACGTGCCTTTTGCCCAAGCTCCGGGCATGGGCCTGAACGCTTTTTTCACCTACAGCGTGTGTTTCGGGATGGGATACAGCTGGCAGCAGGGCCTGGCGATCGTTTTCCTTTCGGGTATTTTATTCTTTGTTTTGATGGTCAGCCCCTTGCGGAGCAAGCTGATAGCGTCTATACCCTCTTTCCTTAAAAGCGCAGTATCCGCGGGCATTGGTCTCTTCATAGCTTTCATCGGCCTTATCAACGCCGGCATAGTCGTGGGATACGGTGAAGGCGTAGGAGTCTACACCGATCTGGGGGCCATCACACGGGGCGCTCCCCTGCTCACGCTTATCGGGCTGATAATCACTTCACTGCTCTTGGTATGGAGGGTGAAAGGCGCAATAATAATCGGCATCATAGCCACAACGGTGATAGGCATCCCGTTCGGGCTGACATCCTACAGCCCGTCAGCCATGGATTTCTCCGTTTTCGGCGAGATTTTCGGCAAGCTCTCCTTCGTCGGCCTCACGGCGGTCGAGGGCGGCGCGCTGACTCTTTTCACCGCTATAATCAGCTTTTTCATAGTCGACTGCTTCGATACTGCCGGCACACTGGTCGGCTGCGCCGCCAACGCGGATATGCTCAATGATAAGGGCGAACTTCCCCAAGGCGATAAAGCCATGCTGGCGGACGCCATAGCCACCGTGATCGGTTCTGTATGCGGCACATCCACGGTGACGACTTACGTCGAGTCGTCCACGGGCATAGCCGAGGGAGCGCGCACCGGCCTCTCGTCGATAATCGTCGGCATACTGTTCATTTTGGCCTGTTTCCTTTTGCCGATAGCGGGCATAGTCCCCGGGGCGGCCACGGCGCCCGCGCTTATCATTGTGGGCGTGTATATGCTCGCCGGAGCGGCAAAGATCAACTGGACGGATATGGAGGAGGCTATTCCGGCTTTCCTCACCATAGCCGTCATGCCGTTCACCTACAGCATCTCCAACGGCATCGGCTTCGGATTTATCACTCACGCAATAATCAAGATCTGCCGCGGTAAGGCAAACGAGGTCCCCGTTCTCATCTATATCATATCGGTAGTGTTCATCATCATGTACATACTCATAGGACTGTGAGACCGGCTTAAAACTGCATAAAGAAGCGCCGCAGACGATCTGCGGCGCTTCTTTTATAAGGCCGCCCGCGAAAACGGGCGGCATACTGTTCCCGGTCACACCATCGGCAGAAAAGTATATCTGTCACGCCCGTTTTGTTTCGAAGCGTACAGAGCCTCGTCCGCGCGTTTGACAAAATCTTCTCCGTTTTGTTCGTGCCTGACCTTGCCGGCGGCGCCCCCAATCGAAACGGTGACATACTCGGACACTTTGCTTCCCCCGTTTTTGAGCTGCAGAGTTTTTATGTTTTCGCGTATTTTTTCCGCGATCTGCGCGGCGCCGTTTACTCCGGTATTCGGCAGAAGTATGCAGAATTCCTCCCCGCCGTACCGCGTGACGATATCGTCTTCCCTGATAACGCCGGCGCTGATGGCTTTAGCGACGGCAATCAAGCATTCATCGCCTTCATTGTGCCCGTAAATATCGTTGTACATCTTAAAATAATCGATATCGATCATCAAAACGCAGAGGAGCCCGCCCGAACGGGAATGCGTTCTCATGAGATGATCAAGGGTCTCATCCAAAAAACGCCGGTTATGTATGCCGGTCAAAGCGTCGTAATTCACTTTTACCAACAGATCGTGTTTTTCGATCTCCGCGTCGTGTATCGTCCGCTCGGTTTGTATCTTATCGTCGATGTAAGCGGCAATGCTCGAGGCCATATCGTTGATCGCGTTTTGAATCAAAACGAATTCATCGTTATAATCGCCCTTGATTCTCGTGTCAAAATTACCCTTTGCGATCTCTTCCAAAGTCGTCGTCACGTTATTTATCGGTTTGAGCATCCTGCTCATAATAAAGGATAATGCAAAATATACGATCGCCAGAAAGACGGCGATGAACACGACCGTGTATATGAGCGATTCCCGCAGATCCTTATAGTATTCAGCCGCCGGCAGCACACCGAGGACCGTGTGCCCGGGCATGTTTTGATATGAGACATAGTATTCCGCGCCGTCAATATTGCTCCACGCAAATCCTCTGCCCGAGCTTACCGATCCGAACCAAGCCTCATTCGTCAAATCCCTGCCGAGCATATGCTTTTCCGGGTGGGCGCTTATTATGCCGTCTGTAATAACTATGCCGTATCCGGTCTCGCCGACCTTGGTCTCTTCAACGATCTGCCCTATGTCAATTACGGCGCGCAGCCGCGATATCGTGTCCGTGTCGTACCCGAACTGGACAAAACCGCCTCCCTCGCGCGCTATGCCCGTGTAGTGGCAATAGATCTCAAACTCGGCGTCGGATACGGACAGCCGCGGCTCTTCCTGCAATTCTTTGATCGTGCCGTCCGCCAGTTCCATATACTTTTCGGTCTCAGGGTACAGTTTATAGTCAAACCCAATGTATTCATCAAAATTGCTGTGCGTAATGATCCCGTCGGGACCGGCGATATTGATTTCCGTAAATCCGAAGCTTGAACACAGATCCAGCAAGCCCGCCCTTGTTATATCGGCGTCGTCATATTGGCTCAGCAAGTATAAAACCGCTCGCGCGCCGACCAAATGCTGTTCGCTCAAAGTCCCCTCAGCCACATCAATGACCTCGTTCAGCTTGTGCAGCTGTACCATGAGATTGTCGTTGAATACGCTCAGCTCCGATTCGATCTTGGAACTCACGACACGGTGCAAAAGCCTGTATTCGTTAACCGAAACAACAAGCAGCGAAATTAAAAATATAGCCATCGTCGGTATCAATACTTTGTATTTGAAGGGCATTTTTATCTTTTTCAAGTTGACCTCCGTTCCGTCCGGCGGCAAGCTGCGGCTGTACAATCGGCCATGCGGCGCGTCCCGCCGCCGCATGCGCGATATAATGACCGCTTTGCGGTTATTATATCATAAAAATTCATTTATGATATATTTTTTATAGATTCTCCGTCCGGAGGACCGGGGTCTTCCGCGCCGGAGGACCGGGGCTCTCTGCCCCTGCGCTGCATTTCTATCCGGGGTGTCCCCCGGAAACTATCCTCGGGCTTTCCCTGCCGGGGACGGGGGTTGCCGCGCCGCGGGGCTTTCGCCCCTGCACTGCATTTTTATCCGGGGTGTCCCCCGGAAACTATCTTCGGGCTTTCCCTGCCGGGGGCGGGGGTTGCCGCGCCGCGGGGCTTATGCCCCTGCACTGCATTTTTATCCGGGGTGTCCCCCGGAAACTATCCTCGGACTTTCCCTGCCGGGGACGGGGGTTGCCGCGCCGCGGGGCTTATGCCCCTGCGCGACCTTTTTACCCCATTTCTTTCGACTCGCCGAAAGCCGGTCGTTGGTGACGATGCCCTCATCGTCCCTGTACCTCGGGAATTATCCCCCTGCCGGGGGGGACGGGGGTTGCCGCGCCGCGGGGCTTTCGCCCCTGCGCGACCTCTTTACCCCATTTCTTTCGACTCGCCGAAAGAAACAGGGGTAAGCCCCAAAGAAAGGCGATTCTCCGGTCCGGAAAAGACTTTAGCTTCCCTCTCGGGGCGTCACGGAGGCCGCCCCGGACGTAAATCTAAAGGGTAATGTGCGCGG
>WRJA01000025.1 GCA_009782435.1 Oscillospiraceae bacterium
TAAAGAGAATATCGATCTGTTTGATTTTTTCCTCACAAATGAGGAAATGACAGAAATAAACGAATTGGACCATGATCGCCGCCTCGGGCCCGACCCCGGCGAATTCGGCGATCTGACCGCGGTGTTTTCAGACGTAAAGTCGTGAGGCGTCTGCTCTTTCAAAGAGTATTAATGCAGACGGGATATTTTTGTTTAGTGAATCAAAATAATATGAGAAAGGAAAATCGCAATGAAAAGAAAGGCTTTTGTACTTCTGTCCGGATCACTTATTTGCTCGCTCTTGCTTTGCGCGTGTTCCGGTTCTTCGGGAGGCTCCGGCCAAGGAGGTTCCGACCAAACTTACCAGCTTACCATGACGCACCATGACCCCCCGACTTCAGCCAGCGGATCATACTTTGCCGAGTGGGCCGAAAACATCAGAAATGCCAGCAACGGGAGATTGGATATCACTATACATCCATCCGGGACCATTGTTAATGTCACCGGCGCGTTGGACGCCGTAAAAAGCGGCGCCGCCGATATCGCGTGGGTCACCACTTCCGTACATGAGGGGCAATTCCCGTTGGTCGACGTCTTGACCCTGCCGTTGTTCGGCATTAAAACCATTCCGCACGCCGCGAATGTGCTCTGGAGCCTGTATGAGGAATTTGAAGCCGTACGGGATGAACTCAGCGACTTTAAAATCCTGATGATGTACAGCACCGGCGTATATGACTTCGGGACCCGGGATAAACCGATAAGATCGCTCGCAGATATGAACGGTATGCAGATGCGAGTGACAAACGGCACGACCGGCGGTCTTGTGACGGGCTGGGGCGGAACGCCTATCTATATGCCGCCCAGCGATGTATATGAGGGCATGCAAAAAGGCGTCATTGACGGTTATGTATGGGAATTCTCCGGAATCGACAGCTTCAAACTGACTGAATTGAGTAATTATTATACAATTATGAGAATCAATGTCGCGCCCTTTATCCTGATGATGAGCCTGGATGCGTGGAACAATCTGCCTCAAGACCTGCAAGCGACATTGGACTCCTTTGCCACCAGAGAGATATCCGTGGAAATCGCAACCAGAATGCAGGCATTTTGCGTTGCAGGTGAAGAGAACGCCGCTAAAGCCGGAGGCGAGATCATTACTCTGAGCGATAAAGACTTTGAGGAGTTTTTGGTTTTCCCCCGCCAAATAGTCGACGAGTGGGTCGCGACACGCTCGGCCGGCGGCTTCGATGCCCGCGCTTACTTGGACAGGACGCTTGAATTGATCGAGCAGTTTTCCGGCACCTGACATAAGGTTTTCCGCAAGCCGGTTACAGGATACCGGCTTGCGGAAATATACAAGATAAAGCGATAGCGTTACGGCTGTATGCCGGGTACGCTCTTTTTGCGGAAAGGATCGGTCATACGAATGAGCATGAGCGCTGTGGCGGCCGTAGGGATCATCGTCATGTTGGCGTTGTTATTCCTCGGTATGAATATCGGGATGGCCATGCTGGTTATAGGATTTTTAGGATACGGATATATCATCAGCTTTAACGGCGCGATCGGCATTCTGAAAGTCGTACCGGTGGAACAAATGAGTTCATATGCGCTTGTTGTAGCGCCGCTGTTTATTTTGATGGGGAATTTTTCCTTTGCCTCCGGATTGAGCCGAGATCTGTATGATGTGGGGGATAAATGGCTCGGAAGATTGCCGGGCGGGCTTGCCTGCGCGACGATAGCAGCCTGCGCGGGTTTCGGCGCAATTTGCGGCTCAACCGCAGCAACCGCCGCTACAATGGGCAAGATCGCAATACCGGAGATGCGAAATTACGGATATTCGGATGAATTATCGACAGGCGTGGTCAGCGTTGGCGGAACCTTAGGGATAATAATACCTCCGAGCGCCACATTCATCATTTACGGGATTCTGACCGAATTATCCATAGGCCGGCTATTTGCCGCCGGCGTTGTTCCCGGCGTGATATTGGCTTTTCTGTGCATTTGCACTATTATTACTTTGTGTAAACTCAATCCGAAACTGGCGACCGAAGGACAAAAATACTCATGGAAAGAGCGCTTGCTCTCACTCAGAAATCTAATTGCAGTTGTAGTTTTGTTCATTATCGTTTTGGGCGGTATGTTTACGGGCCTTTTTACCGTCAGCGAGGCCGCTGCCGTGGGCGCCCTCCTCGCGTTTCTGCTTATGCCGCTGCGCAGGGCTCTTTCATGGAAGTCTTTTTTTACCGCAATGCAGGACGGAGTTAAAACAACGGCAATGTCCTTCCTGATAATCATGGGCGCCGCCGTGTTCGGGAAATTTTTAGCTGTCACGCAGATGCCGCAGCATCTGGCAGACTATATCAGCACTCTGGAAGTGTCGCGTTATGTTGTATTTTTGATCATAATTATGATCTACGCATTTTTGGGCTGCATTATGGAAGCGCTTCCGATGATAATGCTCACGGTCCCCATCTTCCTGCCTGTCGTGCAGGCGCTCGGCTTTGACGGAATTTGGTTCGGCGTCATTATAGTGCTTGTGGTTGAAATGGGACTTATTACGCCGCCCGTCGGTATGAACTGTTATATTATATTCGGTATTACGCGAGAGATCCCGCTGGCGACAATATTCAGGGGATCGCTTCCGTTTGTTTTCCCGATACTCATTATGATCATCTCGTGCGTAGTATGGCCGCAGCTGGCGCTCTGGCTGCCGGGCGTTATTTACGGATAGGGGGAACGATATGGAAAGAGCGGAGACGATTCTGAGCAAAATCGCCGGTGCGCTCAGTACTGTCAGTTATGTTGGGTTTGCTTTTATTACGCTGCTGATGGTTGCTGATGTGCTGATTCGCTTTTTCAGCACCGGCGCTATAACCGGCGCTTATGAAATCGTGCAATGGTGCTTGTGTATTTCTGTTTTTTCCGCGTTTGCCTATACTCAATCCAAACGCGGGCATATCCATGTCACGCTTATGCTGATACACATGCCCGGTAAATTACGCTTCCTGTGCTATTTCGTCATGAGCCTTCTTTCTGCGGGGGGCGCTGTGCTTCTGACATACAGTATCGCGCTGCAGACCGCGGTCGCTTATAACGACTATTATATAACCAGCTTACTTCGCATGCCGAAATATCCTTTCTATTTCATAGCGGCTTTTTCGTCCGGTGTTTTTTCGCTCTTACTGCTTTTCGACGCCTTAAAAAGCGCAGTCGCGATTTTTAACAAAAAAACAGCGGATTCCATTCAAAAGGATTGGGTTTAAGCGAGGGAGATAAAAACTATGGCGGATTATTCGATTTGGATGGTCGAGACGGCCCGTAAACAGGACGACGGCATTGTTATATTCAGCGGTTTCATGCGGAGCGCGGAGATGGTGGATACCGGTTTGTCCTTGGTGGTATTACAAGGCGAGGGACACACGATATTGATAGATACCGGGGTGGATGCGAATGATCCTGAGAATGCGGAACGTTTAAAGGATCGCGGTTATTACAACGTAATTTCTCCCGCCGCGGCTCTGAAAAAATTGAAAATAACGCCGGAAGAAATAACGGATATAATCATAACCCATGCCCATTGGGATCATGTCGGTGCCGCATGGTGTTATCCGAACGCCCGATTTTATATTCAGCGAGAAGAGCTCAACGCTTGGCGGGAAATGCAATCTCTGCCGCCGGCGTATGCCGCGCTGACACGCTCGATCATATCCTCGCATATTGACTATCTGTTTCAACTGGCCGAGACCGGTCGATTGCGGTTGTTGGACGGCCCTTGTGACGAGCTGCTTCCCGGTATTCGAATATACACCTCGCCGGACGGACATACGCCAATGGGGCAATATGTGCATATCGACTGCGGAGCGGGTTATGTTGCCACCGGGGACGTTACGTTTTCGTCAGATAATATCATAAATGATGCAGGGTTTTTAATTCCTCCCGGACGCCTTATCGCCACAGGGAGCACACAGGCGCTTCTGCAGACGTTGGAAACCGTTTGCCGGTTGTGTGAGGGAGAACCCGCGCGCTTGCTGATTCCGCATGACGCTGCAGTATACGGGCGTGTGCCGGCCGTTCAAACGGAGGATCGACTGCGTACGGCAGAGTTCCGGCTGCAAAAAACCGGTATGTCGCGATTAAGCTTGTAAAAAGAAGAAACGGAATACCGAACCGCGCGGTATGCATTAACCGGGGAGACCATACGACATTACGAGCGGGCGGATAAGGAAGGAGGCGAACGACCGGGAAGTGACCGGATCGATCAAAACCGGCGTAAAACAAGAATTCAGGAGGAGAAAAAAATGAAAAGAGCATTATCACTGATTTTGGCGCTCATGTTTGTATTGGCTCTTATGACGGGATGCGGCGGCGGCGGAAACAATAACCAACCCGCAGGCAATTCCGGCCAGCCCCCTGCGCCCGCGCCCGGCAATTCCGGCAACCAACCTGCAAGCGGCGGCCAAAGCACGGAATCGTCGGATTCTTGGGAGAATGAGAAAAAAGTTGAAATATCATTTGTCTCACAATACACTACCGCTCATACCAGAGGAGCCTTGGAGCAGTTTATGTTTGACAGGGTCTATGAAAAGACCGGCGGGACCGTGGAGTTTATCCCTTATTGGTCCAGCAGCCTCTTCTCATCGAGCTCCGGTTGGGCGGAAGTAATGGCCGGAACGGCGGACGGGACGCATATCCCGCCTTTTACGGCGTTGGATCACTTTAAAGTCGATCCTGTGGCGACCATGTGCTTTGCGAGTTCGTCGCTTAATTACAAACAGGTAATGCTCGCAATGGAGGAGCTTTATAACACGATGCCGGAATATAAGGCGGAGTGGGACGGGCTTGTGCCGATAAATTGGGACGCCCCCGGCGGAACTATGTATATCATGAGTAACGTTCCCATCCAAAGCGTAGATGACCTTAAAGGAAAATCATTCCGCGTTACCGGCACGCATACGGGAGAAATGCTTGAGACTTTCGGCGGCGTCGCGGTAAAAATGCCTTCGGGAGAAGTGCTTGACGCTTTATCAAAAGGAATCATCCAGGGAGTTTGTTCAAGCATTAACAATATGCAGGACGGCAACTATATCGATGTGTGCAAGTATGCAATAGCTCTCGGCATCCCGTCCGATCCGGGACTCAATCGCTTTATCAGGGAAGACAGGTTCAATGAAATGTCAGCGAAACAAAAGGAGGCCTTTTTGGAAGCGGTGCAGGATTACAGAGAAGAGTGCTGGGTCAGGATCGCCGCCAAAGAACAGGAGGTACTGAAGTTTTGTGATGAGAACGGCGCGACTGTAATACAAATGCCGGCGGAGGACAGCGCGAAGATTCGGGAAGTATTGGAGAATATCGCAAAAAGAGAAGCGGAAAACTTGAATTCCATGGGATATGACGGCACGGGACTGTATGAGACCGCTAAAATGTTAGCGGAGAAATATAAAAATGTGACATAATACGCAATTCCCCGGGGAAACGGACGGTGAACTCTTTCCCCGGGGAATGATCCTGAAGAAAGGATAAGTAATATGGATAAAATATTTCGCATCGTGCAAAAGCTGGTTCAGGGTGTCAGCGCCGTTTTCTTTATTGCCACGATTGCCGTTATCACCTTAAACGTGATCCTGCGAAGCACTATCAATGCTCCCATCAGGGGAGTTTATGAGATGACCGGTTTGTTTACCGCCACATTCGGATCGGCCGCAATAGTTATCTGCGCCATGAAGGACAGCCATATTTCCGTGGACATACTTACATCGAGAGTTAAAGGCTTGTCGAAAGTGTCATTGGCGTATTTTGCGCGTATTGTTGATCTGATTTATTACGGAACCATTTCATTTTGCGCGGTGGCTTTGGGATACTCCAAAATACTGACGCGGGAAGTCAGCGACATGATGAAAATACCGGTAGCGCCGTTTCGGCTGTGGTTGGCGTTCTGTTTCTTTGTGACGATATTTGTCAGAATCTATCAGATGCGCGATATCAGGGAGAAACCCGTGCGAAAAGAAACCGATATTTAATGCGAAAAGGCTTATTCCCGCGAAACTCTCGGGAGAATTTTGCTTGATACAGCTGTCAAGCCTTAAGGGGATGATTTGATGTCACCCGTGCAAATCGGCGTGCTTGTTCTGATTTCGCTTCTTGTATTGATGTTTCTCGGAGTAACTGTTTCCACTTCGATCGGTATATTGGGTCTGATCGGATTGCTTATTATGATCCCGGCGGCCTTCAGGACAAAGGTTGGCATTTCTGTTTTTGAGACACTCGATTCATATAATGCCGCAGCGATTCCGCTGTTTTCTTTAATGGCGATGATCATATGCTATACGGGAATCGGCGCTAAACTCTACGACGCTTTTTACAAACTGATCGGGCGATATAACGGCGGGCTTTCCATCGCCACCATATTGGCCTGCGGCCTGTTTGCCGCTATAAGTTCCTCTGCTTCCGCCACAACGCTGACCATAGGCTTGATTGCCCTGCCCGAGATGCGCAAGGCGCAGTATAAAGATACGCTGATAGCCGGAAGTATTTGCGCCGGCGGGACCATGGGGCCTTTTATCCCGCCCAGCAGCCCTCTGCTCGTTTACGGAATCATTACGGGGACATCCGTTATAAAATTGTTTTCGGCAATAATCGTACCCGGGATAATTATGATAATCATGTATTCCCTGACCATAGTAATACTGTGCAAACGGAAACCTGAACTGGGGCCCAAGGGGCCGAAATTCAGCACAAAAGAGGTTTTGATCGCTTTTTCGAAATGCGGAGAGATATTACTGCTTATTCTTATCGTTTTGGGCGGTATGTTCGCCGGATTTTTTACACCCACGGAAGCCGCCGGAGTCGGGGCGGCGGGCGCCATTCTTATTACATTTGTTCGAAGGACTCTTAACTCAAAGAATTTTTTTGAGGCTATAGTCGGCGCGATGAAAACATCAGGAATGATTTTTGCGATGTTTGTCGCGGCCGCGTTTATGAATTATCTCATGTCTTTGTCCAGACTGCCGACAACAGTGGCAAATGCGCTGTCCGCGGCGCATATACCTCCGTTGCTTGTTGTGGTGTTTATGATCCTTATTCTGATGCTTATGGGAATGTTTATGGACGGGGCAGGCATAAATGTATTGACAACTCCGATTTTTTTCCCGATCATTCAGGCATTGGGAATAAATCCCGTCTGGTTCGGCGTCATAGTTTGCACTTGCATGGAAATGGGTGCAATTACGCCGCCGGTGGGATCAAATCTTTTTGTAATGAAGAGTTTGGATAAGAGTACTCCGATGGAAGTTATTTATAAAGGAGTTTATCCGTTTTTTGCGGCCCAAATCGCTGCGATAGCAATTTTTCTGTTTTTCCCTGCGGTTTCGTTGACACTGCCGGCAATTTTGGCGTAAACAGTACCGAAAAGGTTTGAAACCGGCAAGAAAATTTTTAATTGGGAGGCTCATTGACATGTTCTTAACGGAAGCTTTAGCGAAATACACAACAGATTTGGACATAAATAAACTTGACCCGGAAATCGTAAGACAGGCCAATCTCTTTTTTGCCGACGGACTGGCGTGTATTGCGGCCGGCGCCCGGGAAAAACCTGTTCTGATAGCGACCGAGTACGCGAAAAAATTCGGAGGAGCCAAGAGCGCTTCTGTCCTGTGTTCAGATGTAAAAACAGACGTATGCAGCGCGGCGCTGGCTAACGGGATCGCCGCTCATATACATGATTTTGATGATGTTTCCGACTCCTCGAACGCACATGTGAGCGTGGTTATGATTCCCACCGTTTTAGCGCTCGGAGAGGAGCTTAAAGCGAACGGTAAAGATATCTTGGAGGCCTATATTGCGGGCGTCGAGGTCTGCGCTTTGGCGGGCCGCGCGATGGGAAAGGAAAATTTCCGGCGGGGCTGGCACAGCACAAGCTCCTTGGGTATCTTCGGCGCCGTCGCGGCGGCGGGGCGGTTAATGAAATTGGATCTCAAGCAGCTTACCTACGCCATGGGGATAGCGGCAAGCGAATCATCGGGTATAAAGGCGAATTTCGGTACAATGGCAAAATCGTTCCATGCGGGAAGCGCTGCAAGCAAGGCGATCAGGATAGTGAGGCTTGCTTCGGTGGGTTATGATTCCAACCCTGCGTGCATTGAAGAAAAATGCGGATTTGCGGATTTGACCATTGGCGGAGCCGACATGACTCCCGCATTTGACGCTATTGAAAAAGGGATTTCCGAGTTTATTGATCCGGGCATGGTCATGAAGCCGTATCCGTCATGCAAAGCTTCGCATAACGGCATCGACGCCATGTATGCGCTGGTCACGGAAAATGACCTGCACCCGGATGATATCAAAAAAGTGGACGTGCGTGTCCAGCTGTACGCAATGGATCTGCTGCGTTTTCCCGTCGCCAAAACAAAGCTTGAGGGCAAATTCAGCCTTAATTATTGCATGGCTCAAATCATCAAAAAAAGAGAATTGATATTGAGCGATTTTGACGGGATATCGGTGGATGATCCCACGATCATTGAACTGATGAAGAAAATGACCGTGGAGGGCAGTGAAACACTCAACGAAGGTGAAAACATGCTTGTTCGCGGAGATACGGAAGTTCGCGTGCTCACCAACGACGGACGCGACTTGATCAAGCGCGTCAACTATGCGACGGGAGACCCGCACTGTCCGCTGACGGAAGAACGGCGTCTGAAAAAACTGCGCGATTGCTTCGGCCGCACGCTAAATCCCAACGGGGTGCAGGCTGTTATCGAAACCTTGGGGCGCTTGGAGCGGCTTGCTGATATTTCCGAATTGACGTCTTTAATGAATTCCTCGGCACTATAAGATTTGCCGCGGCATAAATCAGGATCAAGTGATTTTCGGCGTTGCCGATTAAAACCTGATACCTGCGAAATCCGTATAAAACCTCCGGACCGATGCAGAAACGCGGCGTCGAAACGGAGGGGTTATATATGTTAAAGCTGCAGTACATATATGCAGAAACAGGGAGGAGATACTTGTGCCTTATGCACTGTCAAAATTCAGAATAATAGATTTGACGCATATGCTGACCGGGCCTTTTGCAACAAAAATGCTTGCTGATTTCGGAGCGGATGTTATAAAAGTGGAGCGACCGGGAACAGGGGATGACAGCCGAGCCGTGGGACCGTTTGTTAACGGGGAGAGCATGTATTTTGCGGAGCAAAACCGAAATAAACGCAGTATTATATTGGATCTTAAGACAAAAGAAGGAAAAGAAAATTTGCTGATGCTTGTATCGAAAGCGGATGTGTTCGTTGAGAATTTCCGTCCCGGCGTAACGGAAAAGCTCGGTTTGGGATATGAGACGCTGAAAAAAACAAATCCTTCGCTGATATACGCTTCCTGCACGGGCTTCGGTCCTGAAGGGCCGATGGCGGGACAGCCTGCTTATGACGCAACGATACAAGCGATCAGCGGAGCTATGGGCATCACGGGCAAAGCGAACGGGGCGTACAGCATTATCGGTATTCCGGCGATATCCGCCTCAGCAGCTCTGATGCTCAACATGGGGATATTAGCCGCTCTGCTTGAGAGGGAGCGCTCCGGCCGAGGGCAAAAAATAAGCGTGTCGATGTATGACAGCGCGGCCGCCGTTTTGGAGAACTCTATGGTACGTTACTTCAATTTCGGGATCGTGGCAAAACCGTTGGGAAACAGCAATGCCGCGGCGTTCCCGTTTTCGTCCTTTCACGCGGCAGACGCTGATTTGGTAATTGCCACAACAAGTGAAGCGTCATGGGTCAAGCTCTGCGAAACGTTGGAGCATACTGAATTGACGGAGGATCCGCGTTTTCTTACCACAGAAAAACGGGCTGAAAACTGGGGTGAATTGGAGCCTTTATTAAACAGTATTTTGGGAAAAAAGAAACTTGCGGAGTGGATTAAGATTCTGCGCGAGAACAATGTGGTATGCGGCACGATAAATACAATGAAGCAACTGGCGGATGACCCGCAGGTGCAAGATCGTCAGATGGTCTCGGATATGGAGCATCCGGTCGCCGGAAAAGTAAAAGTCATCGGAATGCCTGTCAAATTCTCCCGCACGCCGTGCGAGATATATCGAAGCGCGCCTTTGTCGGGAGAACACACGGAAGAAATCCTCAGCAGCCTCTGATTCGGGAGATCCGCTCCGCTCGATATAGTATTCACTTTTAATATAAAGAGGAGGAATCCTTGTGGATAAGCCGTTATCCGGCATAAAAATACTTGACTTGACCCGCGCCATGGCAGGACCGTTTTGCGCCATGTTCTTAGGCGATATGGGCGCGGATGTGATAAAGGTTGAAGACCCGCGGGGGGGAGATGAAACGCGCGGGGCGTACCCTCGATTGGAGGGAGTCGCGACGATGTTTCTGAGCGTCAACAGGAATAAGCGCAGTATAACCGCAGATTTAAAAAACCCTGAAGATGCGGCTTTGGTGACGGAACTTGCAAAACATGCCGACGTTTTGCTTGAGAATTTTCGTCCCGGCGTTGCGGCGCGCCTCGGATTGGGTTATGAGGCGTTGTCGGTGATCAATCCCAAACTGATTTATGCGAGCTGTTCCGGCTTCGGGCATACGGGGCCGAACAAAAATCTTCCCGCTTATGACATTGTCGTTCAGGCGTACGGAGGTCTGATGAGCGTCACCGGACCGAAGGGGCAAGGGCCCACAAAGGCGGGTTTTTCTTACGGCGATATTGCCGCCGCACTTTTTACGGCGACAGGGGTGTTGGCAGCACTGTGTGAGCGATTATCTTCCGGGCGAGGGCAATTTGTGGATGTTTCCATGTTAGACAGTCAGTTGGCTGTCTCCGAAAACGCGCTGACGCGTTATCTGTATGAAGACAAGATACCGGAACCTGAAGGCAATCGGCATCCCTCGATCGCGCCGTCAGATTCTTTTTCCGCTTCCGACGGCGAATTGATGATCGTTGCCGGGAATGATAAGCTATGGAGGCTGCTTTGCGCGGCTCTAAAACGTGAGGATTTGACAGATGACGCGCGCTTCTCCGGCAACGGGGATCGCGCGGCGCACCATATCGAATTGAAGGCGGAGCTGGAGCGTTCGCTTGCCGGCGGAACTGTTGAGCAGTGGCTGGAAATACTGGGGAGCGCGGGGGTGCCGTGCAGCCCGATACTCGGCTATGAAGAAGCGGCAAATCACCCGCAGATGAAAGCAAGCAATATGCTGCAGACAATCAGTCAGCCCGGGGTCGGAGACACAGTTATGCCCGGTTTTCCCATTCGCTTTTCACGTACGCCTTGCGCGGTTGACCGCCGTCCTCCTCTGCTCGGAGAACACAATGAGGAAGTAAAACAAATGCTGGAAAAAGAATACGGGTACAAATCGGAAATAAAGGCTTAAGACAGGAGTGAGAGGCATTGAACCCGAAACTGAGCGAATGGCTTAAAAAAAAAGAAATACTTGAACAGGGCGGCGGACCGGACAAGATATCGAAACAGCATAAACAGGGGAAAATGACCGCGCGTGAGCGAATAGACATGCTTTTTGATGAAGGCAGTTTTGTTGAATACGGCCTGTTTGCGAAGACGCGCTGTACGAAGTTCGGCATGGATAAGTCCGATATTCCGGCCGATGGGGTCATTGTCGGATTTGGTAAGATAAACGGGCGGCCGGCATATACTTACGCGCATGATTTCACTGCGTCCGGAGGCACCTTAGGTGAGATCCACAGCAAAAAGATACATAAAGTCATATCCGCCGCCATTGACGGCGGCGTACCTTGCGTTGCCCTGACCGACAGCGGCGGCGGACGTATCCAGGAGGCTATCATATCTCAAAACTTTTTGGAATTGTTCAGATACAATGTCGACGCCTCCGGCTGGATACCGCAGATATCCGCCATTATGGGGCCCTGTGCGGGAGGAGCGGCGTATTCCGCGGCGCTGATGGATTTTGTCATCAGCGTCGATAAAACGAGTTATATGTTTCTGACGGGCCCTAAGGTCATTGAGCAAGTGACCGGCGAAGTCGTTGACAATGAAACATTGGGCGGCGCCATGGCGCATAACTCGCTTTCCGGCGTTTCCCATATGCTTGCCGCCGACGACCGGGAATGCATTGAAATAATTAAGGAATTACTGTCTTATTTGCCGCAAAACTCCGGTGTTTCCCCGCCGCTGAAACCAACAAATGATCCGTTTGACCGGCAGATACCGGAGTTGGACGACTTTATACCGATTGACGCGAGCATCGGATTTGACGTTAAAGACATCATTCGAGCCATTGCCGACGACGGCGTCTTTATGGAGCATCAGCCGCTTTTCGGGGACAACATTGTTACGGTGTTAGCCCGCATGGGCGGGAGATCCGTCGGGATAGTGGCGAACATGCCCGACATTATGGCAGGCTGTTTGGATATAAACGCATCAGATAAAGGGGCGCGGTTTATCCGAATATGCGACTCTTTTAATATCCCGCTTGTATGGCTGACCGATGTGCCGGGATTTTTGCCCGGTGTGGACCAGGAGCACGGCGGGGTGATTCGCCACGGGGCAAAGATGGTATATGCTTGCTGTGAGGCGACGGTGCCGAAAATCTCCGTCACGCTGCGAAAAAACTACGGCGGCGCTACAGCGGCAATGTGCGCCAAGGAGATGGGCTGCGACGTGAATTTTATATGGCCGACGGGCGAGTCAACGATAATGGGGGCGGACGGCGCCGCCGCGATCATATTCAAAAAAGAGATCGACGCGGCCGCGCCGGAAGAACGCGAAGCTTTGAGAAAAAAACTGACGGAAGAATATGTGGCGGAGGTGGCAAATCCGTATTTGAGCACAAGCATTATGGTAAATGATGAAATAATCCGTCCCGCCGACACGCGTCGGAAAATAATTCAATGCCTTGAGGTGTTGGAAGGAAAAACAGTGCAGCGCAGAAACAAAAAACACGGCAATATGCCGGTGTGATCGAGGACCCGCAAAAGTAATATAAACTGTCAGCATTGAGGTGAAAGCATGCCGCATCCGGAAACAGCGACCGGAAAAGACTCGCCGCCCGGCAAAAATAAATGGATGATACTGTGCATAACCTGCGTGGGAACTCTGATGGGCGCAATCAACAACAGCAGTATTAACTTGGCTAACCCGACATTAGCCGTTGTTTTTGCCGTTGATGTCCATCAGATACAGTGGGTGGTCACGATTTATTTGCTGATTATCTGTTCGGTGATGCTGCTCTTCGGTCGAATAGGCGATCGCATAGGCAGCCACAGGGTATACCTTTGCGGCTTTGCGGTGTTTTCAGCGGGTTCTCTGTTTTGCGGACTTTCCGGCAGTCTTGCCTTGCTTTTAACAGGGCGCGCGGTACAGGCGTTCGGCGCCGCTATGATTTTTGCAACGGGCATGGGGCTCGTAGCCGGCGCATTCCCCGTTTCCCAGCGGGGGCAGGCTTTGGGCTACAACACTGTTGCCGTCGGACTCGGCAGTATGTGCGGGCCGAGCATCGGCGGATTCATCTTGAGTCGGTTCAGCTGGCACTACATTTTTTTTATCAACATTCCTGTGGGCGTGATCGGGTTTCTTTTGGGGCTGAAATTCCTGCGTTTGCCTGTGCCTGTGAATACAAAAAATCTGCCGCGTCCTGACGGCAAAGGCGCTTTGCTTTTTGCCGTCATCATCATTTCTTTGATTTCAGCCATCTCCGGCAGCTTTACCGGCAGTGTGTGGCTTTTATTACCTGCAGCGGCGCTCATATTTGTTTTCTTCCGCAGGGAGCGGCGTCATCCGTCGCCTTTGCTGGATTTTGATTTACTGAAAAACAAACGTTTCGCAATCGGCAGTCTGATAGCCTTTTTCTCCTACTTTACGCATTTCGGCGTCTATTTTTTGATGCCTTTTTTTATGACTGAAATCCTTCGCCTGTCAACCGCCGCCGCGGCTTTGGCGCTGATGGTCTCGCCGGTTTGTATGGCTGTTACGTCTCCGATTTTCGGCACGGTATCAGACAGAACGGGCGCCTTACGCGTTATGCCTTATGCTTTTCTCGTAATTCTTGCAGCTCAAATCATTTTCGGTTTCCTGAAACCGGGCTCTTCCCCTTTTCTTGCGGCGTGCGGTTTGGCGCTTTTGGGAAGCGGGCTCGGAATGCTCAACGCGCCCAATAACAGTGAGATCATGACCGCGGCCGGACCTGATTACGCCGGATATGCCGGAGGTTTCATAAGCACAACACGCTATTTGGCCAACTGCTTCGGCACAGCCGCCGCAGCAGGCGCGTTTACCGGCTTTCGCAATCTCCTTGAGCGCAGCCGTGAAGCAACTGACGCCTTCGCCGGCGCGTTCCACAGAATAATCATTGCCGCGGCTTTGATTGTGTGCGCCAACTTAATTGTCTGTCTTTGGCTGAGGTTTTCCGAAAAAGACCGAAAAGCATAAAACCGTATCATAACCGGTTCGGCACTGCAACGGACCGAACTGCTCGATACGGAACAGAAGCAAAGGAGTATGACGGTGAAAGAGAATTTGATACCGAATATCACACTGAACAACGGAGTGAAGATGCCGGCATTGGGGTTCGGAACAGCCATGATCGCTGATGATGAAATTCCTTCTGTGATCGGTGACGCCCTGAAAGAAGGCTACCGTTATTTTGACTGCGCGCCGGAATACGGAAATGCCGGCAAGATAGGCGCGCAATTACGCGCCGGCGATATACCGCGCGAAGAGCTTTTCATTGCAACAAAATTACCGGCCCCCGATCACGGATACGATAAGACGCTGCGAGCTTTTGACGCGGCTTGCGAAGACATGGGGCTGGATTATTTCGATTTGTATGTTATTCATCATCCGCTGTTGGATTATGACGCGTTTTGCGAATCATGGAAAGCGATGGAAAAGATCTGCAAACAGGGGCGCGCTCGCGCTATCGGGCTGTCCGGGTTTCTTGAGGTGCACTTGGAGAGGATATTCGGCATGTGCGAGATTCCCCCTCAAGCCGATATGTTTGAATGCAATCCGTTTTTTACGATCACCGAGTGCCGGAAATACTGCGCCGCAAAAGGGATACATGTGGTCAACTGGTTCCCGTTGGGCGGGCCGGCTGTACGTCGGCATTCTTTTCCCCGGGAAGATAACACGCGACTGCTTGAAAACGAAACATTGATCGATATCGCAAAGGAGCGCGGAAAGACGCCGGCACAGATCGCTTTGTGTTGGGCCGTACAGAAAGGCATGACTCCGATTCCGAAATCATCCAAAAGAGAGCGTATGCGCGAAAACCGTGAAATCTTTGATTTTGTCCTCTCCGATGTTGAAATGCACAGAACAGACGCCTTGAATTATGACCGTCGTTACGGCTTGGATCCCATGACATTTAACGGGGATTATTCAAAAGGATAAAGAGCGGTCTTGCTGTTTTTATTTTAGCGGGGGGAAAGACATGACCGAAAAGGAAAATGCTCTGCGAATGATATTAAAAACCGGCGATCCTGAGTGGGTCCCCTGTTCGCACCGGTGCTTCAGCAGGTTGATACCTACCGAAGTTATAAGAGAACGCCCTCCGAAAAGGGAGGGCAGCGGCTATGATTGGTTCGGCTGTTATTGGTTTTTTGACGAGGAGACAAACGGTTTTTTTCAAGACCTTTCGGAACCGGTCGTACCGGATATACGCAAATGGCGCGATTATGTCCGTTTTCCGGATTTAGACGCGATAGAATGGGAAAAGTCGGTGCCGCCGACAACGGAAGGGATCGACCGGGAGAATAAGCTTTTGCAGTTCAGCTGGGAGAGCGGGCCGTTTGAGAGACTTCATTCATTGGTTGGTTTTGAGCAGGCGCTTATGTCGATTTATACGGAGCAGGAGGCCTTTAAAGAGATGCTCGAAGCGATCACGGATTTTCGATGCGCCGCGGTCGAGAGAGTGGCCGAATACTACAAACCGGACATAATCATCAATATGGATGATCTCGGAGCGCAGAAAGCGCCTTTGATGTCCGGGGAAACGTTCCGGCGGTTTTTGAAGCCCTGTGAAAAAAGAATAGGGGATGCGATAAAACGCCGGGGGATAATATATCAGCACCATTCCTGCGGTTCGATGGATGTGTTTGCAGGCGACCTCATTGATTGCGGCGCCGCCATGATACACGGCCTGTTGGCTCCGTATAATGATCTCGCATCCGTTCAGCGTAGTTTTTCCGGAAAAGTGACCGTCGAAGGAGGCGTAAACCGTCAACTGATAGACGGCGCAGAAACTACGGAAGAAGAATTGCGCGAAGAAGTCAGGCGATGCATCAGCGCTTACGGGCCGTATAAAAACTATGTTTATTTATCAAATTCCATGTTCCCGGAACGTATTGCGATAATGGTTGACGAAGCTGTCGAGTTCGGAGGCAGGTTCTACAGCCGTTAATAAGCAAGCCGAATGCTTTCTCGCTGCCCCCCGGCGTTACAAGTGTTTTCGGACGGGTATTACCGAGAAACAGTCTCTGTAAATCTTATTCAATCGCTCGTATGCGAGAGCGGCTCCGGCCGGATCGTCAAACAGCCCGAAAACGGCCGGACCGGTGCCGCTCATCACCGTGCCGAGGGCTCCGGCGTCCGACATTGCGCTTTTTATTTCCGAAACCGCGCCGGCTTGCCGCGGCAGCGCTTCTTCAAACACGTTATACATCCTTTGGGCGATATCCTTAATGAGCCCGGCGCGTAAAGCTTCCGTGATGCCGTCAGTATCAGGGTGACGGAGCGGAGGTTTTTTATCTGTTTTTTCGAAAAGTTCCGGAGTGGAACATGAGAAGCCGGGTTTGCAGATCAGCACCCGGCAATCGGGCAACGGAGGAAGATCGAGAAGTATCTCGCCTCTTCCGGCCGCTAATGCCGTCCCCCCGGCAACGCAAAACGGCACATCCGAGCCGAGTCTCTCGCCCATTTTTTCAAGGGTCTGTAAATCCATGCCGGCCTCTGTCATAATGTTCAGGGCGCGCAGCACGGCGGCGGCGTCGGACGAGCCCCCCCCGAGGCCGGCGCATACCGGTATGCGTTTTTTTATGCGTATATCCGCGCCGCGGTCGATAAGCCCCGTTTCGGAGAAAAAAAGCTCCGCGGCCCTAAACGCGAGATTCCGGCGGTCATTCGGCAAATAACGCAGATTTGTTTCGATTCTTATTCCTCTTTCGGACCGCAGCTTTAAAGTTATCTCGTCGCAGAGGTCCACGCTTTGCATCACCGATCGGATCTCATGGTATCCGTTCGCCATTTTTGATAAGACATCAAGTGAGACATTGATTTTTGCAAAAGCTTTTATCGTAAATTCCATACTGCCTCATTCCTGCCCTGCGCAGATAATGAACGACAAACCGTATCGTACATTGTCAACGCAAGGTAGCGTCGTTATCAAATAAAATCGGCATCAACAGCGTTCCCTTGTTAACAAACGGTCCGGCTTCGCCGTTTTTTTCGGAATATGCTTTGCCGGAAGCCCCGTTTGAATTTCTGCTGTCATATAAAATAAAAGGCACGGGATCACCGTTGTGCATGCCGCCGTCGGAAAGGGTCTTGTGATCGCTGAGTATCATCATTCGGAAATCCTCCCCTTCTTGTTTCAGCCTTTCGGCGAGCGGAGCGACGACTCTGCCGTCCAATCTCTCAATGGCTTCGATTTTGCCGGGCAGGTCGCCGTTATGCGTGCATTCGTCCGGCGCTTCTATGTGGACTGCCGCAAAATCCCGGGTCTTCAGCGCGTCGAGAGCGGCGGTCACTTTACCGTCATAGTTCGTATCAAGCTCTCCGGTCGCTCCTTCAACGAGAATCACATCCATACCGGTGAGAACGGCTATGCCCCGGCACAGCGGCACGGCGGAAATGACAGCGCCTTTTTTTTCAAATTTTTCGCTGAAAACCGGAAGTTTCGCGGCGGTCCCTTCCGCCCAGAACCATATCCCGTTAGCGGGCAGTTTCCCTTCAGATATGCGTTTTTTGTTGATCGGGTGATTTTCGAGGATGACGTTGGCCGAACGCATCAATTCGGTCAGAATTTGAGCGTTCGCGCAGCCGGAGGGCATGTTCTCTCCGACCTTTTCTCCCAGCCTGTCATGAGGGGGGCTGAGAACAAGCCCGTTAATATCGGCGTTTCTTTGCACGGCTATGTGCCTGAAAGATAAAGCGGGTTTTATTTCAAAACCGCCGTTTTTGGCAAGTTTCTTAAATTCAGGCGTGTCAAACAGGTCTGAAATAATCTTTGACGCTTCGGCTCCGTCTATTCCTCCGGCGCTGTGCGAGGCTATTATTTTGTCCTCAAAAGCGCCCGAGCCTGATATGAATACGTTGTTGCATCGAAAGGCCGCGTCGCCCGGATTTAAATTAACGCCCTGAGCCGCGGCCTCCAAAGGCGCCCGCCCCGAATAACACTCTGCCGGATCGCATCCGAAGATACTCATAATCGCAGTATCGCTTCCCGGGGGATATTTCTCGGGAATCGTGCGTACGGAACCTAAGATTCCTCCGGCTGACAATTTGTCGATATAAGGTTTTTTCGCGTGTTCGAGCGGGGTTTTGCCGTTCAAGGCGGCGAGCGGGTTGTCTGCCATCCCGTCGCCTATTATCAAGATATATTTCATAAGTTACGCATGCCCTTTCATACCGGATCCTCCGAACGAGGCCCGGTACAGGATTTTTTATCTGAGTAAAATTGCAAAACAGCGCAGAATATGACTCTGCCCGACCGGTATTAATCTTATTATATCAAATATTTTTACAATCGGCAACCGACGTGAAATGTGTAGGGCTGCGGCCTGGAGAAAACAGAACGCTTACAAGTTCTTGTTTTACTCAGTAAAACGCAGTATACTGTAAAAAACCGATCTGATATGATGACGGTTTCATCGCAAAACGGAACCGAAACGAAGAATTTCAGCGTATCCGGAAGCGGCAAACAATCCGGGCATATTGAATTCGGGAGGTACAAAAATGAAAAGGATCGTTTTGATATCAACTGCATGCGTTTTGGCCTTGTGCGCCGTTGCGCTGTGCGGATGCTCCGGGAAAAAAGACAAACTGGTCGTCGCGATGGAGTTGGCGTACCCGCCTTTTGAGACAAAAGACGCGTCGGGCGATCCGATGGGAGTAAGCGTTGACCTTGCAAAAGCGATAGGGGAGCATCTCGGCCTTGAGGTTGAGATAGTCGACACAGCGTGGGAGGGGCTTATACCGTCGCTTATGACCGGTAAAGCGGATATGATCATTTCATCCATGACTGTCACTGAAAAACGCAAAGAGGAAGTCAATTTTTCCGATCCCTATGCGAACGCTTATCTTGCGGTATTGGCAAACAAGACCTCCGGCATAAAAAGCATAGACGACTTGAACGAACCGGGAAAGAAGGTTGCCGTGAAAACCGGCTCGACCGGGTTCATCTATGCTCAGGAAAACCTGACAAACGCCGAAATCATAGCGCTTGCCGATGAAAGCGCTTGCGTTACGGAAGTATCTCAGGGAAAGGCCGACGGGTTTTTGTACGACCAGCTTACCGTTTACAGAAACAACCGGAACAATCCGGACACCACGACAGCGATCTTTATCCCTTTTCAAAATGTTGAACATTGGGGCATAGCGATTAATAAAGACAACACCGAACTTTTGAGCCGGGTGAATGAGTTTTTGGCAAAATACCGTTCGGAAGGCGGTTTTGACGCGATTACCGAAAAACATCTGAAAGAGGAGAAAAAAGCCTTCGATCAATTCGGTTTCCGGTGGTTTTTTGACGTAGAGTGATATGAATCCTTTTGCATCCGATAAAACAAGCGCAAATCCCTTGAAAGCGGCGTTTAATTTACTGATTTTGAGCGTGGCTTTGATCGTGATACTCCGGTTTTCTCTGACGAAGATAGGGATAGCCTTTGATTTTTCATTTTTACCTGATGTCGGTATCCGCATTCGTACCGGTTTTTTGATGACCGCGGCGCTGAGCGTTTGCAGCCTTATCATCAGTTTGCTTCTGGGAACGGTCAGCGCGCTTTTGCATCAAAGCAGGATCTTAATGCTTCGGTATCTCTCAAAACTGTATGTTACCGTGATCAGAGGTACGCCGATGATCATGCAGATATATCTTTTCTATTATATTGCGGGGACGGCTTTCGGCATTGAAAACAGATTTATCTCCGGTGTTTTGATACTTTCGGTTTTTGAAGGGTCTTATATTTCGGAAATCATCAGAGGAAGCCTGCTGTCAATGGACAGCACGCAGCTCGAGGCGGCGAAAGCGGTCGGCTTCACAAAGAGGCAAACGATCACTCTTGTGATCATACCTCAGCTTGTCACAAGAACGCTTCCAGCGCTGACAGGGCAGTTCGCGTCAATAATCAAGGATTCGTCGCTTTTGTCCATGATAGCCGTGATTGAGCTCACTCAAACCATGCGCGAAATCAGTTCCGTCAATTTTAAACTGTTTGAGTGTTACTTTTTTTTGGGGATACTGTATCTTATACTGACGCTGCCGCTTGCGTTTTTGAGCAAACGCTTCGAGCGGAGGTTTCAATATGAGACTTGAGATCAGAAACCTCCGAAAGGATTATAACGGCGCGACTGAAGTTTTAAAAAACATCAACTTATATGATGAGATTACAACGATCGCGCTTATCGGAAGCTCCGGCTGCGGCAAATCGACGCTGCTTCGTATCATAGGCGGACTGATTCCGGCGACTTCGGGAGAGGTGTTGCTTGACGGCGAACTTGCCGCCGATAATGACAAATACCGTAAAAACATCGGCTTCGTTTTTCAAACGGGCGGTTTGTTTTCGCATTTGAGCGCACTCGACAATATCATGCTTCCTTTGATCAAAGCGCACGGGTTTTCGGAAGAACGGGCGAAGTTTCGGGCGGATGAATTACTTCTTCGTTTCGGACTCGAATCGGAGGCTCATAAAAAACCCATGCAGCTGTCGGGCGGGCAGAAGCAGCGCATTTCGATCGCAAGGGCTGTGGCGCCGAAACCGAAATTGCTGCTTTTGGACGAACCGACATCAGCCCTCGATCCGGAATTCACAACGGATGTGCTTGATATGATAAAAGAACTGGGGGAAGAAAAGCTTTCATTTATCATTGCCACGCACGAAATGGGATTTGCGCTGCATGCTTGCGATAAGGCGGCTTTTTTGGATAACGGGGAAATCGCCGAATACGGAAGAAGCAAAGATGTTTTCAAGAATCCGAAAACCCGGAAATTAAGTCTTTTTTTATCGAAACTGCTTGAATGGAAGGTCTGAAATACATAGCGCAGGCTTCGGCCGGATAAGCAGGATTTCACTGAAAACAAAAAGAAAAACCGGTAGTATTCTTCATGATCAATCCGGTATTGACACCGGGTGTTATAATCTCTATAATGAACCCAATGCCTAAATCCGTTTATTATAATGTATATAACGCATATGCTGTAAGAGGTGTCGATATGGCTGTTGAAACAAAATACAAAATGAGCCGAGAGCGCCTTGATGAAATCAAGGCTGAGCTGGAATATTTGCAGACCGTCAGAGAGAAAGAGGTTTCCGAACTGATCAAAGAAGCCAGAAGCTTCGGGGACTTGACGGAGAACAGCGAATATGACGAGGCCAAAACCGAACAGGGCAAGCTCTATTCCAAAATTGCGGAGCTCAAAAATATAATCGAAAACGCCGAGATCATCGAAAAAGCAAAAAGCACCGACTCTGTTGTTCTCGGCAGTGTCGTCAGAATACTTGATGTCGATGAGGATACTGAAGAGAATTATCGCATTGTCGGAAGTCAGGAAGCCAATCCGCTGGAAGGAAGGATATCGGACGAGAGTCCTTTCGGGCATGGGCTCTTGGGCGGAAAGATAGGAGATACCGTGGAAATCGACGCCCCTGCGGGTCGGCAGCGTTTCAGGATACTCGACATTCAAAACTGAGACCCGGGGGTCGACAAATGAGTGATGAGATTATTTCCCCGGCCGGGGTCGATGAAGATTATTCTGAGATACTGCAAATACGCAGGGATAAACTCTTAAAACTTCAGAACGAAGGACGTGATCCGTACGCTGTGACAAAGTTCGAGCGTACGGTTTACAGCGCGGAAATCAAAGAGGCTTTCGAAACATTTGAGAATAAAGACGTCAGACTTGCCGGCAGGCTCATGTCCAAACGGGATATGGGCAAGGCGTTTTTTTCGGATATAGCGGACGACAAGGGCCGTATTCAGTTGTATGTAAAAGTGGACGATTTGGGCGAGGAGGCTTTTTCCGAGTTCAAAAACGGGGACATAGGCGATATCATCGGGGTAGAAGGCTTTGTGTTTCGTACCCGCCGCGGAGAAATCAGCGTACATTGCCGAAAAACAGAATTGCTTTCCAAATCGCTCCTGCCGCTGCCCGAAAAATTTCACGGCTTAACGGATACCGAAACCAGATACAGACAGCGCTATGTCGATCTTATCATGAACCCCGGCGTGCGCCGCTCTTTCGAAATACGCAGCGCTTTTATCCGCCATGTACGCGCTTTTTTGGATGAGCGCGGCTATACGGAGGTTGAAACGCCCGTTTTGAATACCATATCGGGCGGAGCGACGGCGAGGCCCTTTATAACGCGCCACAACGCCCTCGATATCGACTTGTATATGCGAATAGCGACCGAACTGCACCTGAAACGTCTGATCGTGGGCGGGATGGAGCGCGTTTATGAGATCGGGAGGATATTCCGCAACGAGGGCATGGATACGAGGCATAACCCGGAGTTTACAACTGTCGAGCTGTATGAGGCATATGCCGACTACAACGATATGATGGATATTGCGGAACAAATGCTTTCGTCCGCCGCCATGAAGATTTTGGGAACTTACAAATGCGAGTGGATGGGAGAAACGATAGATCTGACTCCCGGTTGGCCGCGGCTGACCATGACGCAAGCCGTTGTCAACGCCGGCGGGCCGGATTTTTCAGTCATTGAATCGGATGAGGAAGCGGTGATCGCGGCTGAGGCGGCGGGGGTCGTTTTAAAAGACACGGAACCGACATGGGGCTGCGCTTTATATGAGTGTTTCGAACGGCTGGCCGAGAATAAACTGGTGCAACCCGCGTTTATTACCATGCATCCGACAGACGTATCTCCTTTGGCGAAAAGAAGCCGTTTTGACCCGCGGCTCACGGAGCGCTTTGAACTTTTTATCGGTCGAAGCGAAATGGCGAATGCTTTTTCGGAACTGAACGACCCTGCGGACCAAAAGCAGCGTTTTCAAAAGCAGGCGCAGCTGCGGGAGAGGGGAGACGAGGAGGCGTCGATGCAGGATGACGATTTCATAACCGCCTTGGAATACGGCATGCCGCCGACCGGCGGTATGGGGATAGGCATTGACCGCGCGGTAATGCTCCTGACGGGAGCGTCTTCGATAAGAGACATTATATTGTTCCCGACAATGAAGCCCAAAACGGAATAGCTCACAAGATGCCGCCGGAATTGCTGACGTCGAGAAAAAACGAGATAGTCGTTCATATGAGAAAGCTTTGTTCCGATAAAGAATACAGGCGGCAAAGCAAAGAATTCGTATGTGAGGGTGAGAAGTTACTCTCGGAGGCTTTGATCGAAAAAGCGGAGATCACCCGAGTGCTTTGGAACGAAAAGGTTTTGTCGGATATACCGCATCTGCCGGAGCAATATACAGTCAAAGAAGAGCTTGCTGCATATATTTCCCCGCTGAAAAATTCCGGCGGACCGATTTTTTCGGTGCGCATGAAAGACCGTCATCTCCCGCGGGAGGCGAAAAGAGCGATAGTCTTGGACGGAGTCGGAGACCCCGGAAATGTGGGGACTGTTATCCGGACCGCAGACGCAATGGGAGTTGACGCTGTGATATTGCTCGATCGCTGCGCCGATCCGTATAATCCTAAAACCGTCAGAGCGACAATGGGAGCGATTTTCAGACAATACATACGTACTGAACAGCAGATGCACGGGCTTGCCGGATTTTTACATAGTCACGGTCTGAAACTCTACGGAGCCTCAAATACAAAAAACGCCGTCGATATCAGGGAAACAGACCTTAAAAAAGCCGCGATAGCAATCGGCAACGAGGGCGGCGGTCTGAGCCGGGAGCTTATGGACTTGTGTGACGGGCTGATTGTTATACCTATCGCTCCCGAATGCGAATCTCTCAACGCGGCCGTCGCGGCCGCGGTTATAATGTGGGAGGGGTTCAGATAGATGTCGACAGTAAAATATTGGGTATGGCTCTCGTCTTTGACCGGGATAAGACCGAAGACCAAAAGCGCGCTTTTGGCTCAATTCGGCAGCCCTGAAGCAGTTTATTTCGCTGAAGGAAATGACTACCGGGAAACGGAAGGGATCACAAGCGCGGAGATTTCGGTATTGGCGGAGAAAGACCTTTCCGCGGCTCTTATGATCATTGACGGGTGCGGCGCGGACGGCATTGACATACTGACGATGCAGGACGCCGGATATCCGGTCAGGCTTCGCAATATATTCGACCCTCCCGCCATCCTTTATGTAAAAGGAAAACTCCCCGTTATCGACGAGGAAGCGGCCGTCGGCGTAGCGGGAACGCGCAAGTCGACGGTATACGGCAACAAGATGGCGAAAAAATTCGGTTATGAGATAGCAAAAAGCGGCGGACTTGTTATTTCGGGACTTGCGGAGGGCATTGACAGCCTCGCCGCGACAGGAGCGCTCGAGGCCGGCGGCCGATGCGTCGGGGTGCTGGGAACGGCTGTTGATATCGTTTTTCCGCGTTTCAATAAAAAGTTGTTTGAAGACGTTGCGGCGACGGGAGCTGTAGTCAGCGAATATCCGCCGAAAAGCTCAGTCCCCGGATGGTCTTTTCCGGCGCGCAACCGTATTATTTCCGGCCTTTCGCTCGGAGTTTTGATCGTTGAGGCCCCGGAAAAAAGCGGCGCTCTTATTACGGCGGCCGCGGCCCTCGATCAGGGGCGCGATGTATTTGCGGTCCCGGCTAACGCTGATTCGACGGCCGGGTTGGGCTCAAACCGACTCATAACGGAGGGCGCGCGAGCGGTTTTGAACGGTTCGGAAGTTATGAGCGAATATGCGGAAATGTTTCCTCACCGTGTTCGCCCGCTTTCTGCATGCGATCGTATGACCGGTGCGGCGGCAGGGGATACAGACAAAGACGCGGCGGTAAAAAGATCCGGCAAAACCGAAAGAGAAAAAGGGGACGGTTTTGCGGCGTTGCGAGTCCCTTCATCAAAAAAAACAGAAGAGGAAAAGAAACCCGACGAGAGAGCGGATCTGGCGATGCAATTGGAAAACCTGACCGAATCTCAGTTGAGGATAGTTTCCGTTATGAGTGTTTGCTCGATGCACGCTGACGATATCACGGAGCTTTGCGGTCTGCCGGTGCATGAGGTTCTCTCGGAGCTGACCATGCTCCAAATAAACGGCTTTGTCAATCAAGAGAAGGGTAAGAGGTTTACTCTCAATATCACTGCCGGGAAATGAGGAAAAAATCAGATGGCAAATTCGATCCGGAATTTGGTAATTGTTGAATCGCCTGCGAAGGCAAGGACCATTGAAAAGTATTTGGGAGACAACTACAAGGTCACAGCGTCTATGGGGCATCTTCGCGATCTGCCGAAAAGCACCATGGGAGTTGATATCGAAAACGGGTTTGAACCGCTTTATACACCGGTAAAAGGGCGCGAGAGTGTGATCGACGATCTGAAAAAAAAGGTCAAAACAGCTCAGACCGTTTACTTGGCCACCGACCCTGACAGGGAAGGAGAAGCTATATCATGGCATCTTAAAGAGTTGTTTGAGTTGCCGGATAAAAAGGCCCGCAGGGTCACTTTTAATGAAATCACCGGCAGGGTGGTCAAAGAGAGCATTGAAAATCCGAGAGATATCAACCAAAATCTTGTTGACGCTCAGCAGGCGCGCAGGATCCTTGACCGGATAGTCGGCTATAAGCTCAGTCCTCTGCTTTGGAGAAAAATAAAACGCGGCTTGAGCGCCGGCAGAGTACAGTCCGTGGCAACGCGTATGACTGTTGACAGAGAGGAAGAAATAAAAGCGTTTGTGCCGGAAGAATACTGGCATCTTGACATTACTTTTGAAAGAATTAATCAGCCGGGAAGTTATACGGCGCGTTTTTTCGGAACAAAGGAGAAAAAAACCGAGCTGCATAACGAACGTGAGGTACAAGAAATAACAGAGGCGGTATCGGGAGCATCATTTATTATCAGCAGTGTCAAACGCGGGGAAAAGCGCCGCGCGCCTTCTCCGCCTTTCATAACGTCGACCCTGCAGCAGGAGGCTTCAAGAAGATTGGGAATGACGCCGTACCGCACGATGTCCGTTGCTCAGCAGCTGTATGAGGGCGTCGATATTACGGGCGAAGGCACGGTGGGGCTAATTACATACATGAGGACCGATTCTCTGCGCATATCGGATGAAGCGCTCAAATCGGCGGCAAGTTTTATTAAGGAACATTACGGCGAAGATTACTGCCCGGGAAAGCCGCGCGTTTTTAAAGCAAAAGCGGGCGCGCAGGACGCCCACGAGTCGATACGGCCGAGTGTCATTGCGCTTACCCCGGAGAGGATCCGTAAAGATTTAACTCCGGAACAATACAGACTCTACCGCCTTATTTGGAGCAGATTCACGGCAGGGCAGATGTCAGACGCCGTATATGACAATGTGGTCATCGACACCGAATCAAAAGGTTACATTTTCAGAGCGAATCATTCCGAAATAAAATTTCCGGGGTTTACCGCGGTTTACGATGACGGAAAAGACGATGAAACTGAAGAAAAACAAAAACCTCTGCCTGATCTGAGTGAGGGCGAGGCGGTCAGGCCCGAGGAGATAAGCAAAGAGCAGCTGTTTACTCGGCCGCCGTCGAGATATACGGAGGCGACACTCATTCGCGCTATGGAAGAAAAAGGAATAGGCCGGCCTTCGACATACGCTCCCACCATCGGGACGATCACCACCCGTGAATATGTTATCAAGGAAGGGAAATTTTTAAAACCCACCGCCCTGGGCGAGGTGATCACAGGTTTTATGAAAGAGCGTTTCCCCGATATTGTCGACTTAAAATTTACCGCTCGTATGGAAGACAGTCTTGACAGCATCGAAAATGGGGAAAACCGATGGAAAGCGGTGCTGGAGGAATTCTACAAAGACTTTTCCGGCGAGTTTTCAGATGCGGAAAAGGCGTTGGAAGGTGTTCACATAAAGGTGCCGGATGAAGAATCAGATGAACAATGCGATAAATGCGGGAAAATGCTTGTTATAAAATCAGGCCGCTTCGGGCGCTTTTTGGCTTGTCCCGGATATCCGGAGTGCGATTTTACAAAACCGCTGGTCGTATTGATGCCGGGTAATTGTCCGAATTGCGGCGGACGTATATTAAAACGCACATCAAAAAAAGGATACACGTATTATGCCTGCGAAAACCGGACGCCGTGCGGTTTTATGAGTTGGGACGTGCCTGTGGCGGATAATTGCCCCGAGTGCAAAAAAAACATGTTTAAACTCTCGGGCAGAGGACATAAAAAACCTTTCTGCGTCAATCAAAACTGCCCGGCTTTCCTTCCGGAGGAGAAACGGGGATATAAGAAAAAAGCTGCCGCGAACACGGCGGACGAGCCTGAGACGGAGAAAACAAAAAAAAGAAGCGCCGCCGACAAAAAAAAGAGCTGAACATGCCGGTAACGGTGATCGGCGCCGGATTGGCGGGCTCGGAATGCGCGTGGCAGTTGGCGAAACGCGGAATAAGGGTCAGGCTTATCGAGATGAAGCCAAAAAAAATGTCGCCTGCTCACAATTCGCCGTCTTTCGCCGAGCTTGTTTGCTCCAATTCAATGCGAGGCAATGATCTGTCGGTGGCCGCCGGACTGCTGAAGGAAGAACTGCGGCGGCTCGACAGTCTGATAATGGAATGCGCTGACGCAAACCGCGTGGCGGCGGGAGGCGCTCTTGCCGTTGACAGGGAAAGGTTCTCGTTCGACGTTACCGAGCGCATTGCAAACCACCCGCTCATTGAGATAATAAGCAGCGAGGCAAAAAAGCTCCCCGACGGTGAAACGGTGATCGCGACGGGGCCCTTGACGAGCCGGGCGATGGAGGGGTGTATCAGCGAACTCTGCGGCGGTATCGGTCTTTTACGTTTCTTTGACGCGGCGGCGCCTATCGTGACATTTGAGAGCGTAGATATGAAAAAAGCATTCTTCGCCTCGCGTTACGGCAAAGGTACGCCGGATTACATAAACTGCCCTTTAAACCGGGAGGAGTATCTCAAATTCCACGCCGAGTTGTGCGGGGCAAAAACCGTTGATCCTCGCGGATTTGAAGAGGCAAGCGTGTTTGAGGGTTGTTTGCCGGTGGAGGTCATGGCAAAACGGGGAGCGGATACGCTCACGTACGGGCCGTTAAAGCCGGTCGGGATAAGGGATCCCGAAACCGGAAAAGAAAGCCATGCGATCGTTCAGCTCCGGCGGGATAACGCAAAAGGGACGATTTACAATCTCGTGGGATTTCAAACTCATTTGACCTTTTCGGAACAAAAAAGGGTTTTTTCTTTGATACCGGCATTGGCAAATGCTGAATTTGTGCGGTTCGGCGTTATGCACCGCAACACATACATCAATTCGCCCTCCTTGCTCGACAGATATTACGGGTTTAAAAGAAAGCCCGGGATCAGTTTTGCCGGACAGATAACGGGCGTTGAG
>WRJA01000026.1 GCA_009782435.1 Oscillospiraceae bacterium
CAGCGTTTTTCCGTAATACTCCTTTACGATTTCGGTAACAGACTGTTCGCCGCAGCAGCTGTCTCCCGCGCTGCAGCAACTGTTTTTTTTGCTCATTTACAGCAATCCTCCTCAATGTATTTTTGAAAGCAAACACAGTTTTCTTTGTATGATGTTAATTCGGTTAATACTCTCCTGCAAGTCTGCACAGTTTTTTCGCCAAGTGAATAATACATCCATTTACCCTCTTTCCGCCCGACAACCAAGCCGCTGTCGCACAGGCTTTTCATGTGATGGGAAAGCGTGGGCTGTGTTATATTGAACTGCTCCAAAATAACACACGCGCAAAGCTCCCCGCATGACAGCATATCAATGATCATAAGCCTGTTCGGGTCAGATAATACCTTGAAAAACCGGGCGTACTCTTTGTATTTTTTGTCCATTCCATCACCTCACATAGGTCTTCGTCTATGTATTATATGCGATACATAGACAATTGTCAATGTGTTTTTGAGTGCCGGTAAAAAAACAAAAATCGCCTCTCATTCCGGCTCGTTTCCCGGCGCGGCGGGATGTTAAAAAAACACTTGACAAAGTCGGACTATTACGATAGTCTACGCTTATAAACTATTACGATAGTCTGAGGTGACGGACCGGATATGATAAAACTGTTTGAGGGCGAACTGAAGCTTTTGGAACTCTTGTGGGAAAACGAAGGCGCGACCGCGAAGGAGCTTGCTCTGCTTGCCGCCGGTAAGATCGGTTGGAATAAGAACACAACATATACTGTTATCAAGAAACTCATTTCCAAAGGCGTGATCCGGCGGGAGGAGCCGGGCTTCATATGCCGCAGCCTGATCGGACGCGAGGATGTCGGGCGCGAAGAAGCAAGGGCGGTATTGCAATCATTTTTCGGCGGCTCGGTAAAAGCGATGTTTTCTTCTTTTGCGGCAGACGGCAAATTGTCCGGCGAGGACGCCGAAGAATTGCGCCGCATGATCGATGAACACGGAAAAGGATGAAGGCTCATGCTGAATACGGTTTTTTATTTTATCCTGAATATGAGCATCACATCCTCTTTTGTGATCGCCGCTCTGCTGATAATAAGGCAGATACGGCCTCTGCCGAGGCGGGTGATCTATCCCTTGTGGGCGTTGGCATTTTTTCGGCTTGTCACGCCGTTTGCGCTCTCGACGAGCCTCAGTCTTTTCAATTTCACGGGAGGATTGGTCAAACGGCTTATTACCGTTGAAACGGTAAGTCACGGCACGGTCCCCGTTCCCGTGTCTGAAAGGATTTGGGCGATGAACCTGATCGGGGCCGCTGAAGAGTATGCGCCCGTTGAATATAAAACCGAAGCCCTGCGTCAGGTCTTCACGACCGCTGCGGTGATTTGGGCCGGCGCGGCGGCCGCCATGTTTATTACCGTCTTTATCCTTTATGTGCTGACCGGAAAAGAGTTGAAAAAAGCGGTTCAAATCGAGGGCGGTATTTACCGTTCCGATATCATATCATCGCCGGTATCGGCAGGGCTGATACATACGAGGATAGTCCTGCCCGCAACTCTTGACCCGGCCGGCGCGGAGGGCAAAATGGTCTTGGCGCATGAGAATGTCCATAAACACAGGTCGGATAACCTTTGGCGGCTGTTCGGCGTCTGCATTACATGCATTTATTGGTTCAATCCCTTTGTTTGGGTCATGATGAAGTCGTTTTTCACCGATATGGAGCAGTCCTGCGATGAGGCGGTCATCAAAAAATACAATGCGGAGGAACGTAAGATTTACGCTGAAACCCTCTTGCGATTTGCGGAGGAAAAGCGGCTTTTTGTCTCCGCGGCTTTCGGACGCAGCGGCGTTAAGCTGCGTATCGTCAATGTTTTGAATTATAAAAAACTGACTGTGATCGGCGCTGTGTCGTCCTCGCTGTTTCTTTTGGCTGCGGCAGCGGCGCTTGTAACAAATCCGCAGCTGCGGGGATGAGATCATGACGTTGAAAAACAAACAATTTTATTTTCTGTCTCTTGCGGCGTTGGCCGTTTTATCGGCTTACCCGCTGATCAACGGCGCCCGTATGGCTTATTTTCATCTGACGAGCGGCGCTCTTGAGCCGGAGCAATACGTGAAATACGTTGTGCCGTATGCGGCGATCTGTGTTTCTGTGTTGTTTTTCGCCGCGCTGCAGCCTTTATTATCGAAACTGAAACGCCTCGCTATTACTGCGGGGACGGGGATCGCTTACGGCGTGTTTTTCACCGCGGAGCGCTTCTTTGAGACAATGCGGATCCGCACTGTCGGAATGACCCTAATCGACGCGGCTTCGCTTGTTCCGGACGACGCAGTCGCAAAAGCCGCCACGGCGGATATATGGCAGGCCGCTCTTTGCATAGTCTCGCCGGTCATGCGGGAACAATCTCTTACATATGCGTCAAAGGATCACTTTTTCTATGTCGCGGGCAATACAGCGTATAAAATCCACTATTATTTGATCTCGCTGATTCTTATAACAATGGTGTGCGGTTTGATTTTCGGTATCGCCGAAATGATCCGAAGCGGCGATATTTCACAAAAGAAACCCCTCTTCTTACGGGGCGTTTCCGCAGCCGCGCTCGTCGCGCTGTGCGTATTCGCCAATACTACCGCTTTTTTCCGCCGGGCGGCTCCCATCCAAACGCCGCTTGCGTCTGCTTTGACCGCATTATTCTTTGTCGCTCTCGGCGCGGCGGCCGGTATTTATGCCGGCAGCTTCCTGTTGAGAAAAGGCAGATTTCTCGGAATGGGATTGCCGGTATCGCTCTCGCTCGGCGCCTCCGTTTTGATGTACGTCGGCGAGGCGGCAATGATGGGCGGGAACCTTTACCGTTTCGGCACGGGCCCGTTTTTCAGAGAGATACCCGGTATCGTCGCGGCCCCTGCGGATATATTGGTCATTCTGCTTTCGGGGGGGTTGACCCTTTTGCTCCTCAGCGCCGCGCGATCGCGGAAAAGGCTTCCGGACAAAAGAGCTGAGGTCGTCGCGTTTGCGCTTTGCGCGGCTGTTGCATCGATAGGGCCGGTAATCGCCGCGACCGCGCCTCAAAGCCAAGATGAAGACATTATCGGCTGTTATGTTTTTGATAAAAACATATACACAAATCCGCTCAGTTCGTTTATGGCTGCAGGCGGGCTGCCGTATGTTTACGGTTTCGGCGAAGACTTTTTTATCATTGCGAATACATCGGGCGGGGAACCGCACTGTTATTCGGCGGAGTATTGCAAAACACCGGTCGGCGCCGACGAATTTCGCTCAAAGATGACCTCTTTACCGGGTTCTCTTTTTTCGCCGCACGATTTGTCGGGTTTTAAAGAGCGCTATCTGACAGCGGTCATGTCGGATGCCGGAGACCCGAAATACGGGCTGTATCGCATGGACGGCGAGATATGGCTCGTCGAGCTTTGGGCGAGCGGGATTCGGAGCATATACAGGCTTGTGAAAACCGATACGACGGCGCTTTCGGATATAAATCGGGTGATCGAGTATTATGCGGCCGCTCCTCCGGTTGAGTCGCCGTCCGGAATATATGAAAACCCGCCGCGTTTCTATGAAAATCAAATGACCGCGGCTGATGTTTATGCATTGGCCCGAAAGGGAGAGTCGCTGGAACTTATTGATTTTGAGCCGTTTTTTTATTGGCTTGCCGGCTCGGATTTCACAGAGCGGCGCTTTGATGTGGTCGGCGCCGACACCGTTTTTGTGACAGTTGAGGATAACAGCCTGAAATCCGCTGTGCTGATGTCCCGCAAAACGCTTGACCCGTCTCAGGTTATCGATCTGCGCGAGGGCTTTGAGGCTGTTTTTGCATATATGCATCAAAACGATTTTTCGCGGAAATAACGTCCGATCGAGGCGGAAGCCCCGGTGACATACCCGGCAAAACAGACAGAAAAAACTGACTGCGGCATACGAAAATATGCCGCGGTCTCTTGCTTTATGCCAATAAATTGCGTATGTTTGATGAAAGAGTGAAATTATACGGAAAAAAGCGGACAAAAATCACATTCGGTGATATAATAGCCGAGGTTCGGTATATGATTTATCGGGAGAAGAAAAATGAGCAAAAAAATCACATTTTTCAACAGAATAAACGTTCGAATACTGATCATGCTGCTGATACTGTTTGCCGGTACGACCCTGATTCTCAGTATGGTCAATCAAAACAACATCCGGCGCTTGTATGAAGAAAATTTTACTGAACGGGTTTTGCTGACAAACGCTTTGATGGCCACCATCATCGACAGCGAAGACGTGGAATATTTCGTCGATCTGATGATAAACCGGGACGCTGAATTCAAGCAAAGGCAGATCCGCTTCTACCATGACAGGGAAGAATTGTGGAGACTGCAGGAGGAAGACGCTTCTGAGGAAGAACAAAAAGAGCTTTTGGAGAGCTTGGCGGCTTTTCACAGCGAAATGGCGGTGTTCAAAACGGAGAGCTACCGGCACACGCTGGATGAGATCAAGCTTTTAAAAGAAGTCAGTCATTCGACATATCTGTACGTTTTAGCCGATACAGGCCTTGTGACCGAAGAAGGCGAGATTTTGTATACATATATTTTTGACGCGGAAGACGACGAGGTATACAGTGATCCCGATATGGACGGGCTCGGCACGTGCAATGTCGGAGAAGACTACATAAAAAGCATGTATGAGCTGAAAAGGCAGATGGATCGCGTCGAATACTACAGCGGCGATTACGGGGAGCTCTATTATGCGTATGCGCCCATATTAAACGAGGACGGCGAAGTCATCGCCGTTTTGGGGACAGATCTTGAATTGGGAAACATGAACAGCGCTATAGCGGCTTCCTCGTTATTGTTTAATATGGTTTCTTTGGCGTTTTTCATAGTCATATTCCTGTTTATTTTTATTTTCCTGCGGCACAGCATAACAAAGCCGCTCGGCAGTCTTACGAATACCGCGCGCGAACTTGCCGGGGGAAACGTGTATTCGCCGACCGCGGAAACAGTTTTAAAACAGCGCGGCGAAATCGGAATGCTTGCCGGAGCGATAAGCGATATGAGCTTAACTTATCAGGAGATGATAAGCAGCACCGGAAAACTGTTTGACGCCGCAAATATCGGCAAGCTGGACATACGAAACGACGCCGCAGATTTTAAGGGCGATATTCAAAATGTAATGAAAAAGATCAACGGCGCGCTTGACGCGACAACGCTGTACTTAAACAGCTTGCCTGAAAGCGTCGTCATCATGAGTAAAAAACCGGATATATATTTCAGGAACGATCAATTTGCCAACTACTTCGGCGATATCCGGGCGACCGAGTTCTTATCGAAAGTGTTACCTCAAAATACGCAAAGCGACTCGGAACCGAGTAAGGCCGTGAATTTCGGAGAAGAGCTGATCGGTGAAGCGTTAAGCCCGGAAAACAAGAATACGATCGTCTGGATAGACGGACGGTGCTTTTCGATCATTTTTAAAGAGATAGATTTACCGAATGAAAACGAAAACAGCATCTTGGTCATTGCGGTCGATATCACAGACCTTATGAATGAAAAAGAAAAAGCTCAGACGGCGGCAAAGGCCAAAAGCGACTTTTTATCACATATGAGCCACGAAATGCGAACTCCCATGAACGCGATCATAGGTATGGCAAAAATTGCGGGCTCTACCGAAGACGTTTCCAAACTGAAATACTGCCTTGCGGCCATCAATACTTCCAGCGAGCATCTTTTGGGGATAATAAACGATGTGTTGGATATGTCAAAAATCGAGGCGGGCAAGTTCGAGCTCGAAAATGTTCCGATGAATATTGAAAAAATGCTGATCAAGGTTTGCAACATCATAATTGAGAACATGGAGAAAAAGAATCAGACATTCAACGTAACATTGGACAAGAAGCTGAGTTTTCATTATATTGCGGATGACCTCAGACTTTCGCAGGTTATTACCAATCTGTTGTCAAACGCCACGAAGTTTACGCCGGAAGGCGGAAAAATAACGCTTGCCGTTGAAAAAACAGGCGAGAGCGAAGCCGGCTGCACCCTGCGCTTTTCAGTGTCCGATACGGGGATAGGAATGACTGAAGAGCAAATCTCAAGACTGTTCAACGCTTTTGAGCAGGCGGACGGCGGCACTACGCGCAAATTCGGCGGGACGGGGCTCGGGCTTACCATATCAAAAAATATTATCGAAATGATGAACGGGCGCATTTGGACAGAATCAAAACCCGGGATAGGCTCCTCTTTTATTTTTGAAGTGACTCTCGATCGTTCGCCTCACAGAGATACCGCGGTTATTGACAGTATTCTCCCGAAAGATATCAAGCTCTTGGTGATAGAGAGCGATGACGACGTTAAAAGCCGTTTTTCGGACATAACCGAAAGCTTCGGCATAGGCGCTGATTTCGCGTCGAACATCGATGAAACGCTTTCTCTTATTGAAACGGCAGTTAGCGCGGGCCGCGCGTATGATATTGTGTTTCTCGATTATGACATGCCAGGAACGAACGGAATCGATTTTATCAATCAAATCGGCAGTATCGATAAGAATACCGTGATCCTTGTCACGACGCATTTGGAATGGAATCGCATCAAAAAAATCGCGTTTGACAATAATATCACCCGTTTTATCACAAAACCCGTCTTCCCGTCATCCGTTTCAGACGCGATCAACGACATCACGGGCAATACGCGAAGATCCTCCTGCGCCGGAGCCGACGCTGCGCCGGAGGTCCCGGATCTGTCAGGCATATGTATTATTTTAGCGGAAGACGTGGAGATAAACAGGGAGATATTCCTTGCTCTTTTGGAAGAAACGCATATCTCGATAGATTGTGCCGAAAACGGATTGGCGGCTGTAAAAAGGTTTAAAGAAAATCCCGATAAATACGACCTTATCATAATGGATGTCCAAATGCCGGAAATGGACGGCCATCAGGCGACCGGGACCATTCGTTCGCTTGATATCCCCAAAGCGAAGACGATCCCGATCATAGCCATGACCGCAAACGCGTTCAAAGAAGATATCGAAAAGTGCCTCTTGTCCGGTATGAACGACCACTTGGCTAAACCCATAGACGAAAAATCCGTGATAGAGAAGATAATACACTACTCAAAAAACAAAACCGCCTCAAGCGGGAGAAACCCCGAATGAAAAAGAAAATGACCGTGCCTGTGGTTCTGTTATTGCTTTTGGCCGTTACTCTTATACCTGTTTTTATGCAGCAGTATGATATATTGCCTGTTATAACAAGCGCCGCCGCGCCGGCGCCCGCTCTTGTTTTCACCGCTGATCCGACTCCTCTTCCCGCGCCGACCGAGGATACGGAAATCGCTTCGGCGCAAAAACAAAAGATACTGTCAGCCGAAGCCGTCCGTGTCCTTGAGAGAGTATTGCCGCCGGATATCCCGGCCGCGGAGTTTTTGCTGATGACAGAAAATGAGCTGTGGCCGGATGCTGCGGAGGAGCTTGCCGCCGTTTCCGCGGAAGACGACGTTTTAGCCTTGCTCACGAGGCGGACGGGCGAGAGTCCGGCCGTATTGCGCGACCGGTTTTTCGGGCTTTTTGACTCTCCCGAAAAGGCTGCGGAGTCGAACGTGTATTTCGCCGACTCAAGCGGCTCGGGCAAAGATACGATCCTCGCTTTCGTCGGCGATGTGAATTTCTCTGACGAGATATACTATGTTATGCAAGTATTCAAAAAAGCGGCAAACGGACTGTCCGGCATATTTACCGGCGGACTGTTGGAAACGATGCGCGCGGCTGATGTGCTGATGCCGGGGAATGAATTCGCTTTTACGAGCGGAGGCGCGCCGCTCCCGGGCAAAACCTATTCCTTCCGCTCTCCGCCCGAAACGGTGCGGATACTTGCGGATATGGGCGCGAATATTGCCTTTCTGGCGAACAACCACGTCTTTGACTACGGGCCCGAAGGCTTGAGCGACACCTTGAAAACGCTGCGGGAAGCGGGTATCCCGCCTGTGGGCGCCGGCATGGACATCAATGAGGCGTCACAGCCGGTATATTATATCGTAAAAGGCAAAAAGATCGCTTTCGTCGCCGCGGGCTGTATTGAACGCTACGGTATTTTCACCCCGGGAGCGTCAGAAGCTGCTCCCGGTATATTTCGCACGGATGAAAAGGACCCGGAAGCCCTTAAGGAAGTCATAAAAGCGGCTGCGGAAAACAGCGATTTCGTCGTGGTTTACTTTCACTGGGGCGTTGAGGGCAGTTCGACGCCTGAGCCGTATCAGCGCGAGTTGGCCCGCATATCGATAGAAGCAGGGGCGGACGCTGTTTTAGGTTCGCATCCGCATGTGCTGCAAGGCGCGGAATTCCATAACGGAAAACCCATCATATACAGTCTCGGGAATTTTTGGTTCGGACTTGATCCGAGAGATACCTGCCTGCTTGAATTGATTTTGGATGAGGAGGGCGGCGCGGCGGTGAGATTCCGCCCCTGCGTTACCGCATCCGGCAAAACCTCGCTTGCCGAGGGGGAGGCCGCCCGTCGCATTTTACGCTTTTATGAAAGCATCTCATTCGGCGTTGAAATTGACGGGGAAGGCTTCATCCGCCCGCGGGAGGAAACCTGAAATTCCGGGCATTTCGGCTCCGCCCCGGCCGCGTCTTCGAGAGTTGCGGGAACGGCGTGATTTATTATTGAAATTACATCCGCCTTGTAGTACAATACAAACCGAAAGAACCGGCGGGCCCGGCCGTTATGCGATCGCAGGGTATGTTTCGTCGTTTACGGGAGTGCGTTATGTCAAAAAAAACGTCAAAAAACAAAAAGAATTCGGTTTTCAGATCCGGCTTAAAACGGAGAACGCTCCTTTTGACCGGATTTCTTATGTTTGCTGTCATCTCCATACAGTTTTTGCTGTCATTCATTTTTTTACGCACGGCTTTTAAACAGGACGTCGGGTATGTGGCGCTCGGATTTGACAATAACATAAAAGCCGCAGTGGAAACGATCGTCAGTGTATTGAACGAAAACCACATGCAATATACGGACGGTGTCATCACCGAAGAAGAAGCGCTCGACACCGCGAAAAGAATCGTCCGCGACTCCAGATACGGCAGTTCGATAGACAAGACCGACGACGGCTATTTTTGGGCGGATATGGCAAACGGTTACTGCGCGGTCCACTACAATCCCGCCAATGAGGGCGAAATGAGATGGGACTGGGTCGACCAGGAGGGCACGCATTATATCAGGAATTTCATTAAACTGGGCGACGAGGGCGGAGGTTACTCGGACTTTTATTTCGGCAAGCCGGGCGACGAGCAGGGTTCATACAAAAAAAGGGGATATACCCTGAAATTTGAGCCATACGGATGGTATATCAGCACCGGAAACTACTATGAGGATATAGACGCCGTTCTCGCGGAGATAGAAGCGAAAAACAATTCCAATCTTCTCATCCTGTTCGGAACGAGCCTTTTTACGGTTTTTGTCGGGCTTTTCTTAGTATCCATGAACCTCAATCGAATCGTTACTCCCATAATAAAACTGTCGGAGCGGGTCCGGAAACTCTCCATGGGAGACACTTCGACCGAAGACAATATCGTTACCGCGCAGCACGACGAGATCGAAGATTTGCATGACAGCACTTTTAAAGTGATAGAGATATTGCACAAGCTTCTCGGCGTCATCCACACCATGATCATCGAACAAGAAAAAGGCAACGTCGATTACGTCTTTAAAACCGAAGAATTCTTCGGAGACTACAGAGTGCTTGCCGACAGCGTACTTGAATTGGCGGCTTTCGGTATGAGAGATCAGCTCACGGGGATACCGAACAGGCGCAGTTTTGACAACAGGCTCGATTTGGAATGGAACAGGGCGATAAGAGATCAAACCCCCGTCAGCATACTGATCATTGACGTGGACAAATTCAAAACCTACAACGATACCTTCGGGCATCAGCAAGGTGACGTCGCTCTTCAAACGGTCGCGAATGCGATCAGGCAGTCGCTCAAACGCTCCGTGGATTTTGCCGCGCGTTGGGGCGGCGAGGAATTTGTTATCCTTCTGGTGAATACAGAATCAGAGGGCGCGCTCTCCGTGGCCGAAAAGGTTCGCGGAGATGTTGAAAACGCGGTCATTCCCTGCTCTGAGCCTGCCGGAAACAGAGTTACCGTAAGCGTCGGCGTCAATACGCAGATACCCGCTTCGGACAGCATGATAAGCGATTTTATATCCGGCGCCGACCACGCGCTTTACGGCGCGAAAGAAGGAGGAAGGAACAGATCCGTTCTGTTCGACGGGAAGGCCGAAGCGCCGTGATTTAGCCTTTAAGCTGCATTTTCAGCGACCGGATCCGCCCGGACAAAGGGTGGGCCCGGTCGTTTTTTATTGAGTCATTACGGGCGCCCCTTTGAAAAATGTAAGAAAATCTTAAGAAAACCCGGCGCAGGTTTGTAAGAAACGCGAGTTATACTTCGTCCCGAAAGGATGTGATATAATGAAACGCGAAATAATTCCGAAAGAGGCGGCGGAAACTGATGAATATTTTGATCTGCGACGACGACAAAGAGATCGCGGAGGCGATCTCGATCTATCTGCAGAACGAGGGCTATACGACACTGACGGCGCATGACGGCAAAAAGGCGCTGTCAATGCTCGATGAGAATGAAATACACCTGATCATAATGGACGTGATGATGCCGGAAAAAGACGGCCTCCGCGCGACGATGGAGATAAGGCGGGAGGACAACGTTCCCATTATCATGCTTTCGGCAAAAAGCGAGGATACCGACAAAATATTGGGACTCAATATGGGCGCGGACGATTATATGACAAAGCCCTTCAATCCGCTTGAACTGATAGCGAGGGTAAAAAGCCAGCTGCGGCGCTATACGGCTTTAGGCAGTCTCCCGGAGCAAGGCGGAGAAGGAATATACACGACAGGCGGCCTTTGTCTGGACGAAAAACAAAAAACGGTCACGGCGGACGGGGAAGAGGTCCGGCTGACGCCCTTGGAATACAAGATACTTCATCTTCTGATGCGAAATCCCGGCCGTGTTTTTTCCATCGACGAGATATACGAGCGGGTCTGGGGCGAGGACTCCGTCGGCGCAGGCAGTACCGTGACCGTGCATATCAGGCGTCTGCGTGAAAAAATCGAAATAAACCCGGGAGAACCGAAATATATAAAGGTGGTGTGGGGACTTGGCTACAAAATTGAAAGGCTGGACAACTCGCCGAGGCGTTAAAATATTTTGCGTGATACTAATCCCGATCCTGCTGTTCATCTCTATGGCCGGCGTTGTCGGGCTTGCGGGACTTGATTATTTCAGCGCCGACATTTTACTTGCGGATCTGAACAAAAATGACTTTTTCTTCGACAATTATGTATACAACACGGAATACCGCGCGCGGAGCGTGTTCTTTTTTCAAAGCGAGGAACATATAAGAAATATGGGATGCCTTGAATGGCGGGCATATGAGGACTATAAAGAATTTGATCCCCGTTTTGGCCGTGAAGTCAGCTTTTACCGGTACGAGCTTGTTTCGACAAATACGGAAAACCAATGGCATTTCGGTTCCGTTTCCGAGGAAGATATCGATACGCCGTATGCCGCCCGGATGGTCGAAGAGGCGATATATCAACAGCTGAGAGAGTTTTATTACGCGAAAGACCGGCTTGACGAAACACCGGGGCTTTTCCGGCTCGTAACGGACGGTGAGCGGTGGGCGGGGAACGTCCCGCCGGATACCGGCGCGGACTTCTTCCGCCGGCAGCCTGTATACAGGATCGCCGAACCGGGTAAATCACTCGAGCAAAGCAACAGAACCAATTCAAATCACGGCGACGGAGGTTACGGCGCAGAGACTGCGGTATACATCGCGTTCTCCGGTGAGATGGTAGATTGGCAAAACAATGTGTGGAGGGCTTTCCGGACCGATATCGAGACCCGGTTAATGATTATAACGCTGCCGGCGATAGTCGCCTTGGCGCTTTTTATCATACTCTTGGCCGGCGCGGGACGCAGATACGGCGGCGAGCCCGGGAAAATATATTTTACGGTCCTTGACAGGCCGTGGACGGACGTCGGTTTTTACGTGCTTGCCGTTTTTGAAGGATTTCTTTGTTATTTCGTATATGAAACTATGTCTTTTGCTTGGCGTTATGAAAATATGCGGTGGATATACGCGCTCTGCGCGGTGACGGCGGTCTTCTTTACGCTGCCGGTCCTCGGCTGGATATTGAGCTTTGTAAAGCGCTGCAAGGCGGGAAAGCCGTGGAGATATACTCTGGTTTATACGTTGACACGGTGGACATATACCCGGTTGCGGCGTCTTATAAAATCTCTGTGGGCCGGCGTCCCGCTCACCGTAAAAGCCGGAATTTTCGGCTGCGCTTTGTTTGCTGTGATCGTGATATGCGCCGCCGCGCCGCCGAGGTTCGCTTTGGTTTTCGGGCTGATCGTCACAGCGTCGGCGGTATTCGGGCTGCTTCGGTATTTCCGAAAACTCAATATGGTGGATTTAGGGGCAAAAAAAGCCGCCGCCGGTAATTATGATACCCCCGTAACCGTGACCGGCGGAGAGCTCGGCAGCATCGCCGCTTCGATTAATAACATATCCGCCGGCATCAACGCCGCCGTCGCGGAGCGCCTTAAAAGCGAGCGGCTCAAAACCGAACTGATAACAAATATATCCCACGACATACGCACGCCTATCACGTCTTTGATCACTTACACCGATCTGATCAAAAACGAGGGCTTAACAAGCGAAAGGGCGCCGGAATACCTTGACGTCCTCATTCAAAAATCCGCGCGGCTCAAGACCTTGACCGACGATCTGTTCGAGGCGTCCAAAGCGGCAAGCGGCAATATCGAAGTGCACCCGGAAAATCTGGACTTGACGGATCTTGTCCGGCAGGTTTTGGGCGAATCGGACGAGAGGGTGCGCGGGTCGGGACTCGATTTCCGCCTGAACCTGCCCGATCGCGCCCCGGTTTACGCGGACGGCAAACTGCTCCTGCGCGTCATGGAAAATCTTCTGTCCAATGTTTTCAAATACGCGCTCACGGACTCAAGAGTCTATATCGACGTAACGCCGCAGGGCGGCTCGTATCGGCTGGATATCAAAAACATATCCGCGCATCCGCTGAATATCGACCCGTCGGAGCTCACGGAGAGATTCAAACGCGGAGACGAAGCGAGAGGCGGAGAAGGCAGCGGACTCGGCCTGTCCATAGCGCAGAGCTTTATGCAGCTGCAGGGCGGGCGCTTCGAGGTTTCGATAGACGGCGATCTTTTTAAAGTTTCCCTGCATCCGGCCTCGGCGCGCTCATAAAGCCGCCTCTGTACCGATCCCGGGGTCAGGTCTCATATGACCGGCAGGGCATAGGCGCGGGGCGCAAAGCCGTAAAAGGCACTTGATACTGCTAACATTGATTACGAAACCCATAGCAACGAAAAATCACCACATACGAACAACAGGAACGGCAACCGCGGCAGGGCGCATGACATTGACCGATAAACGGACAGGGCGGCGGGTAGTTTTGTCTGTCCCGCCGCCTTACCGAAGCAGCATTTTGTACCGATTTTGCAGGTTATGCGCTTAGAATATTCATATGTTAAATTGACATGCTTTGTTGATAAACAAAAAACCGTGTTCTTTGGTCCCGGCGGCTTCTCACTGCTTTATGTATATCCCGTGACGAGTGGTCTGCAGGTTCAAGTTCAGCTTGTTCCGGGCGGTTTCATAACCGCGCGTTTGAGCTTCAGCGTAGTCCTCCTCATTTATCTTGTATTCCAAATCGCTCAATTCGCAGAAAACGCCGCCGAGCGCGGCGGAAGCGCGCAGCTTGCAGCAGAGCTCCGAGCGCGGCAGCATTACTGCGATCCGGCCGTTTGTGGTGATCGCGTCCATACTGTACACCGACTCCTCCTTTTTGAAGCCCAGGCCTTCAAATCGCAGTGAAGATTCCGAAGTTTTGGCGGTAAGCTTCACAATATCCGAGTTTTGCACTTCGATCTTCGCGCAGGTCGTAATCAGCCGGACCCGGTTTGAATCAGTGTTTTCAAGCGTTATCTTCGCGTTTGAAGTTTGGGCCTCGATCTCATGGGTTTGGATATCGTCCAAGATAACGGGCGCGTTTTTTGTCTCGCAGAGCAGAAAACCGCCCTTGCAGCCGGACACCTTAATAAAAGCGTTTTTGGTGGACGCCTCGATTCTCTCCGCCTTGATATTATTCACCGTCACGGACGAGTTCTTGTTTTTCAGTCTGATCGTGCCGATCTTCGCCGTTTCCGGCACGCGGATATCGATGCCTAACATATACAGCGCATTTTCATCATAACTCAGGCTGTATACGCCGTTGTCCCCGTTTAAAGCGAAGCGGGGATTCCATTGACTTTTTGCCTTGTAATGCGCTTCGACCTCTATCTTGTCGCCCCAATGGCTTTCCAGCCTGACAGGGGCGTTTTTTCCCTCGAAGGACAGTTCGAGAATTTCGCCGCCCATCTCGGCGGAAGTCGAAAATGTTTCCCGGTCGGCGGAAAAAATAACGTCGTTGGGGCCGATGGCGTCCCGCACGGCTTCGCCGATAGTTGAAGCCGTTTCCTCAAAAGCCGAACGCAGGTCGCCGATCCAGCCGAAATCCGGTCTGTAATGATAATGCGGTATCCGCTGCTTCCAATCCGGTCTGTAGTGGTCATGCCGGCCGCCGCCGTCGTCCTTGAGCTGTTTTAAGAGCGCAACGGCGTCGTCCGCCGTGATTTTACCGTTTTCAAGCATTTCAAGTATTTTGATCTTTTCTTCGCTCATTATTATTCATTCCTTTCAGTGAAGTGATTTGCCGGCCGTCTTTTCAGACGGACCGGGATCGAGTATCAGGTATCTGCCGGAGCGGCCGGCCGGTCGCGAGTCGTCGTGTCAAACAGCGGGAAAAGATTTTCCGGTATGTCGATCTCCTGTTTGTTGTCTGAAAAGTATCGGATGATCGTTTCTTTTTGATCATGAGTCAAAAACAAGATCATTTCTTCCAAAAAATCATACCGGCCGCGCTTCAGCAAAAGAGTGACGACCTCGGTGCGCACGGCGCGGCCCATAAACGGTATTAAGGTTTCCAGCGCATCAAAATCGCCGTTTTCCGCCACGCTCATTATCAGCTTGGTCCGCTGCGATACGTTCAAATACCGGATGATCTCGTCCGTAAAGAGCGCGTAATCGTCTTTTTCGAGGAAAAGCTCCAGCAGTATGTCCTTTTGGCCTCCGTTCAAGGCCATAAAGATTTCAATGGGGATACTCAAATCGCGTATGCTTTCAGCCTTTGTGAATTCGTTTTTGACTTTCTCGAATGTTCTCTCATCCACAAACAGATTCAGTGAGCGCATAACATCGTCCGTGTCATTGACCGTCCCGCTTTTGCCTGCGGTAATGATGTCTTCGACGGTCACACCGAAAATTTGCGCGAGCTCCGGCAAGAGCGTGATATCCGGCAGGGACTCGCAACGCTCCCATTTTGATACCGCCTGCGGCGTGACGCCTGTTTTCTCCGCCACGTTCTGTTGTGTTAAATTGTTTTTTTGCCGCATTCGCTTAATGTAATCGCCGATCTCAGACGTATCTATGGCTTTACACCTTCTCTCCGGCGGAGCCTCTTTATCCTGCTGACCTATAGGTTGGTATTATTGTACCGGAGATTTTTCGAAAAACAATAAACCAAAGGTTGAGAGCCGGTTGAAATTCCGGCAATATGCCGCAGCCGTCCGCAGCGGCGCCGTAAAATCAACCGTGACGATTAAGCGGCGGGCCGGGCGCCCGCCGCTTAATGCTCATCATTTTCCGTCAGTCCGTATTTGGATTTGACGCGGTCGAGTTTTTCCAGCATGGGCTTCGCAATGATCAGCATAAACGTTACGGTCGCGGCGGCGTGGACAAGATCAAAAGGGATGCCCTGCAAATATGCCGCGATCAGCATCGCCTTTTCGGGCGGGCTTTGAAATATCAACACCTGCGCCGGATTCATAATACCGCCGTAAACAATAAGCGTCGCGAACGCGCCGAACACGGCGAGACTCAGAGGAGTGCGGCGCAAAAGCCCTTTCCGGAAGCATATGCCCGCGAGAAAGCCGATTATCCCGAGCGCGAACATCTGATACGGCGTCCACGGACCCTGACCGAAGAAAAAATTGCTGACAAATCCCGTCATCGCGCCGACAAGAAAGCCGGCCTCCCCGCCGAAGGCCACGCCCGCGATGATCACGAGCGCGACGACGGGCTTGAACTGCGGCAGCATAAAAAACGCCGCTCTGCCCGCCACGGCGATCGCGCACAGTACGGCGATCACCGCAAGTTCCCGCGCCTGCGGCTTGCGGTTTTCAAACACAAGCGCGAAAGGCAGCATCGTTTCGAGTATGATGAGCAGGGAGATAAAATAATATTTACGGTCGCCGAATAAGTATGAACCGGCCCAAATGGTGCAGGGCACGGCAATAAGTATCATCGCCGCGGCAGCGACGGTCCGTTTGGAAAATGTTCGTTTTTTCTTCACCTGTGGTGATACGGCGGTGTTTTTCCGCGCCGTTTCCGGCATGGGCCCGGTCTCATATTCTGCGTCCGGATTTGATACTTCCGGCTCCGGCGGTAATTCTCCTCCGAGCGAGAGTATGATATCCCCCGGGGTCACAGCGCCGGGCAGGACGCCCCGCGCCATACGGTTCGCGGAGGTCGTATAAAAACTGTTGCCGGAAAAAAACGCGCGGGGACTGTTCTCCGCGACTATATAGCCGTCGAAGAACAAAGCGCAGCGGTCGGCGTATTCGGCGCAAAACTCCACGTCGTGGCTTGCCGTAATGACAGCCGCGCCCGCGTTTGTCAGCTTGCGCAGTATCGCCGCGAAAACTTGTTTGAATTCCGCGTCAAGCCCCTTCGTCGGCTCGTCCAAAAGCAGTATCTTCGGCTGTAATAAAAGCACCTTCGCAAGCGCGGCCCGCTGCTGTTCGCCGCCGGACAGATCATAAGGATGAAAGTCGATAAGCCCGTCAAGACGGCACAGCTTCACCACAGCCTTAAGACGGCGTTGTTTTTCATCTTTCGGTATTTCTCGCTCGGATAGTATCTCAAGCAGATCCTCCCGCACAGTTTCAGCGACAAACAACGACTGAGGGTCCTGCGGGAGCATAAATACTTGCGCGCCGGCTGTGACTTTGCCGCGATACGGCGTATGCAGTCCGGCAATGAGCGACAGTGCCGTCGTCTTTCCCGTCCCGTTGCCGCCGAGAACAGCCGTGATCTCGCCGTATTTCGCCTTGAACGACAGACCCTTAATAACGTCCGGCAGCTTCACGGCATATTTGAACCAAATATCGTCGATTTCAACGGCGGTCAGGAGATCCGCCGCAGGCATCTCGTCGACCGGTGATCGCTCATTGCAGATCGTTAATCGACCAAGCCAATTCGCGCCGTCGCGCACGGTTACGGGAACGTCGCCGGCGCTGTATGTCCCCTTTGAAACCGCGGCCCACACACGCATAGCCGTAGGCATAGCCGAAAGCATTCCGCTCCCGCTCTCCCGCAGTCTCAAGCCCACCTCGCGCGGCGTTCCGTCAGCGACGATCCTGCCGCCGTCCATAACGACGGCGCGGTCGGACATAGGGAAGACCTCTTCAAGCCGATGCTCCGTCAGGATCACCGTAACGCCGAGCTCACGGTTTATCTTGCCGACTGCCGCTGAAAATTCCGACGCCGCGATCGGGTCAAGCCGGCTCGTCGGCTCGTCGAGTATCAGCACGCAGGGCCGGAGCGCCATGATCGAAGCGAGGGCGAGAAGCTGTTTCTGCCCGCCCGACAGTTCCGTCACCGGCTTGTAAAACCGGGTTTGTATGCCGAAAAAACTTGCCGTCTCCGCCATGCGCAGGCGTATCTCCGGAGTTGTCATTCCGAGGCATTCAAGCCCGAAGGCAAGTTCATGCCATACCTTGTCCGTGACGATCTGATTCTCGGGCGACTGCAAAACGAAACCGATCTTCGCCGCAGCGTCTCTCGCCGACAAGTCGCCGAGCGGGACGCCTTCAAAAAAAATCGCGCCGGACTTTACACCGTGCGGAGCAAGGGAAGGCTTGAGCTGACGCAAGAGCGTCGTCTTGCCGCAGCCGGACGGCCCGCATAGCGTCACAAACTCGCCGCGCCCGATAACAAGGTCCACGTCGGACAGCGCGGCGCGATCGCGGTTCGGATATGTAAATGTCAGGTTTTCGATTCTGTAGATCTCCAAACGATATCTTCCTTTATGTTCACGATTATCGGGAAGAGGCAAAGCGCGAAATATGCCGCGAATACAAAAACCGCCGCGCCCGTCCAACTGCCCTTAACAGTGGGGAAATACCGGAATTGATACGCCCCTGTCAAAGCGCCCCCAATGACGCCGGCGGAGCATGCAAGAATATAAATCAGCGCAAACAGGTCGCGGCGGTCGAATCGGAAGATCGAGAAGGCCGTGCGCCCCGGCAGGCCGCAGCCGCGAGCTTTCATGCTGTCGGCGGTCTCTATGGCGTTCTCCGTCGCCCATGTGACCAGAACGGACAGTATTTTTGCGCCGTGTTTTGCTTTCAGAAACAAATTGCCGTTCGACACATCCCGCCCGATACATTTCTGAGCGTTCGAGATCACCTTCATCTGCGCCTTGAATCGCGGTACGAAGCGCAGCGCCATCGAGAGAATCAGCGAAAGCGCCGGTATCACGCGCCCGAACAGGTACACAAGCTTGTCCGAAGTCATTACCTCGTTAAAGCATGTGAACCAAAATATGACGGTGATAAGCATGACCGCCGCCGCGACGCCGTACAAGACGCTTTCCAGCGTCAGCGGGTTGCCGTTCGGCATATAGGCCAGGATCGTGCCGCCCGCATGGTTGAACGCGGGGTTTAAGAGAGCTGTTATAATCAGCGTCGGCAGCATGTAAATAAGGCTGAAACGAACGATTTTCCTGCCGTTTATATATACGGAATATGAAAACGCGCACAGTACGGACACGGCAAGACAGACCGGGTGAGTGAAGAACATCGAAAACCCGATGACGGCTGTGAAGTACAGCAGATTGATAAACGGGTGAAAGCCCGCGAATGTGTCGCCGTATCCGGCGCCGTTCGCGAGCCCGGCCTGTTTTTGCATGCCGGTCATCCCGGTACAGCCCGCGACGCGCCGGGAAGGTCGCGGCCCAAGTCACAGGTGTAAGCCCACTCCGCAACGTCGTTTGGTTCAAGCAGGTACAGTGAACAGCCGTAATCGGGATAGCTGTCGTTGACCTTATACATCCAGCCGGACAATTCGCCCGCGTCGAACTCATAGAGATTGTTTACTGCTTCTATGTACGCGGAGCCGTATATCGGCGTGCTGCGGAAAGCCATGTGTATCCCGGCTTGTTTCGTTGTCCGCAGGAGGACGTCGAATGCGCTCTCTCCCTCTGAGACCGTGACGGTCGTCGGCGGAATGATCAGACCGTCCTCCGGCACAAGCTCATGTTTTTCTTTGTTCAAGAGACTCATGTTGTTCAAAAGCGTGTCGCAGCGCACCGTGAGAGTAACGGAAAACGACCCGTCGCCGGCCGCAGCGTCCTGCTCTTCCGCCGGCGCGGGAGGGCCGGACGGCTCCGGGGCTTCGGAAGCGGGCTCCGGAGTTGGGGACGGCGTACCGGTTGCAGAAGCGGACGGCGTTTCCGGCCGGGAAGCGATCACATCACCGGCGGGACCGGGCGACGGAGCGCCGGCAAAGCCTGACGGTTCGGACGGCGAATAAGGCGCAACAGGCGCCGCGCCGCCGCCGGCCGGGTAGTTGCCGCCGTAAGCCCACGCGCCCGCGAGTATGCAGACGATGACGGCCGCCGATATGATTTTGGGTTTGTGTTTTTTAAGGGGACAAGCCGGCTTATTCAAAAATCATCCCTCATAAAAGGCCGGTCCGCACAAGGATACCGTAAAATATTTTTATGACGACCGGGAAGAGCTTGACCGGCAAGTCAAGTTCGGCGGGCGGCGGTACAAAACCGCCGCTTTTTGCCGCGTCGTCCGGGCTGTACAAGCCGGGGTTGCCCTCTGCCGCGCGTTTTGCCGCCGCGAGGGCGCAAAGCGCCTGCTCCGAGGACATCAGATCGCTCACGCCGCCGCGCGTATGACTGAAGCCGCCGTCTTGGTTTTTGAAACTCAAAATATTGTCTGTAAGCGTGTTCCCGTTTTTAACGAACCGCGGGTCGTCAACGGGGATGCCGAGTTCGCAAAGCGCGATCAATACTTGCGCGGCGCTCTCGAGCACGGGTGAGCCTCCTGAAAAACCTCCGGAGAAACCGCCTTTTTCGTCCTGTATCCCCGAAAGAAACAAAAGCGCCTTATCCGCCGCCGCGTTAACGTCCTTCCTGTCCCTGTATTTCGCCAATGCCTGAAGGGCCATTCCGGTAATATCCGGGTCGCCTTTTTCGTTCGCGCCGATCGCTTTGCCGCCGCCGCCCGCCGTCAGGTTAAATCCGCCGTCCGGCAATTGACGCCGCAGTATCTCTGCAATATACAGCTCCTCGGCCGGATTCGGGTATTTGCCGCCGGCAAGGGAGATCAAAGCGAATATCGGGCCGTTGATACCCTGGCTCACGGTTTTTCCGAAATCGGCGAGCGGCGCGGTCAAATCGAAACCCGCGACGTCGCGCGGATCGTATCCCGCCGCCGTCAGGCCGAGAATGACGCGGCTGTATTCGGTGTATTTAACGTCGTGCAGAACGCCGCCCCGGTCTTTTACGTATTTTTCGACCGTCTTGTAATAGTTTGCGAAATAGGAATCCGGCACTTCGCAGCCGCTGCGGGCGAGGCCGATCACCGCCCATTCTCCGCCCACGGAATCGACCTGAGGATCGCTGACCGCGCCGAGGATGAATTTGCCCGCGTCGTTCAGCGCGGTCTCAAGCTCCGTTTTGCTTGCCGCGCGAGCGGGCAAAACAAGCGCGAGGAGCAGTATTAAGACGATCGGAACTGAAATTACTCTGCGCATTTTCACACCCCCGAAACTCTCCGGGAACGGAGACGGTCTGCGCCGCTCCCCGCTCCCGGTTTATTTTTTATTTTACAATGTTTTCCATAAATCTTTGCAAAAGCGTCGCCGCTTCCGCTCTTGTCGCCGGACCGCCCGGCGTCAGCTCGCTTGCCGTGCGACCGGTCATAAGCCCCGTCGCGTATGCCCATTCCATGGCCTCTTTTGCCCAATCCGAAATATCGCCCGCGTCCGCGAAGCCTTCGATATCCGCACGCGCCGACGTGTCAAGCCCCATTTGCCCGGTAAAGCGGAAGAGCATGGTCACGAACTGCTCGCGCGTAATGTTGCCGCTCAAATTCAACCCGTCGGTTATCCCTGTTGCGACGCCCCATGCGGCCGCGTCGCTGTACCATGTCTCGCCCCCGGTGGTGTCGACTCCCCCCGCGCGGGCGAGTATGGTGATAAGCATGGCCCGCGTCAGCGGCGTGTTCGGCTCAAAGCCGTTTCCGGTACCGTTCATAAGGCCGTTTTCACTGACGTACTTCACCGCCTCATAAAACCAATCGCCCGACTTAATATCTGAGAACACACCGCTCCCGCCGCCGGACTGCGCAGTCTCTCCCGGTTTTGCCTCATCCTTTTTCTCGGCCGGCTGCGGCGCGCCGCCGCCTCCTCCGCCGGAGAATCCGGGTACCATCGTGTAATCGGACGCATAGCTCCATACTATGACGTCGTTGTTTTTGATAACATAATCTTTTAACCCGACGTCCGGAAACACTCCGTTCACCTTGTATATCCAGCCGGAATTCGGGCCTTGGGCAAATTCAGCCAGGCCGTTTATTGATTTTACGTAGTTGTTTTCCGCGCCGATCTGAGTTAGGCCGAATTCTCTGACGGCTTCCGTAAATACGTCGTAAACAGTCACCGAACCCGACAGGAAGTTGTACTTCGCGCCGCTGACCCAGCTTCCTATCGATATCGTCGCGTTGATCCCGCCCGGCGGAACATTCGGGCCGGAGCCTGCGCCGCCTCCCGGCCCGCTGCCGACGGTTATACCGATCGGGCTCCCGGCGTCTCTCATATCGTACAGCGTATTCAATCCGTTCTCATGCCTGTAATACGCGACCAAGGCATACGCGGCCTGTTCCGTCGCCATAACGTTATTGACGCCGAAACTGCCGGTCGAAATGTTATAAGCTCTCAGCAGGTCGTCAAGCGCGTCTGCGGGAGGGTCCTCGCCCAGAGCCGTAAACGCGACGATCACCTGCGCCGCGCTGAATACGGACAGATTTGTTTTGGTTTTCAAATATGCCGCAGCTTTATCCGCCGCAATTTTTACAATAGGATCGCCGTAATGCGGCGCCAAGGCCTGGAGCGCCATGGCGGTTATGTCGACGAGGCTCGTCGCTGACGGAGCGGCGGACAGGCTCCAACTGCCGTCAGTATTTTGCGAACCGATGATTCGGCCGGTATACAGGGAGGCGTCGCCGTCATAACCTTTCGAGTCAAGCGCGATAAGCGCGTATATATCGCCGTTGAGCAGGCCGTCGCTCCCGGGATTGTCTTTGAAGGCCGCGGTGAGGTCCGTGCCCTTATAATTTGCGGCGTTTAAGCCGAGCGCCGTGACAGCAAGCGCGGCGCGTTCCCGATCGGTTTTCTCGCTTAAGGCCGAAGCGCCTGTTTTGGCGAGTTCCGCGTCAAGCGCGGCAAGATATTTGAGCGCCCAAGGGTCGGTTTGCGTTTCGACCCCGGCCCGGGCGAGGGCCAATACCGCCCATTCGCCGCCCGTTGCACTTACCTTGGGCTCGGGCGTGTTGTTTTTCAGCCAACAGAGCGCGTTTTCGAGAGCGTCCCGCCAATCGATTTGTACGCCGCCGGCGGGCGGCGCAGGCGTGGGCTCGGGCGTAGGTGTCGGCGTGGGAGCAGGCGTATCTGAAGTGACGGTAATTTCGAGCCAAGGGGAAAAAATAAAAGCGTCTTCATCTTTATCGCCCAGCGCAGAAAGGATATAAGTCCCCTCGGCGTCGAACGAGATCGTAAAACCGCCGTCGTCATCATCGACTTCGATATCAAGTTCATCGACAACATCACCGGTCACGGGATCAAGTATTACGATGGTCAAGTCTTCGGCATATACCAGATCGTACATTGTGTCACCGTCAAATTCATATGCCGGATCCCACATGTTCGAAATCGGCATATCGCCTTTAAGGAACAGTTCTTTATCGTTATTTATTTCGACAGTTATATTATCGACCCTGCCGTTTTCATCTTCAAACCATGTATAATAATCCATCAGCCAATTGTCTTGATAGATAAGAAATTCCACATAGCCATAATCGGAAACAAGCGCTTCCGAGAGCAGCAAAAGATCAAGTCCGTCAACGGGAGCTTTTCCGTTGACCAAAAAGGTAAAATATGAGGCGCTTTTGTCAAAAACCTTACTTGCATAGCCGCCTGATACCTTGAGCGCGTCTTCCAACCAAGTCGAAAATGCTCCGGAGGACACATAAGTGTCAAAATAAATCTTGTGCGCCGCTATCAGCGCGTCCAACGCGGAAACACCGGTTATAACGTCGTCATATCCGTATGTATCCGATAAATCCGGCGATACCGTGACGAGCTGTTTCGGGATGATATAAACGTCATCTTGATAACTGATAAAGACTTCCGCGCTTCCCGCCGCATAAGCGGGCGCCGTCATTGCCGGCAAAAGGCCGAATGTCATAACGAGCGCGAGCAGCGCCGCCGGAAGCCTCCGTGATTTTTTTGTGTTTTTCATGATTTTCCTTCCTCTCTTTTTTCGGGCAAAAAATAAGCAGGGACCGCGGCTTCCCCGGTCCCTTCGCGTTTTTGCACTCATGAAAACACAAAATCCGCTGCCCTGTCGAGGAAGCAGCTCGGTTTGATCCGCCATGTATCTGACTTATCCCGCCGGCTATTTTAATAAAACCGGCCGGGCATCACAGTGACCCGTTCGCGGGGAATCGCACCCCATTCCATGTTGCCGCCGCAAAATCGCGGACGGCTTGCGGAAAACCGTATTCAATTGTAAAAATATTGTATTACGCGCTGCCGGATTTTGTCAAGTGTTTTCCGGCCGCGGTGAAACCGCGGCCGGAAAAGGCGCGATCGATTTTTAATTTTTCGGTTTGGTTTGATCCGGTTTCTGCGTGCGACGGTTATGCGCCTCATAGTTGAATTCGGGAGCTTCGATAATAACGTCGCCGTCGCGCACCAGCGGGAACCACCATTTTTCACGGCATTCCTCCGGCTCGACAAAACCGTTTTCACGGCGGAGCGCCGCCTGTCTGTTCACGGAGTCGTGCAGCGTTTTGATATCTCCGTCCCAGTCCGCAAAGCATTCGGGAGAGCTGTCCCGCCTGTTCCACGGGCAGACCTTCGTGCAGCGCTGACAGATGTTGCCGACGGAGTTCGTTATAACGCCGGTCGCGCATCGCAGCCCGTCGTGTTTCCATTTCATGTAGCCGTTGTGTTCCTCTTTTTCGCCGAAAGAGATCGCCCGGGTCGGGCATTGTTCCGCGCAGATCACGCAGTTCGAGCAGTATTCCTGAAGCCCGAAATCAATGGGCTTGTCACATTCGAGCGGCAGATCGGTCAAAACGGCGGATACCTTGAACGACGCGCCGGCAAAGGGGTTGAGCGCCAAGCCCGTTCTGCTCTCCTCTCCGAGCCCCGATTCGATAACGAGCTGCGGCATCAGCGTGGGATATTTTCCGACGATAGACAGATCCGCGCGCCGGCCGAGCCGACGCAGATACGAAGTCATTATCTGCGCCTGACACGCGCAGCGCTGGTACGCCTGAAAACTGCAGGGATCGTCTATCCACTCCCTGCCGTAGGACTGCCTTGTTATATGCGCCTTTTTCACGTTCAGAAGGACGACGGCGAACATATATTCGCAGTCCTCTTCCTCAATGAAGACCGCGGATTCCGGCAGAGCGCAGACGCCCACCATATCCGCGCCGAGAAAATATCCGAGCGATTTGATATGCCTCGCCAGTATGCGCGGGTCCTCAGGCAAAGGCGCGGTCGAGGCGGCGACCTCAGGCAGGGGGAATTTCGATAAGTATGTCTGAAACGAAGACAACGCCGAACACAGGGGATCGCGGTCATAGAACATCACCCCGCTCTGCGTCATCTTCTTTCCCGCCTCGGATAAAAGCGCTTTTACCATGCCGCTCTCGCTCCGGGAGCGGCGGGCGATCTCTCCTTTATACTCTGTTGTGGGCCTGTCGACACGCCGCAGTTTTTCAAGCGGGTACGGGCCGAGCTGCGCGTTGTTCAGCAAAATGTCACGGTATTGAAAATCCATAAAACCTCCCCGCAGCCGATCGGATCCATGCTTATACCGGGGCAGCCGGTCTTTCCGCCTCCCGTAAAACCCCGCGGGAGCGTCAGGCTTTGTGCTGCCAATTCTCAAGCAGCGGCACGACATATTCCTCAAGATATTGCACGATGGGAAGATGCTGCGGGCAGACCTCTTCGCAGTTTTTGCAGCCGATGCAGGAGGAAGCGGGGCCTGCGCCGTTTTTTACCCAGCTTTCATAGTAATCCGCTTGGATATTGACCCTGTTGATGTTTCCGGCGTTGCTGGAGTTTTCAAAGCGTTTCATGTCGTTTATGAGCCCGAAATTGTCGGCTATCGCGATCTGCATCGGGCAGCCGTGCTCTTCGCAGTAACGGCATGCGGTGCATTGTATCACCGTGTTTTCGTTTATGATCTCAATGACCCTGTCAATGATCTTTTGTTCTTCTTCATTCAACGGCTTTAAGTCGCGGAATGTCTTAAGGTTGTCTTCCAAAAACTCCGTGGCGGGCATGCCGGCGAGCACCATGCGCACGCCCGGCAGAGCGCCGACGAAGCGATAAGCCCAGGACGCCAAAGAGGCGTTCGGAGCATAAGCTTTCATGAGCGCTTCGGCCTTCTCGGGCAGGGCCGCCAGTGTTCCGCCTTTGCAGGGCTCCATTACGATAATGGGTTTATCGTACTTTACGGCGATCTCGTAGGATTCTTTGGCGCGGATGGATTTGTTTTCCCAGTCGACGTAGTTTATTTGGAGCATTACAAAATCGATCTCGGGATGCTTGATCAAAATCTCCTCCAAATACTCCGGCGTGTCATGGACCGATACGCCGAACTCCCTGAACTTTCCTTCGGCGCGTTTCTTCATCAAAAACTCAAAGGCTCCCCATTCCTCGCACCGGGCATAGGTCTCGCGCTCCATCATATGTATCAAATAGAAGTCGATGCAGTCCAAATGCAAGCGATCCAGCTGCTCTTGAAACTGCAGCTCCATCTGTTCCGGTTTGGTCATCCACTTTATGGGCATTTTTGTTGAGACCAGATAGGAATCACGCGGATATCGGTCGACCAGTAACTCGCCCAGAGCTTTTTCGGAATTGCCCTTGTGGTACACGTAGGAAGTGTCAAAATACTTGCAACCGCCCTCCATGAATATGTCGATATGCTTTTTTGCCTTTTCCATGTCGATCTTTTCCGGTTCTTTCTCATCAAACAGCGGCAGTCGAAGACATCCCATGCCTAAAGGTTTACCGAAATCTATCATTGTACAGTTCCCTCCCAAAGGTTGTGTTATTAAGCCCTTAAACTCAAAAAAATCGACCGGTACCAAGGGCTCCGGGATATTATCAGTCTTACCCCATTATAACACGCGAATCACGAAAAGGCAAGTATACGACAAGCAATATTGCACGGAAAGACAATAATAAACGGTTTGAGAACGCACGAAAGGACGTTTTAAATATTTTTGTCATCGATCACCGACGGTCAAAATTTGATACGCTGTAAACAAAGAAAAACGGTTTGTTCCATCAAGTCGATTGCCGCGCTTCGATGAAGAGGTCGATGTCCTCAACAGTATACTGCCAGCCTGTTGTGTGCAGAGCTTCATAACAAGACATAACATAATCAATTATGCTATACTGTTGAAATAAACCAATGACCTGTTCACCTGTCATTTTCTTTTCCCTGCGATAAATTTCAAGGCAGTAAACTAAAAATTTCCCCTCTACGCTCATGTTCAAGCCTCCTCAGGGTAAGTGATTTTTCCGGTTTCCAGTTCTTCTTGGAACATTTCAAACAAAGCATGCGCGCTTAAGTGCCACAATTTTGTTTCCTCTTCCTCAAGACCCTTGTACAACTCGGAAGCATAAAACATCACAGTAGCTTTCTCGTCATCAACCTTATATTCTTCCATGACAAGTTCCAAAATCTGGGGCACAAGAAAAATAAGGATAGTGGAAAATTTATTTTCATCCATTTCGCTTACTCCTTCTCATCTAAAACACCGATGTATTTCAAGTATGAAAGCGCTCGTTCGCTCCCCAATACCAATTGATTATAAAGCTGTTTAATCCTTAAGCGTTCAATGGTTTCCTGTTTCGATAAGTTACCGCTTGCGTATAATTGAAACGTCAGAAAGATGTCGTCGTTGGCTACCGGGCCGTAAATCAACTCAAAGAATTCACCTTGATAAGAACGGTTACGGTTAGCCGAAACGAAGTCTAACCACACTTCATCCGCCGAATCAAATCGGAGTAGGCTGCAAGTGGAAAACGCTGTGATTTCGTCAAATTCGTAAACACTAACGACAGGTTCGCCGTCTTTTCTGCGGCGAAAAACCTTGCTTGCAAATGAAATTGCCTGTGTTTCATTCTCTGTGGTATAAAACCCTTTTCCAAAATCCAAAGCCCGGTTTTGCGGAACTAAAAGTGGTTTATCCGCGATTATATTGCTGCCATGATACAGGATCATCGCTTACCCTCCAATACTCTATCGGCGATTGCGTTTTCCAATTGTAACTGCCCAATCATTTTCTCAATATGACGGCGTTTTTCAAGCTCCGCCCGAACGACGTCAAGTTTTTCGCCTTCTTTGCCTAAATAATCACTGAATACCCTTTTTCCGTTTCTGTACTTCAGGTAGTAATATACATTCTGCCCAACGGTCTTTGAAACGATCGTACCTCTCGGGAGGGTTTCAAGCTGTTCTGTATACGATGAGAGCATATATTCAATACGGTTCTTTTCTTTTTGAATTGTTCGCAGAAGTAAACTCAATCTTCATCACCAATTATATTATGCCCAACAAACATGCGCCAATCAAGATATTTGTGTGGCAAGCGTACTGACAAAGCTCCCGATAATTTTGGTCAAAATTTGAATCGCTGTAAACAAAGAAAAACCTGATTTTATTTTAAAAACCTCTTGATATCATGATAAAAAAAGTGTATACTATTTTTATCAAAGTGGCTGCGAGGTAGATAATGAATTCTTCAAGTTATGCCAATATAATTAGAGAGCGCATTTTGAATTCGGAAACCGGTTCGATCTTCGTTTCCGTGGATTTTGCGGATGTTGCGGAGAACTCCAGAATCGGCGTTATTTTTTCAAGACTTGAGAGCGAGGGTGTAATCCGCCGCATTATGCGTGGTATGTATGATAAGCCGGAATATAATGATTTTTTGCAGGAACATCTTGCACCGTCTCCCGACACAGTGGCTCACGCTTTGGCGCGCAATTTTGGCTGGACGATCGTTCCCGGTGGCGATACGGCGTTGAATTTGCTCGGGCTTTCCACACAGGTTCCCGCCGTTTGGTCGTATGTAAGCGACGGGACATACAAAGAATACACTTTTGAT
>WRJA01000027.1 GCA_009782435.1 Oscillospiraceae bacterium
ATTGCCTGCGGGTTGGTTATTGTTTCCGCCGCCGCCGCATCCCGTCATAAGAGCCAATACAAACATAAGCGCCAAAATCAGTGATAATGCTCTTTTCATTTTTTTCTCCTCCTGAATTCTTGTTTTATTGTACACACTTACACTAAAAGTCACGGCAAGATTTCTTCCGGTGAAAACTTATGACTATGTTATTTGAGGTCTGTAAAAACCGAAGTCAAATCGTTAAACTCGCCGGGGGCGGGCCCGAGGCGACGATCATGGTCCAATCCGCTTATTTTTATCATTTCTTCGTTTGTGAGGGAAAAGTCAAACAGATCGATATTCTCTCTGATACGTTCGGGACGCGAGGATTTCGGAATTGGAACGATATCCGAGTCAACTGCCCAGCGGAGCGCCACCTGCGCGGCGCTTTTCCCGTGAGCCGCGGCAATGGTTTTTATCACATCGTCCTCAAGCAGTTTTTTATAATTTTGAATTTTCGGAGTTCGCAGCAGCTTCTGCGGTCCTCCCAAAGGAAACCACGAAATGATTTGAATTTCATGTTTCCGGCAATATGAGCGCAAAGCCGGAATCGCAAGATAAGGATTGCACTCCAATTCATTGACCATCGGTTTTATCCGGCACATACTGAAGATATCCTCCAGATGCGGTTCAAGAAAATTTGAAACTCCGATAGCGCGTATGAGCCCTTCCTCATACATATCCTCAAAAGCGCGCCAAGCTTCGCAGTAAAGATTCTGTTTCGGAATTGGGAAATGAATCAGGTACATGTCAAGATAATCGACGCCGAGAGTTTTCAGACTTCGCTCAAACGCTTCGCGCGCGTCACGATACGCATGACAGGCATTCGGGAGTTTAGTGCTGATGAAAAGCTCTTCGCGTTTTACCTTTCCTTCGCGCAGCGCCGCGCCCACAGCGCTTTCGTTCGCGTAAAAAGGAGCGTTGTCAAATAAGCGGTATCCGGCGTCCAAGGCGGCGGATACGGCGTCTTCCAAGTCTTTTCCCGGCGTAAGCGCCGCCAAGCCGAAGCCGATGCGCGGAATTGAGATCCCGTTGCTCAGTTTCAGAGTTAAAGAATCCTCAGGCATTGATACATCTCCTTATGTTTTTCGCGTCCGGTGATTTCGCATGCCTCGGCATATCCGATCCCGTGTTTCAATCGTATCGCTGATATCAGATGTATACCCAGGGACGCGCCGTTTTGTCTTTTTCATAAAAACCGTCGATCAAGACCTTTTGTTTCAGCGTATGCCCCACATCGTCCATTCCCTCAAGCAGCATCTCGCGCCGCATGGGATCGATTTCAAAAAAGACCGTATCCCCGTTCGGCGCCGTGATCGTCAGGGTTTCAAGGTTTACCTCAAACTCTCCGCCGGGCGCAAGCTCTGCTAAAATCTCCACCGTTTCGGCAGGCAGGATAACGGGAAGCAGCCCCTTTTGATAACAGTTCCGTAAAAAAATGCTGCCGAAACTGCTTGCGATAAAACACTCTATACCCATGTCGGCAAGGGCGCAGGTTGCCTCCTCGCGTGAGCTGCCGCAACCGAAGTTATGGCCGCAGAGCATGATCTTCGCATCCCGATAGGCCGGCATATTCAGGGGGAACTCCGGATTTTCAACTTTTCCCTCGCTGTCTGAATAACGATACGGTTCAAAAGCATAATGATCCGTTTCATCATAATTACTGACAAGTCTGGACATCGGAAGGATTATATCAGTATCGATATTCGGAATAAGCCACGGCGCTGCTGGGCTGCGTATGATCTTTACCTTTTTCACAGCGGCCCACCTCCGATATCGTCGGGAATTGCGCCGGCAACGGCGGCAAGGATCGCTGTCACGGGCCCCGCGAGATGCGTGCGGGCGTTCGGCCCCTGCCGGCCTATGAAATTACGGTTCGCAGACGACACGCAACGCAAAAACGGCGGGACCGTTTCCCCGTTCGCCCCGCAGCAGAGCGAGCATCCGGGCGCGCCCCAAAAGCAGCCGGCTTCTTTAAAAACAACATCCAATCCGAGCCGCTCCGCTTCCCGTTTTACAGGTTCCGAACCGGGAACCACCCATGCCGTCACATACGGCGCGATGCGCTTGCCGCGCAGGGCGTCAGCCGCCCGTTTCAAACTCCCCAACCGGCCCGTCGCGCACGAACCGATGAATATCATATCTATCTTCGTCCCGGCAAGCGGCCGGCCGGGTTCCAATCCCAAATAAGTAAGCGCCTCATTAAAACTGTCCGCGTCCAGATCCGGCACATCACCGGCTGAAGGTACAGATCCGCCGAGGGACGTAACAAGCGCCGGAGTCGTCCCCCAACTGATTTGCGGGCGCAGACCCGTAACGTCAACGGAAATCTCTTTATCAAAAACAGCATCGGCGTCGCTTGTAAGCGTCCTGCAATGTGAAACAAGCGCATTGAACATTTCGCCTGCAGGAGCGTATTCCCTGTCTGCAATATATGCGTACGTTTTCTCGTCCGGCGCCGTAAACGCAAGTTCGGCCCCCATCTCCTGCGCCAGATTACACAAGGTCATTCTGTCTTCAATATCCATCCGAGAAACGACTTCACCCGAAAATTCGATCGCAAAGCCGCTGCCGACGCGCGTTCCGAATTTTGAAAGCAAATAAAGAGCAACATCCATTGCCTCCACACGAGAACTGTCATATTTTCCTTTTATCGTGATCCGCATCGCCATCGGTTTTTTCACGATCATCGTGCCCGTGGCAATACAATGATACATTTCGGATGAGCCGTTCCCGAAGGCGAGCGCGCCTAAGGCGCCGTGAGTCATTGTATGGCTGTCGCCGCATGCAACTGTCATCCCGGGCAGCGTGAGACCCATCTCGGGCGCCGCCACATGTTCTATCCCCTGACGAGGATTGTCCAATCCGATAAGCGGGATACCGAACTCTCGGCAGTGTTTGCGAAAACGGCCGGTGAAAGCGCGGCTGATAACCGTCTCGTCTTCAGTGCGGTCCTCTTTCGACGTCACTGTATGATCCGTAAAACAAAATGTCCTGTTCGGATCGTTTGCCGGCAGCTTCGCATCCGAGAGCAGCCGCAAAGCGGTTCCTCCTCCAAGATCGTTGAGATAGCAGCGATCCACCGCGATCAGGCTGTGTCCCGAACCCATATCCTCAACGGCGTGCAGCTTCCATATCTTGTCAAGCATTGTTGTTCCCGGGTCCATAATTTGCCCAACTCCTTCCGGCGGTATCAAAAAGCGGTTTGGGGAAACAGATCGCACAATTTCCCCAAACCGCGGGGCCGGCATTCCGCCGTCTGTCATACAATGGTCTGCGGTTCCTCTTTTTTCTCCTCAAGCTGAGCTTTTGGTCCCAAAAGGCTCAGCAAATTGTTAAGCACATCGGTAACAAGGACTAAAAACAGCATGGTCATACCGATAGCCGCAACCAACTGAAAAGGCCAAAGCGGAAAGATAAGAACAGTGCTTTTTTTATTGGACGCCATGACTGCCAAGGTCTGAACGTATTGCGTATAGGCGCAAAGACAAACAAATACCATAACGCATATCTCGCATAAAGTCGTGATTATGATTTTCATTTTCGGCGGCATGTGGCTGACCAGTACATCCACATGAATATGCCGTTTGTCTACCTGCGCTCTCGCGAAAGACAATGAAACAATACTCAGAAAAGTTACCTCGGTGATTTCAAACGCTCCTAAAATGGCCTCTTTAAAGAAGATTCTTAAAACGATGTCCGTCGTCATCAAAAACATCATAAACATGGTAAGCGTCATGCTGATTCCGTTACAAAAGGAACTCATTTTGGTTATGACGTTTGTTGCGACGCGAATGCATTTTGTAATAATACTCATAGGCAAGACCTCTTCCCGTTTTGTTTCGGAAAAATTCCGGAAAAAGCCGGACTCATCCCGCGCGGAAAAGTTTCATTTCCCGGGACGCGACGGAATTTTTTTTGCGAAAGCGTCCGTTCGTCATTTGGTCGCTATATAATTTCTGAACCACTGCAGCGCTTCTCTCGCCTGATAGCCCTGCGGCTCATATTCATCGATCCATTTCTCCCAGACTCCCTCGGCGACCGCCGTAGCTTCCGCAAGCAGCTGCGCGCCGGGCTCCAATATCCTTCCGCCCTGTTTTGCTATAGCCTCTTCACAGAATTCTCCCGCAGTGCTGAAGCAGTCGGCTAACAGCTTGGACAGATAATCGTAGCTGTATTCCTCGAGAACAGCCTTAAGGGGATCCGGCATTCCTTCCCAAGAGTCTTTATTCATCATAAAAAAGCCGGGTGAGCAAATGCTGTTGAAGCGGTACCACAGCGGAGTCGCTTCATATATCAGGAAGGATCTGGTAAAGTTCCAGTCGCAGGCCACGGCGTCCAGGAGCCCTTTTTCAAGCGCGGTATAGGTCTCCCCGGCGGCGATGGTGGACGGGGTCATCCCCAAGCCCGTGTAGTATTGGGAAACCCAAACTCCCGAGGTCCTTACGATCAGGTTTTTCATATCCGCTACGGAATTGAGTTCCTTGTCTTTTACCAGCGCGAGCTGTCCCTCAGAGCATCCGTGCAGGGCAAGCAGTTTGAACGGACCGTATTCTTTATCCAAGTAGTCAGTCTGCACGAAAAGCTGCCAGAACGCCTCGGAGGCGATCGAGTTGCTCTTAAATCCCACAAGGGGCAGCGCCATTATCTCGCTGATAGGAAAAGAGCCCTGATGCGCGTTCGCGGTGCCCCAAGCCATGTCAACGCTGCCGTTCATCAAAAGGTCGTATGTATCCCTTTGCGAACCCAAGATAGCGCCCGGATATACCGTGATATCAAGTTTTCCGTTGGTCGCTGCAGTCACATCCTTTGCCCATGCGTCAAAGAGCACTCCTGTTTCGGCAGTAGCCGGTTCATGGTGGTGGAAAATTATGTCATACTTCGGAACATCCGCGAAAGGATCCGCCGCAGGCTGAGAGGATGTGCCTCCGCCGCCGCCGCCGGTCGGAGCCGATCCGCCCGATGACGAAGACCCGGAAGGAGTGTTTGATTGATTTGACGGCGCGGGCGTGCTTCCGCCGCAAGCGGCCAATACTATGGAAAAAGCTATCAGCAGGGTCAGAATGCCGCAGATTTTTTTTGACAGTTTCATTATTCAGTCCTCCAATTATTTTATTTAAAATTCTCGCAGGGAAATCATTAATAAAGTATGCCGGGTAAAAACAGGGATAGCTGCGGGAAAGCCACCATTATGACCAGCGCAATTATTATGGCGGCCACATGCGGAATAACTCCTCTTATTATCGACATCATCGACACATCCCCCGCAATGCCTTTTACGACAAAAAGATTCATACCCACCGGAGGTGTGATGAGGCCCATCTCCATGACCATAACCATGAGCACTCCGTACCAGATGGTGTCAAATCCCAGCATTTTGATAACGGGGAAAAAGATCGGGACCGTCAGCAGTATCATGGCCATTGAGTCCATCAGGCAGCCGAGGACCGCATACATAAACAGAATACAGGCCAAAACTATATAACGGTTGACGTCCAAGCCCGCCACAAAAGTAGCCAAGTTGGACGGAATCCTGCTCAGCGCGAGGAAATTGCCGAAAACCATTGCCCCGATCATAATAAACATGATCATGGCAGTGGTGCTCATGGCGTCTTTAAGGGAATCGACCACCGTCTTCCAATTCATTTTCCGGTTCAGAATCATGCATATCAATCCGCCGAATGCGCCGACTGCCGCGCCTTCGTTTGCCGTGAACCATCCGAAGAATATTCCTCCGATAACAATAATAAAGAGGATCAGGACGGGAAGCGCGCCTACCGTTGACCTTAGTTTTTCCGCTATTGTGTAACGGGGACTGGGCGGCGCAAGCTCCGGTTTGCGCTTGGCTTGGATAATGACCGCCGACATATAGCAGAGCATCAGCACGATGCCCGGGACAAATCCCGCGGCGAACAGTTTTCCTATCGATTGCTCCGTAATAATGCCGTAGACGATAAAACCGGAACTCGGAGGGATAAGTATGCCCAAAGTCCCGCCGGCTACGATACAGCCGGTCGCCAAATCCGGGGAGTAGTTGTATTTCCTCATCTCCGGGAGCGAAACCGTGGTAAAAGTAGCGGCGGTCGCCGTACTTGAGCCGCAGATCGCGGCAAAAGCGCCGCAGGCGCCGACCGTCGCGACCGCGAGACCGCCGGGTAACTGTCCCAGCCATTTGTGGCCGGTCTCATACAGTCTTCCGCTTACCCCGGCATGAAAGATGAATTGCCCCATCAGTGTAAAAAGCGGAATGACCGTAAAATTGTAATTACTTCCGGTCGTATAAAAAGTTGTCTGCAAAATGCCCATTGCGCCCTTCATATGGAGCAGATACGCATATCCGAAAAATCCGATCAGAAACATCGTCATGCCGACCGGCATACCGATAGCGAGAAGGACAAAAAGTGCAATAAGTCCGATTACGCCGATTGTCACAGTACTCATCCGGTTACCTCCGTATATTGAGATTGGTTATCATAACCGAGAATAATGCATGCCGGTTTTCAAAATCCGCGAATTTGCCGATTATCACATCCTTTCAGTTTTAACTGTCTCGTATGACGGCTTCAAGTTCTTGCATGTATTCAGGTGACTGCGGTTCAAAACGCGGCGTTTCCTCCTCTCTGTCCAATCGTTCGAACTTTCCTTCCGCATATTTGTTATAGCGCAGGAGCGTAAAGCGTTCTTTCGGTAATTTCAGATCATTAACGACAAAATGAAGAACGGCAGCCACATTTTCCGGCGTGTCATTAAAACCGGGTATCATAGGACATCGAATATGCATCTCAACAGGCATACGGGCTGTCTTAACGGCATTGTCCAAAATCAGCCGGTTGTCATGCCCGGTTCCCTTTTTATGGCGCTCCGGATCCATCATTTTGATATCGTAAAACAAATAGTCCGTATAACCGAGAAGGCTTTCCAATATTTCCCATTTAGCGTGACCGCAGGTTTCAGCGGCGGTATGCAATCCCATTTCTCTGCTCATTTTAAGCAAAGCGAGGGAGAATTCCGGCTGCATGGTGAAATCGCCGCCCGACAGAGTGATGCCGCCGCCTGATTTTTTATACATCGCCTTATCTTTTATGACAACAGACATGACCTCTTCCGCTGTCATGTGGTTACCCGCCGGTTTACGGGCGGCGGGCGGACATGAGTCGACACATTTGCCGCAACCGCTGCATTTCTTCCGGTCGATCAGAACGCTTTTTTCTCCCCTTGTGTTCGCCCCGGACGGACAAGCTGAAATACACTCGCCGCACAGGGTACAAATATGCTTGTCAAACAGGAGTTCCGGCTGCAGAGACTGAGATTCCGGATTCTGACACCAAAAGCACCGAATGGGGCATCCTTTCAAAAAAACCGTCGTCCGGATCCCGGGCCCGTCGTGTATGGAATACCGCTGGATGTTGAATACCGATCCCGTTATTTCACCGGTTTTCCTCACTTTTTCCGACATTTACTGCCTTCTCCTTCCGAGAAATATGCGATTCTTGCTCCGTATCAGAACGTATGCGCGGTGCGGTCAATGATCTCCTGCTGCACCTGGCTGTTGAGTTCCACCCAAAGAGCGCTGTAGCCGGCCACACGGACCACAAGATTCCTGTGGTTTTCCGGATGCCTCTGTGCGTCGAGCAAGGTATCCCGGTCAACGACGTTGAATTGGATATGCTTCCCGAGGTATTCATCGAAATAAGTGTCTATCAGCTGCAGGAAGCTTTCCAGATCCTCGTCTGTCTGCATCGCGGACGGGTGGAATTTAAGGTTGAACAGGCAGCCGTAAATGGGAATGTGATCTATCTTGCCGGCGGAGTTGATGGCTGCGGTCGGGCCGCAGAGGTCCATACCCTGACAGGGCGAGCATCCGGCGTCGTTTAAGGCGAGCCACTGAAGGCGGCCGCTCGGAAGGGCGCCCACTTTGCTGCCGGCGGCTCCGTGGAACGAAAGGCTGTGCGGCGCGACCTCGTATTTGGCCCCGTACGCGGCGTCGATCTTATGGGCATAGTCGTAAATCGCAACATACAGATCACGAACTATCTGATCGACAAAATCCTCATCGTTCCCGAATTTCGGAACGGCCAAGAGTTTTTTACGCACGTCCTCATAACCGACGAAATTCGTTTTCATGGCGGCAAGCAATTCTTCTGATGTTACGCTCTTGTCCTCATAAACGCATTTTTTCAGCGCGGCAAGGGAATCGCCCACGTCGGGCAGTCCGATAGGCTGAAGGTATTGCGGGGATATCTGATAATGCGCGCCTTTGCCGAAAATGCCGTCGCCCCGCTCGATGCAGTCGTCAAAGAGGCAGGAAAGCACCAGATTGGGCATCTCATGGCTGCGAAATACGCGGACCATGTTCAAATAGTCTTTTTGCACCGTAAAGAAGAATTCCAACTGAGTCATGAAGGCTTTAAACACACCGTTATAATCCAGATCCTTGAGTTCTCCGGTCTTGGGGCCAACTTGTTTACCGAGCCGCGGATCGACGCCGTTATGAAGCGTTATCTCAAAAATCTTTCCGAGATTGCAAATGCCGGGCCAGCTTGACGGTGATTTGTAGGGGATGGTATGCAGCACACAGCCCGAGACGACATAGTTCATCGCGTCTTTATGCTCCACGCCGCGTTCCAGAAAATACGGTATCGTACTCAAATCATTATACCACGCGGGCATGCCGAGGCCAAGCTTATTAAGACGGGCGGCTTCCATTTTAAATTCATGGTCCAATTTGGGATGCCAGCGTATCGTCAGAGTCGGATGGGCGGTGCGTACGTTGATCGCCGCTTCGACCCAGAGGAAAGACATCTCATTGACGGCGTCCGAGCCGTCCTCAAGCTGGCCGCCGAGAGTTGTGTTGTGGAACTGCGTTTCACCGGAGCGGCAGTCATTGACCTTGGTCTCCTCACTGTGTTTGAGGACCGCTGTCTTACTGTCGAACTGGCGCATGGACGAGCATTTGCAGCGCAGGCATTCAATGAGTTCGACCGCTTCTTTGCGGGTGATCCTTCCGGCTTCAAGATCGGCCTTGTAATAGGGATTGAGATACTGATCAACCCGGCCGAAAGAGATGCCGGAACAGCGGGCGTCAAAGAAGATGATAATGTGGGTGAAGAACAAAGCTTGCATGGCTTCCCGGAAAGTTCGGCAGGGATTCTCCAGCACCCACCCGCAGGTTTCCGCGATCTGCTCTAATTCAGCCTTCCGGACCGGATCGGCTTCTTTTTTCGCCATATCCGCCGCAAGTATCTCATAACGCTTGGCAAATTTGATGCCGGATTCCATCGCGATCTTCATGGCGCGCAGCAGATTTACCTTTCTGTATGAATCGTTGTCGATAACCGTTACCTTGCCGAGTTCGGCTTCGATCTCCCTGATTATGCCGCGCATTCCTATTTTTATGACTTTCTCATAGTTGGGAACATGCCAGCCTTTCTCCAGCGACGCTTCCGTTTCGGCAAAAAAGCACAGAGAGCCCTTCTCGTTCATCGAGGAAACACGTTCAAAGAAATCCTTATCGATATAGTTCATGAAAGACTGCTTGGATTCCCTGTCCTTCCAATATGCGCATATCTCCTTTGCCAGATCTTCTCTCCCGCCGGAGATTTTATAAGTAAACCAACCGTTATCAATCGCCTCGCCCACCCATGTGGAATACAGCTCCGGCCACCATTCGAAACCCATGGGCTCGCTGGCAAAGTCGCCGCAAAGAAGCTGATCGTCGTCGATATGTATCGGCAGATTCATCATAACCTTCTCATGGGCGCGCGCTCTTTGGAATATTTTTGGCTGTCCTTCCGTCTCCTTATAAGCCTCAGTGACTAAAAGAGCCCTGTTGAGCGAGACTTCGGCGGTATCTCTGTAGGGCCGCAATCTCTCCCATATCCGCTGTCCGCGCGTCATTTCGCTGCGGCTGCCGGAAAAATCCAACTGCTGTTCAAACACTGTTATCGCCTCCATAATTAATTATATTTCGTAAACACCTCGGGTTTTGCAAGGATACGCGCCCCTGAAATGTATAACGCACCGTATATTGTTTGCTCGGGTATCTAAAGCAGTTCCGTAAAATCTCTTATCGAAGTGATCTTATCCAAATCCGTCACGGCGTCATATATCTCCGTCGCGCGTTTTTCGCCGACAGCCGGCACGGCGAGTGAGAGGAATTTGTTTTTTATCTCTTCGACCGTCATGGGATTTGAGGGTTCGCCCTTTGAAAATTTGGTGAGCTCCTTGAAACGCCTGCCGTCCTTGGTGAAAATCTCGGCAGTTGCGGCAAATATATCCGGCAGCCAAGCATCCATTTCGCCCGTTTTGATCATCTCGACCTTTTTCATAAAATCGCGGATGTTCTTGTCACGCAGCTTCTCTTCGGTAAATTGAGTAACGGAGACGTCGCCGAACAGAGCGGCGCAGGCAACGGAATACGGAAGGCTGAATTGAGCTCCGGCGATATTGCAGGGGTCGTATTTCAGTTCCCTCGGCTCAACCACGGCGCGGACGGCAGTTTGGCATACGTCAATAACGACTTTGTCTATATTATCAGCTTTCAGTCCCTCGTCCCGCATAATTTTAATAACCGAATCGATCGGCGAGTGGCTCAGCCGGCAACAGGCGTGAGGCTTGAAAGCGACGCCGGTAACAGCGTAATCGGAGAAATCCATATTCTCGAGCATCCGCACAGGCTCGGGATCATCGGTAAAAGCCGTGAAGTAGCCGTGTTTGCCCTCAAAGCACCACCTCGGACCGCTGTATCCGACTAAAGCCAAACGGGCCGCGTCTGTCGCGCCGCGGGCGGCATTCGCCGGATTCAACCTTTTTGTCAATGTGTTGTCGGCATAACATTCCAGATTGCCCGAGGCGAAGCCGTAGGCAATGCCCCAAGCGTTCGCAAGCTGTTTTTCGTTCAGCTTCAGCAGCAGGCCGGTTGCGAGCGTCGCGCCGAAAATACCGTTGGTGGCGGTCGGATGCCATCCGCGCCCGAAACAATTCTCCGGGACAACACCCTTGCCCACACGGGTCATCATATCATAACCCCACAGGACAGAGTATATAAAATCCGATCCGCCGGCATTTACTTCCTCAGCCATCGCCATTGCAGCCGGGATCACAACAACAGCGGGATGACCGCCGGCGTCATTACGCGAGTCGTCCAGCTCAAGCGTATGAGAAGCCGCGGCATTTATAAAAGCGGCTCTCTCCACAGTCGCTTTTTCGCCGTTGAACACCGCGCAATTCCCGGCGCCGTCCGTGAAAATCTTTTTGATCATGCGGGTGGTCTCGGCGTCCGCTCCGCCTATTGCGCAACCGAGATAGTCGATTATTATCTGTTTGGTTTGATCGAGAACGCTCTTGGGAATTGCGGTCGAATCGGCGCTTAAATAATACTTTGCCAGTTGTTCGCTGAAACTCGGCTCGGGATTCATGGTTTTGACCTCCCCGTCAAGGATGATTCGCCGTATGTTTCATGGGATCCAATCCGAAACGCCGGTCATAATTCAATGCGTCGAGCCGGCTCATCTCCACATCAGAGAGAACGAAATCAAATATTTCACGGTTTTCACGCATGTGTTCTCTTTTGGAAGACCTGACAAGCGGGGTCATACCTTTTTGCAGAGCCCATCTCAACGGAATCTGCGCCGGTGTTCTGCCGTGTGCTTTCGCGATCGAAACCACGCACTCATTTTCCATGAGCAAAGGATATTCTTTTAAAGGATATGGCTTCAGCGGCACAAGCGGCCCGCCCTGCGCGAACCAGCTGACCACATGCACTCCCTTCGAAGCGCAGTATGCGCGGCAGGATTCTATCGTGAGAAAGGGATTGCACTCCAGCAAATCCACCTGCGGCGGTATCTCGCACATGCGGAAAATATGCTCAAGATGTACCTCGAGAAAACTGGCCATTCCGATCGAGCGGACGCGGCCCTCTTTATTCAGCTTCTCCAGAGCTTTCCATGAGGCGCAAAAGGATTCGTAATCCAAGAGCGGATGATGGATCATATACAGGTCAAGGTAATCCAACCCCATCTCTTCCGTTACGGTTTCATAGGCGTTCAGAGTATTCTCATAGCCGTGACCTGCCGCGGGGATTTTGGTCGTTATAAAAAGCTCCTCGCGCGGAACGCCGCTGTTTTTCAGTATCTTCGCGACCTTCGCCTGATTGCCGTATGCCGGCGCGCAGTCAAAGAAGCGATATCCCTCTTCCAGTGCTTCCCCTATTACCCGAGGAAGCTCGTCGTCCGAAAAAACAGTTGATACAAATGCCATGCCGAACCCCAATATCGGCAGTTCCACGCCGTTGTTGAGTTTGATATTCGGTATCGGATTATTCGCTGACATGATTATACTCCTCTCTTTCTGTTAAAAGATTTACGGTTGAAAAAAAGCAACGGTCCCCGGGCTCGGCCGGCTCGTATTTTTACCGGTCGGAGCAACTTTCCCGTCCTCAGCCACCGCCCAAACAAGAATCTCTCCGCTTTCCGCGGCCGTAATCAGCATAAAGCGGCCGTCCGGAGAAAAAGCGCAAGCCCTCGGCCCTTTGCCGTCCAGCTCAACAGATTGGATCTTTTCCAAAGCGCCGTCAGAAGGGTCGATCGCATAGGCTGAGAGGCAGTTTATGCCGCGAATCAAGGTATAGAGATATTTCCCGGACGGATGGATCTGAATATCCGACTGCCGCGGTCTTTGATTTTTATCCAAGGTCGGGTCATCCTTACAACCTTCCGGTAAAGTCTCGACCGTGCAGATATGATCGATTTTGCCGTCCTTGTCGTAGCGGAAGGCCCGCAATATCGTCATCGATTCATTGTTCATATACCAGTACGGGAGCGTGGGGTGAAAACAGCTGTGCCGCGGCGAACTGCCGGGTACGGATTGGTAATCGTTTAAAAGAACGAGCCGCTCGGCTTCATAGTCGATGCGGAAACAGTATATCCGGTCGCTGCCTTTATCGCATTCCGCAAAGAACTCGCCTTTCGGGGACAGCACGGTCGAATGGATATGAGGGTTGGCCTGAGTATTCATTAAGGGGCCGTGGCCAATGTGTTTCCAGACGTCGCAAGGCTCCCCGACAGCGCCGTTTTCCGACAGGCGAAACAAGACCGTGGTGGTGTCGTCGAATTCTGTGTGAATATGATACTTGCCGTACGGATCCCTGCCTATTTTCGTGACCGGCATATACCCGACATGGTGAGTAACGAGCATGTATCTGCCGCTCGGGTCAAGCGCGATGTAGGTCGGATCGACGCCGTATGACGGCGTGCGGCTGAACTCAGTCATCTCGCCGCTCTCAGGATCGAGGCGAACTGCCAATACCTGTCCGCCGCCGCCCACTCTTCCGGGAAGGCTGGTCTGCTCATTTGCGGCGTACAGGATATTGTTTTTTGTATCGATATATGCGGCTCCGACGGAAACCCCGTCGACCGCATGCTTTTTATACTTAAGCTCACCGGTGTCTTCGTTGAATTGAAAAATATCGAAGCCGTTTTCTCCGGGAGATTTCGCCCTCCAATTTCCGATATATACAAAGGTCTTTTTTGTTCCCGGCAAATCAATCATCCTTTCTCGAATTTTTTTATTTTTCCGGCTTCCGTCCGGCTGTATTTGCCGCAGCAGAGCAGATACTTGTCATCCGTAAAGAAATCTCGGCAGGAACAATGCGATATTCGGAAAGATCGTAATAACGATCATGGCGATAAAAATCGCGATCACATACGGCAGCGCCCGCGTTATGATATCCGCCATCGGCACATCCGGAGCTATGCCTTTTATGACAAAGAGATTCAGCCCGACCGGCGGGGTTATCTGCCCCATCTCCGCGCACATAACGGTAATTACGCCGTACCAGATCGGATCAAATCCCAAAGACCGCATGATAGGGAAAAAGATAGGGATCGTTAAAAGGACCATAGGTAAAGCGTCCATTATCATTCCCAAGAAAAGGTAGATAACTACAAAAACAAACAGGATAACATAACGGTTAGCGTTCATGTCGCTTACGAAACCCGCCATGTTGATCGGAATGCGGGTGATGGCCAAAAAGCTGCCGAACACTTTCGTGCATGCCAGAATAAACACGATCATACCGACTGATTCCACCGTAGTGCGCAGGCAGTCCATTACGATCTTAACCGACAGCTTTCTTGTGAAAACCAAGCACAGAAACCCTCCGAACGCGCCTATGGCAGCGCCCTCGTTCGGAGAAAAGACTCCGAGAAATATGCCGCCTATCACAACCAAAAACAGGAGAAATGCCGGCAAAGAACCGGGCAGAGAAGCAAATTTCTCTTTCCAAGTCGTTTTGTTCACGGTAGCCGGCGCCCACGAGGGTTTCAGCCTTGCTTGGACAACAGCCACAGCCATGTAACAGATCATAAGCAGAATGCCCGCTCCGAAACCGGCCGCGAAAAGCTTCGCGATGGACTGTTCGGTAATCAGCCCGTACCAAATAAACGTGTTGCTCGGAGGGATCAATATACCGAGCGTACCGCCCGCCACTATTGACGCGCATGCATACCCGCGGTCATAATTATATTTTTTTGTCATTTCCGGCAGCGAGACCGTGCCGAAAGTCGCGGCGGTCGCTGCGCTGGACCCGCAAAGCGCCGCAAAAGCGCCGCAGGCGGCTATTGTTGAGACCGCAAGTCCGCCCGGCATGCGTCCCAGCCATGTGTACGCGCTCTTATAAAGATTTCCGCTTACTCCCGCGTAATATATAAACTGTCCCATAAGGATAAAAAGCGGGATGACGGTTATTGTATAGGTTGTGACGGTGGAATAAAAAACTGATTTGATGAGCCCGATCGCGGCAGGCGCTCCCGCAAGCATCCCGAACCCGGCCGCGCCGACCAATAACATGGTGACCGAAACATGAACGCCGAGAAATAAAAGGATAAGCAGAGCGATAATGCCCATAACGCCAACGGTCATCGTGCCCAATTTTATACCTCCTTGACCCTTTTCGCAGTAAAAAGGCTCGATCTGTTTGTTTTGTGATAAGGATATCCGGTCATTACGCCTTTTTTGCCGCTTCAGTTTCCGATTTTCCGCCGAATGTATCGATGACCGTAAAAATCTGTTTCAGACAATCCGCAAGCGCTGCAAGAAAAAAGATACTCATAGCTATTGCCAATAAAAGATAAAACGGCCACAATTGAAACAAAAGAAGCATCGACGTCGAGCCTATAGCCTTGTTGGACATGGCGGAAAAATACTGCTGATAAGCGCAAAAGCCCACGGCCGCGGCAAATACGATGTAGATGACCAAGTCCAATATGCAGCGCATTTTCGCGGAAAAACGCGAGATCAAAACATCCACGCGAATATGCCGCTTTTTCACCTGCGAGTATGCCAAGGTACATGCTACGACGACAAGCATCATGTGTTCGACCAGTTCATAACTGCCGGCAAGCGGATACTGAAAAATAAAACGCATAAGCACCCCGAAAGTCATGAACAGCATCATAATAAACAACGCGATGCAGCTGAGGGTGCTGAAATGCAATGCGATCTTCTCTAAAATCACGGTGAATTTGTTTGCCGCAGAGCGCATAACTGCCGCCTCCCGAATGAAAGATGGGATAATCTTCCGTCTCACGGTATTCTCCGCGGTTTTAACCCCGGAGAATACCGCTCACATACGGTCGCGATCTCCTGACCTATCTCAGATTTGAGAACGGAGCCACTCAAGGATTTCCCGGGAATTGAATTTTCCTGCGTTTTCTTGTATCCACTCATCCCAAATCGGAGCGCATATTTCAGTCAATTCTTTCTTCAGGGTTTCGCCGGGTTCATTGAATATGCCGTTGTACTGAGGTATTATTTCGTTGATAACGGTCACCGCCGCCGCGTCATAGAGATCGGCGATCTCCAAAGCGCCTTTTCTTCCGGTCGTTTCCTCAAATATCTGCTTCACTTCATCAGGTAATTTCGCGTATGAATCTTTATTCATGACCAGCGCGTCAGGGCTGTAGCTGGCTCTTATCCTGTAGTAGGATTTGCACAGTTCATAAGTCTGAAATCCCAAGATAAAGTTCCATTCGGTTATGGCGCCGTCGATCAGTCCTTTTTCAAAAGAGCTGTATACCTCGGACGCAAGTACCGTTATGGGGTTCGCGCCCATCGCGGCGCAATATTTTGTTACCCAAGAGCCCACGGTGCGTATGTTCTTGCCTTTCAGGTCAGCCAATGAATTCAGCGTTGTCTCCTTGGCAAAGTAAATGGCGGCGTCGCCGTTGGTATGGATAAGAAGCACTTCGAAGTCCTTGTACTCGTTGCTCATGTAATCTGTCTGCTCCCACATATCCATAACCACATTGGTGGCTCCCTTTGCGTCTGAAAACCCGAGCATCGGCAGCTGTATGGCTTCGCTGACCGGGAATACTCCGGGAGTCGCGGCAATAGCCAGCCACGAGATATCGCATGTGCCGCTGGTGGTCATCTCATAACCCATTTTCTGCTCGCCCAAAATAGAATCGGGGTAAAGCTCTATGGTCACCAAGCCGTCAGTTCGGGCAGACACTTCATCGGCCCATTTGGTAAGCCAGGTGTTGATGGACGAGCCGGCTCTGTCATGGTGGTGTACGCGCAGCACAAAGGGATCGTAGCTCGGACCGGAAGGCCCGCCTGAGGGCTGATTTCCGGGCGCCGGCGTATTCGTTGCGGTTTGGCCGGGGTTGGAAGCGGGCTGATTTGTGTTGCCGGCGCCGGTGTTTCCTCCGCCGCATCCGGGTAAAACGGCCAAGACAAACATCAGCACCAGAATCAGCGATAATACTCTTTTCATTTTTCTCCTCCTGATTTTAATAATTAGCGCATAATAATGATTGCGTCTGTATCAAGACTCTCCGAGCAGCCAGCCGTCAAGGCAAACCCCTGCCGCGTAATCAAGCTTGCGGGCGAAAGCTTCGGGATAATCGCGCTTCCAGCCTTCCATTTCCTCGTCCGTCACCTTTTCGACCTCCGTAAGGAAACCGCTTGTGGCCATGCCCGTTGCCTTTGAGGAAGTGGTATTGGTGGGGGTGATGCAGTTTATGCAGCCGCCGCGGTCCAATACGCCGGGTATGATAGGGTCGATCCGCGCGCCGTGGTCTACATAACAAGAGTGAGGAATCAGACGCTCCGTCACATATGCGGCGCAGAGAACGATGCCGCGTTCGTTGAACACCTTGACAATGTCGCCGTGCTTAATGCCGCGGCTTTCCGCTTCGCAAGGATGCAGCCAAAGCGGTTCATACTGGTAGCCGTCGCCGGCGCGCATTTTCATGGTCTCAACCTCGCGCATCCATACAACGTCGTCCAACTGAGCGTGCATACGCCAACGGCCGTGGTTCGATACGCAGAGCAAGGGATATTTTTTTGCTCTTTCTCCCGAAAGGCGCTCATCATGCGCCGGCCCCTTCTCTATCCAATGCGGCACGGGCGGACGCTCCTCGTCATCAGGCATATATTTCTCGATCTCCGTAGAGCAGAATTCCAAAAGTCCCGTCGGAGTGGTCAGCGGATGGCCTTTCGGGTCTTTACAAAACTCCTCCAAGCCGACAGGGAGTTCCGAAACCTTGTCGTCTATCGGCAGCACGCACATTTTTTTCTCCGTGATCTCTTCCCAAGGCATAACATCCTCCGCCCCGGAAGCTCTGTAGTATTCGCGCACCATCTCCTCGTCCGACATATCTCCTGCGTATTGTTCATATATCTCCGGCCCGAGCGCCTTAGCCACCATCGCGCAGATACGAAAATCGCTTAAAGACTCTCCGATCGGCTCACAGCTTTTATCCTCCAGATAGACAGCCGGATAGACGCCGCTGCTGGGGTCGTCACAGAAGTCGATCATCTCGTGCTTAGTGCTCACGGGCAGCACCAAGTCGGCAAAATAGCAGTCGTTTTCCAACCACGGCTGCTGCGTCACCACGCACTCGATATCCTTATGCTGCATGGCGCGGATAAAACGGTTGCCGTCGTTCCAGCAGGTCACGTTGCAGGGCGAATCGTTCCAGATCATATGAATGCGCGGCAGACCCGGGCGCGGGAACTCCACTTTTCGGAACTGGTAGCGCGATGTTGAGCGCAGCTCTTCCCCCGGATGCATGACCTGACGGTTCGGGTGTATCTGCATTCCCCACCATTCTATGCGGTCGTTTAAAATCGCTTCGTGGATCTTGCAGCGCGGAATCGATTGCCCGGGAAGACTTCCCCTGAATTTAAAGAATTCGGCAAGTCTCGGGGAACGTTTGGACGCGATCGGCCCCAACTCGCCGTTTTTGATAAGGAATCCCTCGTCCACGTCTGTCGGCACCGGCACGCTGCTGTAGCCGAGTTTGGGCACCATGACCGGCGCCTTGGACTGATACGGCAACGGATAGCCGGTCTGTCTGCGCCCGCCGAAGTTCCATTCTATCACCTTGGCCTGATGTACGCCGGGTTTGCCCAAGCCGCGCATAGCGAGCAGCATGACCTCAAGGCGCGCCGGCTCCGTGGCGTACGGGCCGCGTATAAACGAGCCGCCGTTCCCGTGGAAAATACTGACCGTCTTCGCCGCCCAATCGCGGGCCAACGCCTTGATGGTCCATTCGGGAACTCCGCATTTTTCCGACGCCCATGCCGGCGTTTTCGGCACGCCGTCCTCTTTCCCGAGGACATAATCGGCAAATTTTTCAAAGCCGTGCGCGTGTGTCGCGATATATTCCTTATCGAAAGTTTCCTCAGTAAGCCACATGTAAGCGACGGCAAACTGCAGCGCGGCGTCTGTGTTCGGCAAAACGGGAATCCACTTGTCGGCGTGTACCGCCGCGCCGAAAGTCATGGCGGGATCGATATAAATACTCTTGATTCCGAGTTCTTTGAACCAATAACAAAGGCGGCTCGGCATATGACCGACGACCCCCAAAGGCGTGGTCTCGGGATCGCAGCCCCAGAATAAAAGCAGATCCGAGTGCTTCGCGATATCCGGATAAAGATTCGCCATCGGCAGCATCTGTCCTACAGGCTCCATGCCCCAGACGTGCCGCGCGCCGAGGTGCCATCCCTCCCATGAATCCATATTGCGGGTCTGAATGGTGTAAGGCCCGAGCTGGGCCAAAAGACGCGGGAGGCAGCCGTGGCACGGAGAGATATGCTTTCCTTCGCCGTGTCCGTCAGATTGGCAAAGAATGGCTTCCGTGCCGTAAGTGCCCTTAACGCGCATAAGTTCGTCCGCGATCAGGCGGGACGCCTCCTCCCAGGAAATGCGGACGAATTTGCTGATGCCGCGATTCTGAGGGTTACGTTCGCCGTTCGGGTCCCAGTCCACCCGTTTCAGCGGCCATCTGACGCGGTTTTCGGAATAAACGCGGCTTTTATATGTGATGCCGTACGGAGTCAGCAAAGAACGGTCGGGCGGAGAAAATGTCTTTCCCTTAGCTTCCATTTTCCAAGTGTTGTCCTTTATCTGATCCTTCTCATAGAAATAGGGCCGGATGCGCACGATCTTTCCGTCACTGCATTCAACGCTGCTCGGAAGTCCGGAATCAACCGCGCCTATGAGGCTGGCGCCTTTAATAACTTTACGTTCGGGTTTGAATTTTGAGCCCATTGCGGTTCCTCCTCGGTTAATATTGCGGATGCCGTATCGCTATCCGCCGCAATGCACGCGGGAGCCGTTTATTTTTTATCGAGCGGTATATCCCCGAGATTCACGCTTTGTTCCGTGTTCACATCATAAAAATACTTTTCCGCAAATCCCTTCGCCTCTATGAATACGTCAAATTTACCGACCGGCAGGTCTTTGAACCAGAAATCCCCGTAGCTGTCGGTAAAGGTCTCCCAATTCTTCCCGCCGAAATTAAGTCTGCATCGCGCTCCGATCACAACTTCCTTTTCCGCCGGATCGTATACGGTGCCGGCAATAAACTGACCCGGGATATTCCTGTAGTAAACGCGCGGGCGCAGACCGGTCTCCGGCTTCAGCGCCACAGCTCCCGAAATAAGCTCCTTCAGCTCATCTTCCTCGCCGAACACCATAGCGTCCGTCGGGCAGGCTTCAATACAACGCGGCAGTTTATACCCGTTGTCAAGGAGATGCGCGCAGCCCGTGCATTTCTGTGCGAGTTTCAGCTCCTCGTTGTACCAGATCTCGCCGTACGGACACGCATCCAAACACTTTTTACACCCGTTGCATTTATCCGTGTCGATTATTACAAAGCCGTCGTCCCTTACATATATCGCATTTTCCGAACACGACTCCTTACACGCCGGACGCTCGCAGTGATTGCACATCTTTGCTATGTAATGTATCTTGACCTTCGGAATGGTCCCGCAAACATACTCATGTACTTTCGCCCAAAACTGCCCGATCTCGGGCTGCGGTTTTGCGTAAGGCGACCAGTCATTTCCCACATGCTCATCTTTGCAAGCCAACTGGCAGTTATAGCAGCCGCTGCACCGGGCCACATCAATTACGATCGCTTTAGACATCTCTTCACTCTCCTTAATTATTTCTTGATCAGCCAGCCGTCAAGGCAGACGCCGGCGGCAATATCGACCTTGCGCGAAAAAGCCTCGGGATAGTCGCGTTTCCATTTTTCCATTTCTTCGTCCGAAACTTTTTCCACCTCGGTCAAAAAGCCGCTGGTAGCCATTCCGGTACAGTTTTTTGAGGTCATGGACGTCGGAGTGATGGAGTTGATACAGCCGCCGCGGTCCAATTCGCCGGGAATGATCGGGTCGAGGCGCGCGCCGTGATCCACATAACAGGCTCCGGGGATAAGGCGTTCCGTCACATACGCGCCGCAGAGCACTACGCCGCGCTCATTGAAGACCTTAGCTATATCTCCGTGACGGATGCCGCGCTTCTCGGCGTCTTGAGGGTGCAGCCAAACCGGCTCGTATTGATATCCGTCCTTGGCGCGTATCTTCATGGTTTCGATCTCGCGAGTCCATATTACATCATCGCATTGAGCGTGAACACGCCAGCGGCCGTGGTTGGACATGCATAAGAGCGGATACTTTTTCGCCCTGTCGCTCGATTTCCTCTCGTCGTGGCATTCGCTTTTTTCTATCCAGTGCGGGACCGGCGGACGTTCCGGATCATCCGGCATGTATCTTTCGATCTCGGTGGACGAATATTCGAGCAAGCCGGTCGGCGTGCTGAGGGGATGATTATCGGGATCCTCGCGGAAATTGACAAGGCCGACGGGCGCCTCCTGCGCGTTTTTCTTCGCGGGAACAACAAAAATCTTCCGTTGCTTGAATTCTTCCCAAGACATACGCTCTTCACAGCCTGTCGCCTTGTAAAAATAGCGCACGCGTTCCTCTTCAGTCAGATTGTCTGTATAAGCTTCAAAATATTCCGGCCCGAGCTTCGCGGCCACGCGAGCGCAGGCGTCGAAGTCCGAAACGGATTCTCCCAACGGCTCGCAGCAGCGATCCGACTTATAGATCGACGTATATGTTCCGCTGCTCAAATCGTTGCAGAGATCATTCATCTCATACCTTGTCGCCACCGGCAGTATCAGGTCGGCAAAGTAAGCGTCGTTCTCAAGCCACGGATGCTGAACAACGATAGTCTCAATGTCGGTGTGCCTGTATGCGTCTATAAAGAGGTTGCCGTCATTCCAACAGGTCACGTTGCAGGGCGCGGACGACCATAACATGTGTACCTTTGAAAGCCCCGGGCGAGGATACACTTGTTTCTCAAACTGAAAGCGGCTTGTGGACAGACGGAAATTTCCTTCTTTCGGCTGTTGCGCCGTGGAAAAACAATGCATACCGTACCATTCGGCTTTGCCCTCGGTTATGGCTTTTTGCACCAGGCAACGAGGAATGAACTGTTTGGGCGAAGGGTGTTGTTTAAAGAGATTTATAAGCTCCGGAGCGCGTTTTTTCTGCGCGGCGGTCAAGGTGTAGCGCTTCATGTTGATCTCGGCCGGCACATCTCCGAAAACAGGCCGTAAAGCGTCCTTGATACATGGCAGAGCGGGGAGAAACTCACCTGTGTACGGTACCGGATAGTCCTTTGCCCACATATTCCATTCTATCACTTTAGCCTGATGGACGCCCGGCCGGCCGAGACCCTGCATCCCGAGAAGCATGACTTCCAAGCGAGCCGGCTCCGACGCATACGGGCCGCGGATAAAGGAACCGCCGTTCCCGTGCATGATACTGACAGCCTTTTTCGCCCAATCCCGCGCCAAGGCCTTAATGGTCCATTCGGACACGCCGCATTTTTCCGAAGCCCATGCCGGCGTTTTCGGTTCGCCGTCCTCGCGCCCCATGACATAATCGGCAAATTTATCAAAGCCGTAAGCGTGGTTTGCGATGTATTCCTTATCATAAGTATTCTCTGTGAGCCATACCCACGCGACCGCAAGCTGCAGAGCGGCGTCTGTGTTGGGCAGGACCGGTATCCATTTATCCGCGTGTACCGCGGCGCCGTAGTTGAGCTCCGGACAAATATAAACGGATTTGATGCCGAGTTCCGTAAACCAGTAGCAAAGGCGGGTCGGCAGATGCATGCCGAAGCCCAACGGCGTGACTTCAGGGTCACAGCCCCAAAACAGAAGAGTTTCCGAATGCTTGGCAATATCCGGGAACAGATTCGCCTGCGGGTTCTGCTCTCCTACGGGCTCGCAGCCCCAGACATGTTTAGCTCCCCAATACCATCCCTCCCAAGAGTCCATATTTCTCATTTGGATGGTGTAACCGCCCATAAGCGAAAGCAAACGGTTCGGGCAGCCGTGGCTCGGAGCGACCATCTTGCCCTCGCCGTGCATATCGGATTGACAGAGTACAGCTTCGGGCCCGTACTTTTCCTTTATACGGCGCAGTTCATCGGCGCAAAGCTGCGCCGCCTCGTCCCAAGAGATCCGGACATATCCGGATTTGCCCCGATTTTGAGGATTCCGCTCTCCGTTGGGGTCCCAGTCCACTCTCTTCAGCGGATACATAACTCGATTCGGAGAATAAACGCGAGTCTTGTAGCCCAGTCCGAAATGTGTCAAAAGGACGCGCTTCGGCGGAGAAAATGTCTTTCCGCGGGCATCCATGGACCAGTGGTTACATTTCGCGTCCGTATATTCCGTATCATAGAAATAGGGTCTGATTCTGGTAATTCTTCCGTCTTTGCAATCGACCATGCTGGCGCCGCCGCTTTCTCCTCCCATCAGGCTGAAACTGACAAGGTTTTTGGCGTCCGGCGAGAATTTGCCGCTCATATGTATCTCCTCCTTATTTTTAAATACAGGATACGCCGGGTATATTGCCGGCTTTTTCAGAATACATTTTCTGTACGCATGATGATCTCGTTTTGAATGGTTGAATTGAGTTCCACGAAGAGCGCGCTGTATCCCGACACGCGCACGATCAGGTTTCTGTGCCTTTGCGGGTTCTTTTGTGCGTCGAGCAGAGTTTCTTTGTCGATCACGTTGAATTGGATATGTTTCCCTCCGTAATCGTTGAAATATGTGCGAATCAACGTACTCAGCTTTTGAATGTCCTCATCGGTTTTAAGCGCGTTCGGCAGGAATTTCATATTGAACAGTGTGCCGAGAATGGGAGCCTGATCGATTTTTCCGGCGGAATTTATTATAGCCGTCGGGCCGCATGTGTCTGTTCCCTGACAGGGCGAAACGGCGCCGTCGGCCAAGGCCACTCGAGCCCGGCGGCCGCTCGGCAGCGCGCCTACCTTCATGCCCGCGCTCCCGTGCCATGAAAGGCTGTGCGGGGATTCCTCATATGTGCCGCCGTACGCGCTTTTTACGGCTGTCATCGTTTCATGCAAAAACGCGTAGATGTCAACGGCTATCAGGTCCGCGTAATCATCGTCGTTGCCGTATTTCGGCGCGGATGTCATTAGTTTTAATATGTTTTCATACCCCGAATAATCGGCCCGCAGCGCCGTCAGCAACTCCTCCGGAGAAACAGTCTTATCGTCAAAAATGCGCTTTTTTATTGCCGCAAGCGAGTTTGCCGCGTCTATCACGCCGACCGAGAGCAAATATTGGGCGTTGATCGGATACGCGGCGCCGCCGCCCGTGATGCTGTCTCCTTTTTTAACGCAGTCGTCAAAAAAAGCTGATATGAAAAGATCGGGGAATGTTTCGGCGCGGCAGATGCGCACTCGGTTAAGGTGAGCGGTGGAAATACCGACAAAGTAACGCACCTGCGCCTTAAAGGCCTCGTATAGCTCGTCATAAGATTTTATATTCTTGAGTTCCCCGGTCTCGAGGCCGAGACGTTTGTCCTCGCGCAGAGGGTCGCAGCCGTTGAACACCGTTAGCTCCAATATTTTCGCGATGTTCATAACGCTCGGGAATGTCGATCCTGTTTTTCCGACAACGGTGTGAATCACGCAGCCTCCGAAGGCGTAATTGCGGGCCTCGTCCATCGGCACTCCGCGGGACAGCAGATATTCGATCGAGGCCCTGTCCCCGAACCACGCGGGGAACCCGAACCCAAGCTTGCATACCTCCATACCTCGAGTTACAAAATCGGGGTCGATTCGTGAATGCCAACGTATGGAAAGCGTGGGATGAGCCACCTGAGCGTTCTCCGCGGCATCAAGCCAGACATATGACAACTCGTTCACGGCGTCTCTGCCGTCTTTTGTAATCCCGCCGAGCGTACAGTTATGCAGATGCACCTCTCCGGACAGAGCCCTTTTCGCGGCCGCGTTGAAAAAATTCCTTTTACAGGACTGTTTCACGCGGAAGCATTCCAAAATCTCAACCGCGTCTTCTCTGGTCATAACGCCGTTTTCAATGTCATTTTTATAATACGGATATAAAAACTGATCTACCCGTCCGAAAGAAAGCCCGCTGAACATGGTGTCCCAAAACGCTATAACATGCGTCATGTGCATGCATTGCACAGCCTCGCGAAAACTTCGGGCGGGAAATTCCGGCACATGCTCACACATTTCGGCAATTTCCGTCAGCTCACGCTTCCGTTCCGGCGAGGCGTCTTCCGCCATTTTGCGGGCTAAGGCCGCATAGCGCCTTGAATATGATATGCCGGCATGTAACATTATTTTTAATCCGCGAAGGAAATTCTCCTTGTGCATATCATCCGGCGACAGAATGCGAAGCCCGGCCAACTCCTCTTCGACTCGCGCAATAAGGCCGCTGTAACCCAGTTTGATCCCGCGCTCAAAATCCGCAACATTCCAGCCTTTTCCCGTCTGAACCTCTGTTGACGCGGCAAACACCCAAGAGCCAAGCTCACTGAACTCATAAAGCCGGGCTTCCTCCTCCTTGCCGACGTAACGGTAAAACACGTCCCTTGTGGATTTGTTTTCCCAGTATTTGCTCATTTCGATGAGATCGTCGTTCAGCTGGTCCCCGAAGTTATAAAGCGACGTGCTCTCGTCCAAGTTTTCAAGTATCCATCCGGCGTAGAGATCGGGAAAACACTCGGCGGCCATGGTCCGGCTTCCGAAATCGGCCACCAACAGCTGCTCGTCATCTATATAGATGGGAATCTCATTTAAAACCTTTTCCAAAGCGTATGCGCGCCGTAAAAAGGCGGGAAGTCCTTCCGTTTCTTTATACGAGGCTGTCACAAGATACGCGCGCTCAAAAGATACCTGAGCCCTGTCACGCCGGTCGCGCATTGAGTCCCAGATACGTTTCCCCCGGCTCGGCATGCCGGGTTGTTGGTTTACATCCATAAAAATCACTCCTTTCAGAATTCTTTGTTGAAACACTTGACATTCGTTCCGCATTTTTATACTGTCACGTTGTGAAAAATATGATATAATGATATAACAACCATATCTGATTCTGACCTTTTCGCTCCTCGCCTGAGCGGCAGCCTCTGAAGATTATGCTTTTTTATGTTAACAAACAACCGACACAATTTTTATCGTCTTATGTCATCTTGTAATTGTTGTTGAAAATACCATGTTTACGGCATAATTGCTATGACCAATTTCTTTTATCCGGCCAAATTTTATACACATGCTCCAATTTATTTATGCCGCCGGAGGGTATCTCATGGTAAGAATGGATCATACCAAACAATTCCTTGCCAAAAGTTTGGTGCAGCTTATGAAAAAAATGCCTCTGGATAAGATTTCGGTGATCGATATCACCGACAACTGCGGCTTGAACAGGCATACTTTTTACTATCATTTCAAAGATAAGCAGGACTTGGTCTGCCGTATATTTGACTGGGATATCGCGCATCAGTTGAAGGTCCCTCCGCTGACCGAAATCACATTGGAAAAAAACAGTTTTTTTGTCCGCAAGATCATAGATTTTATGCATGAGAACAAATCGTTTTATGTCAACGCCTTAAACTCTCAGGCCCAAAATTCCCTTCAAAATCATTTATTCAATTACATACGCGCTTTCCGGGAGGTGCAAATCGACGCCATACTCAACGGGCGGACTCTCGATCCGGAAGGAAAAGAATTCCTGACGGACTATTTTACAAGCGCTATATGCGGGCTGATCGTGCGTTGGGCTAAAAACGGTATGAAAAACAAATCGGAGATTTTTTATTCAGGCTTTATGAACGTCGCTCATATGAGCATACAGTTTCTGATAGATAAGTATTTCGCTGACGCCGAGGAACAAACCCGCTCCGAACCGGCAGGCAGCAAAGAAAAAGCTTGATTTTTAAAACAGTTTAGCCCGCCGTATCAGCGGCGGGCTAAACTGTTTTAACGTTTTGCGGAAATTTGCCTGATGCTCCTATACGCTGAAACCGAATTTTTTAAGATGATCGGCTCCGAATGACGGCTTTGTGGCCAAACTTATAAGCCAAGTGAGCAACATGTTGAGCAGGAATACGACGCCCGGCGTCGTCATGCCCGGAAGACCGACGGCTAATCCCAATATCCAATACACGACAAGCGTGACGAGAAAACTCACAACAGCCGCCTGTTTTGTCGTTCGCTTCCAAAGAGCGCCGAGTATCATAGGCCCGGCCGCGCAGCAGAAAATACAGCTTGAACCGAGGGTCAGCCATTGCATGAGCGACGGAGGAGGGTTAATGACCATGCAAGTGGCGATGATCCCTACCAAAACGGTAGTAATGCGACTGATCTTTTTGCAATTCTTTTCGGTGATCTCCGGTGAATGATTTTTGCGCGGAGCGATGGATTTGCGATAGATGTCATTTGAAACCACCTGCGCCATTGCAAGGAAAACACCGTCCACGGTAGACATTACCGCAGCAATTATGAAGGAACAGAGCAGCGCCGCGATGACCGGCACATTCTCAAAAACCGTCATGAGCACAGCCACAAGCGCCATGTCGCCGCGCGTGATCACGCCTTCCGGAACGATAGCGTGGGCTGTGAGCCCGGTGAAGCCTGCATTGATTTGGAATAAAAAGCCCACAACAAGAGCCAACATAACGGCTTTTTTGGTATCTCTCGGGTTTTTTAAAGCTAACAGTTTCATGGATAGGTGCGGTTGAACGGCAAAAGGAATAGTGGTGAAAATAATGAATCCGGCGAAAAACAGGTTGGAGAATTGAGGATTTGCGCTGTTAAACCAGCTGTTCCATCCCATTTCCGGATTTATTCCTTCAAGTAAAGTGTTTACGGCCGCAGGACCGCCCGACGGCACTGTCAGTGAAATAATGATACAGACAACAGCGAGGATAATCATAACTATTCCCTGGGCTGTATCCGTAAGAAAATCGGTATGCGCTCCGCCGCCGACTATATAGATCAATATAATTGCGGTGCTGATCCAAATCGCCCATTCGTAAGGAACACCCATCATCATGCTGAATACCGTTCCCGCTGCGATGATTTGCGCTCCGACCAAAAAAAGGAGGCATATGCTGACAACGGCCATTGTTATGCGTAAAAACTCCGATTGATAACGTTCGCCGAAATACTCTCCGAATGTGCGAATACCTTGTTTATGAAGTGATTGCGTGATCTTTCCGAAAAGAAGGATTCCGCAAAAACTTCCGAGAGGAAAGAATAAACTGTACCAAAATACAGGATATCCCGATGTATACCCCATACCGGCGCCGCCCATAAACAGCGCGCCGCTGGCATATGTCGCGCATATGGTCAACCCGACCTGCCACCACGAATAGGATTTCCGGGCCGTTATCCAGCCGTCGGAATCCTTTGCTCTTTTTGCGCCGACATATCCCAAATAAAACATATAAAGAAGAAAAGCCCCGACAAATATCCACATCCATGTGCCTACAGACATATTGATTCTCCTTCCGATTTACTGACATTAACAGTGCGTTGATCAGGTTTTGCCGTGCCGATCCCCTTCATAATCGTCATACCATCCTTTTTTTACGGACCAATTCCCGAAAAAATGGACAAATCCGACGCCGATGATGATCGCGGCTGCTACCGCTGCCCACCACATTTTACATTCACCTCCTCGCACAGCGACATATTTCGGCAAAAATCAATACCGCCGCGCAAGCGGCGAAATCGCCGAACTGCGATAAATTATACAGCCTTGCAGCAGAAAATACAATTCTCTGTAAATATTTTTATGCTTTTCAGCTGTAGGATTACAATAGATGTGTTACACGAAAAGAAAAAAAGAGTAGCGAATAGGGAGTCCAAGTGTTAGGGTTGAGTTACCACACACCAACCTGACAGGAGGCCACCTATC
>WRJA01000028.1 GCA_009782435.1 Oscillospiraceae bacterium
AAGGTGAAAGACTCTGCCGTTGGTACTATTGTATGTTGTCGTTGCTATATGATTTGATGTGAATACTGAAAGTTGGTGGAATGGGAGCAGCGAGGGACAGACAAGCAAAAAAAAAAAAAAACTGTCTCAGTGCTGCCATATCCACGGGGAACTGAAATCGAACCATGTAACTAAAGTGACAATTCAGCTGATAGCCGCCTGGAAGAAGTGGCGTCAAGGACAAAAATGATGGATAAATTACGATAGCGTACAATAACCAAACATTTTGAATAGTCCACTTTACCAGTGAAATAAATATGAGGAATAAGATTTTGATGTATGTACCGTGATTTTGTAGATTTTGTTGTATTTGTCCAACAAATGCACAACGCATGTTAACAATTGTCTGTTTCTTATAGCACTGTTACATGTTTCGACATTTACACATTATATGGGAACATCGAATCATGTAGGACTGAAAAGACGACTTGGAAGGTACTGGTGAAAATTAAAGGATATTATTAAAAAGTTTTTTACTTAAATCGCTTAAAGGGATGGACAAGACTGGTACTCTTCAGAAAATTTCTTGTCCACAGGAGACGTGAAATTTGCCAAAAAGCTGTGCTTCTATCAGAATAAGTAGAAGATAAATTTTGCGTTTATTTAATGCAATTAACAAAACCAAAAACAATTTTTGTTTTGTTTTTTATTTATATCCGGCCTAAAATCCCGATCCGCTCGTTTTTGCATATCCCGTTTTCAGCTGAATCTTACGATTCTTTTTTCCGTGACGACACAGTCCATCAAAACGTCAAATCCCTCGACAGGCAGTTCGGGCAAAAAAAACCTGTCAGGGCAAATACCTGTTTTGAAACAGCTCCGCTTTGCAAGGTATCTGTCATAAAATCCGCCGCCGCGCCCCAATCTGTATCCCGCCGCGTCAAAGGCCAAGCCCGGTATTATCATAATGTCGTCCTCCCGCGGCTCAACAGGGGCGGCGTCTCCGGCAGGCGACGGGATATTAAGACGGCCCGACACGACAAGGCGGCCCGGCGTATATTCGGCAAAGCATGGCGCAGATACGCACGCCGACATCGGCAGCGCCACGCGCTTACGGTCGCCGAGGCTTTTTTCGATTATCCTTTTCGTATCCGCTTCCCGTCCGACGCTGTAATAAACAAACACAGTCCGCGCTTTTTTATATTCCGGAAGCCCCGTCACATTGCGAAATATTTCAAGGTCGCAATCGACGTACCGGTCTTCGCCCGGCTTTTCAAGTTCTTCGAGCAGTTTTTTCCTGAGTTCCTTTTTAGCTGTCATAAACGATAGCCTTGCGAACTTTTTCAGCAGCCGGGCCGCCTTTTATATCTTCGAGTATCGCAAGCCCGAAATCGACCGCCGAGCCCGCGGCGCGCGCCGTTATCACGCCTTTGTTTTTAACGACTTCGGCTTCCGGCCGGCAGACGGCGCCCTGCATTTCATTTTCCAACCCCGGATAACATGTTATCTCGGTCTCGCTGAAAACCCCGGCTTTAGCGAGGACCCTCGGCCCCGCGCAGATCGCGCAGAGACTTATTCCTCTGTCGGATGCGTGGGCAAGCAGCTTCAAAACATTCGGCATGGCCTCAAGATTCTCAACTCCCCGCATGCCTCCCGGAACTATGATATGATCTCCGCGTTTCAGATCCAACGTTTCAAGCGCCAGATCGGCTTTTACGGTGATCCCGCGAGCGCCGGTCACAAACAGATTACGGGTCCTCAGGCTGCCGAAAGGCCGCACCAATCGCCCCTTCGCATGCTCGATCTGTACGTCCGAAACCGAAACAAATTTAGTCTCCGCCTCGCCCCGGCGAAGTATATCGACGGGAGTTACGGCCTCGATCTCCTCAAAACCGTCGGCAAGCAGCACATATACCATATCATACCATCCTTTCGACCTCGTCGTATACTTCGAGGTGTATTTCGTCGACGTTCCGCATCAGACCGCCCTTCACGCATTTGATTTTTTTCCAGCCCAAAACGTCCGCGGCCCTCGAGCCCGCTCTCAGGCAGTTTTTTAGGTAATCAATATCGGTCTCGTGTATGTCGCCCTCGGTATTTGTAACAGTTTGCCGGTGTTTCAGTCCTGAAATACAGCAATCGGCGTCAACGTCCATATAGAGAACAAGATCGGGTCTCGGAAGCCCGAGGAGACGAAATTCAAAGTCGTACAGCCACTCGAGAAATCCTCCGAGCTTGTCGTCCGGCAGCTTTGAGCCCTGATGAACGGCGTTTGAGGTCGTGTATCTGTCGCAGAGGACAAGCCCGCCGCTTGAATAATGCGCCCCCCATTCCTCCTTATGGGACGCGTATCTGTCGACCGCGAAAAATGTTGAGGCGGCATACGGATTCACGTCATTCGGGGAGGAACCGAATCCGCCTTTCAGATACATGCGGATAAGAGCGGACGACTCTTTATCGTACCTCGGGAAAACCAATTTTACAAACGGCCTGTTTTCGGCTTCAAGACGGCTGCAGAGCTTTTCATATTGCGTGGATTTGCCGCTGCCGTCCACTCCTTCCAGCACTATGAGCTTACCCTGCATCATTTTTCCCTCGCAGTCTCGCCGAGCATACCCGAACAATGTAAACAGGAAGCAAAACCGCGCGCTTTATGCGCCTCGGTTCTCTGAGCAGCCTGTACAGCCATTCCAATCCGAGCCTCCGCCATACCGGCGGCGCTCTTTTCACATTGCCGGAATAAACGTCAAGCGACCCTCCGAGCCCGATCATGACGCCGGCGCTGAATTTGCCCGCGTTTTCGCTCATCCAAAGCTCCTGTTTGGGAGAGCCGAGACAAACAAGTATGATATCCGGCTCGGTTTCGGATATCTTTTCTTTTATCTTACTGTCGTCGGAAAAATACCCGTCAAAAATTCCGACTGTCCTTAAGCCTTCGTACCGGCTTTCAAGTCTCGCAGCGGCAAGCTCCGCAACCCCGGGCTTCGCTCCGAGCAAAAACAGCTTGCACTCCCCTTTTAACGACACTCGCCCGATCAGCGTCTCCGCGAAGTCTATACCCGGCAAACGCTGTTTGAGCGGCGCGCCCAATATCCGCGCTCCGAGCATAATACCGATCCCGTCCGGAAGAACGATATCCGCGCCGTTCACAGCGGCGCGTATACGCTCGTTTTTTCCGCAGATCATAACGATCTCGGGGTTCGGCGTGACTATAAAGGCCGCCCTTCGCTCGGCAATCAATTCCATCGCTTTTTCCGACGTCTCTTCAAGGTCCGTATCGTCAAACCCGACGCCCAATATCCGGGTCCGCGCCAATTCTTTGTCCTCCCGGTCTCAGACTTGGGAAAAAACCAAACCGATCTTTTCGTGTATCACTATATCGGCATATTTATCGTAGGGGGTGGGATCGCGGTTTATGAGCGCCAGTTTCTTGCCTTTGTAATAATTTATGAGCCCGGCCGCCGGATAGACCGCAAGCGACGTGCCCCCGACTATCATGACGTCGGCCTCTTTTATATACCGAACCGCGCTGTGCAGCGTTTCCTCGTTCAAACTCTCCTCAAAAAGGACGACGTCCGGCCGCACTGTTCCGCCGCAATCGCAAAGCGGAACTCCGCTCGCCTTGATCATATGCTCACCCGGATATTTTTTGCCGCATTTCACGCAATATCCGCGGTATCTTGACCCGTGGAGCTCAAGCACGTTTTTGCTCCCGGCCTCAATGTGAAGCCCGTCGACGTTTTGCGTTATGACCGCTTTCAGCTTTCCTTCCCGCTCAAGTTCGGCCAATCTCAAATGCGCCGTGTTGGGTTTGACGTCCGTAAACACCAGTTTCTCCCTGTAGAACCGGAAAAACTCTTCGGGATTCGCCTCAAAAAAACTGCCGCTCAGTATTTTTTCCGGCGGGTATTTGTATTTTTGGTTATAAAGGCCGTCAACGCTGCGAAAATCGGGTATGCCGCTCTCCGTGGACACGCCCGCTCCGCCGAAAAACACAATATTGTCGCTTCCGGATATCATTTCCTTCAGCCGTGATATCGAATCTGTCATGATCGTTCCTTCCCGCGTTCGGATTCTTCAGCTCTTATCATATCGATTATACATGCTGCGCCCGGTTTTGGCAAGTTTACAGGGCCTTTATACATCGCAAATTCGTACCCGGACGCCGATTTCGACTTGATCCCGCTGTCCGTCACTTCAGCAGCCCACAAAGCAAATCTATTCGTAATGAGTCCGCATCATGAGTATTTTGACGATCCTCGCTTCCTCATCGACCTGATATACAACGCTCAACTCCCCGCTATGATGCGCGCCGCTCTTGCGGCAAAGGTCATGTTCCGGCCGGCGCAGCAGCCGGTCGCCAAATTGACATAGGAATTCGCGAAAAAGCCTCCGCTGTCGTTGCCGCAAACATAAAGCCCGGGGATCGGCTCCGCGTTTTCATCTGTCGCGTTCATATTTTCGTCTATTCTCACGCCGTCAAGCGTTCCGAGCAGAAAAGAGCAGGCTCTCACTCCGAAATACGGCGGCCTTCTCATTTGGGAAAGCCGGTGGGCTTCTTTACCGAAATCCTCGTCGCTTTGCATATCAAAGAGCTCATTGTATCTCGCGACGGTCTTTTCAAGCTCGGCGGCGGGCAGTCCCAGCTTTCCGGCGAGCTCCGGGATCGTATCCGCTTTGACAAAACGCCCCTCTTTTTGCATCTCTCCCATGCGTCTTATGTTCTCCTCAATATCGTGCCCGCAAGGAGCGCCGTTTTCAAACTCAAACATACGCGAGCAGCCCGCCATATCAAATCTGCGGGCGTCATCGGCAAAGCCCGAATCAAACAATACGCAGTAACATTTGCCGGGCAGACTCAGCGCCCTGTGAGCGATAAAATCATAAGGCTGAGACTCGTTGCAAAAACGCCTGCCCGTGAGGTCGACTTTAAGAAAAGGCTGAGTGATCAGCTCTGTCGGTTTGCCCGGTCCGCTTCTGTGTTCGGGAGTCTCGTCCGGCATGAGCGCGCATCTGTCAAACATAATCGATAAGTGTCTGTCATCCTGTTTCGCGCCCGCCCAAAGGCAGGCTTTAATGCCGTCTCCCATCGTCGCGCCCTCGCTGACGGTCAGTCCGGACAGCGCAAGGGTCTCCGCCTGCAATGCCTTGAGCATTTCGGTGTTTTTGACATATCCGCCCGTTGAGATCACAACTCCCTTCGAAGCGTTGACGCGGATATACCTTCCCGTCCGCAAGTCTTTCACAACAGCGCCGGTCACTCTTTTTCCTTCCTTAATGAGTTTTATCAGCGCGGTCTGCATCCTTATCTCAGCGCCGCGTTTTTCGGCGTATTCACAGAGGATTCCCGCACCCGATACACCGTTTGGCCACCTAACCTTATGACCGGTCGGGAATTTGGTATACGAGCCTTCCTTCACCTGCGCCCCGTAGCCGCCCTGCAGAGTCATTACCGCTCCGTGAACTTTTATGATACTCTCATACCGGTCGATCGCTTCCCCGCTCTCGCGAGCCCAAATATGCAAAAGTCTCTGATCGGCATACGCGGTTGAGTACATCGTCATCTCGCGCACGAGCTCATGTATGTTTATTCGGCAATTTTCTTCTTTTTGGATACGGCTGCCGACGGCGCCGATCTCCTTTCTGACAGGCGTGCAGCTTTTGTTTGCCTCTATGAGCAGCGTCTTTACCCCGCAGTCAACCGCCGTCGCCGTCGCCGTAAGACCGGCTGTCCCCGCTCCCACCGTGAGCAGTTGTGTATCAACGGTCTCTTTGATCTCCGCTTCCTTTATCTCCGGTTCCTCTCCCAACCACGCGGGAGTCCTCGCGCCGCTCTCCATTATATTGCCCCCTTTACATGCTCTTTGCCGGTTTTACCGATTATGATGATACACGAATTTATATCCGCTTTCAATCATTATTCGGATTCGGCGCCGGACGGCAAGCTAATCGCAGGGTCAAAATTCCGCAAGCTATTGACAGCCGGTATAAACTGTAGCTGACAGCATTTTATGATCCGCCGACACGGCGGTACGGATGGAAATATGAAAAAAACAACGTTAAGAAAACCCGAAACGACCGAAAAGAGCAAAAAGGAACGCCTGTTATCCAAAGACTACATATTGGTCATTCTTTCTATCTTGGGCGTTAATATGCTGAACAATTTTTTTCTGGCTACCATAGCTCCGTATATGAATATTCTGACCGGCAAGGTCGTATACGGCGGAGTTATGATCTCTGTATACGCCGCTACAGCTATGCTCGTGCGTCCGGCGTCCGGCATATTATCCGATAAATTCGGCCGCGTTAAGCAGATCGCCCTCGGAGCGTTCGTTTGCGCGGCGTCGTGTCTGTGCTTCGGTTTTACAAAATCGCTTCCTCTTTTGATCATCCTGCGTATAACGGGCGGGATCGGCTTCGGAATGAATTCGACCTGCGTCGGCGCGGCTGTCGCGGACGTTGTGCCGAGAAGCAGGCTGTCTGAAGGCATCGGCTATTACGGTCTGTATTCCTCTGTGGGTCAGATGGTCGCGCCGGCAATTGCGCTCAGCATAGTTTCAGGCGGGGGACTCAACGACTACAGAAACATGTTTTTCACGGCGGCGATCATTTGCGCGGCGAGCGGCGTAACCGGCGCTTGCATATCATACGAGCGTAAATTGAAAAAAAGCGGCGTGCCGGAGCCCCGTAAAGATACTCCGGAGCACGCGCATGTTAAAAGCGCGGATTCCGGCACACGCCCGGCAAAGGTATTTTTCGGATTTGAACAGGTCGTTTTCGCGCCGTGCTTGGTAATTCTGCTGTTCATGTCAGGCTTCACGGGCGTTTTAAGCTATATAACGGCCTTCGCGGAGAAAAGCGGTCTCGGCGGCGCCGGGTTTTTCTTCACGGCAAGCGCCGTAGGGATGCTGATCTCCAGATTGTTTCTCGGCAAAGCGGTCGACAGATTCGGTCCGGACGCGATCGTCATACCGTCGCTCGCGGTTATGACAGCCTGTTTGGCGCTGATCCCTGAACTGCCTTCGGCGGCGGCGCTTGTGATACTCGCGCTGCCGATCGGCATATCTCAAGGCGCCGTTTATACAACGATGAACTCTATCATATTCATCAGATGCTCTCCCGCGCACAGAGGGACGGCTTCCGGCGCTTTTTTCGCGGCAATGGATATAGGCTACGCCGCCGGCGCGCCTTTTTTGGGCGCTGTGGTCGACGCTTCGGGTTTCACGGTAATGTACAGGATAACCGCGGTTTTTGTTTTGTTGGCGTTTGCGGCATATATGCTGTTTGCTTCCGACAGAAAGTATCATAAGAAATACACGGAGGCAGGCAGCGTTTAAGCAAAATAAGATCCGGACAACGGTTCGTGTTCGTGCCGTTGTCCGGATCTTTTGCGGTCATATGCTTTCGGGTCCGGCGGTTTTCGAGTCACCGGGCAAACGCCTCCCCAATTTCCGCGCCGCGCGGCGTGGTATTCGCTCTTTTCCCGTTTTGAGCGCTTCTCAAGCGGGACAAATCGTTGTTTCAATCGAAACACCCCCCCTCTGACAGTTTAGCACGCCGGCGGCTGACAGTCACGAGTTTTCTTAATAAACCGGCGCCCAAGTATTTATTTTTTTGCGCTTTAGTGATGATCGTCACCGCGGCTTTATTCAAAAAACCAACATGCAATCCCCGAAGGAAAAAAATCTGTATTTCTCCCGCACGGCCGTCTCATAGGCGTTTTTTATGTTTTCCCTGCCGGCAAACGCCGAAACCAGCATAATAAGCGTCGATTTCGGAAGGTGAAAATTGGTGATCAGAGCGTCGGCGCACTTGAAACGGTATCCCGGGTATATAAAAATATCTGTCATCGCTTTTTTTGCCTCAAGCGATCCCTTTTCATCCGAAAAACTCTCAAGCGCCCTGCAGACGGTGGTGCCGACGGCAATTACCCGTCCGCCGAGCGATTTTGTTTTACTTACGGCTTCGGCTGTCTCCTCCGGTATGTCGCAGAATTCCGCGTGCATTTTATGGTCTTCGACTTTTTCGGTCTTGACCGGCCTGAAAGTGCCGAGACCGACATGCAGCGTCAAATACCGGACAGAAACGCCCGAAGCCTCGATCGAACCGAGAAGCTCCCTTGTAAAATGAAGACCCGCCGTCGGCGCGGCCGCGCTTTTCGCCTCGCGCGAATAAACGGTTTGATACCGCTCTTTATCCTCGATGTCACTCTTGATATAAGGCGGCAGCGGCATTTTTCCGAGTTTTTCAAGGGCTTCGGAAAAAACACCGCTTGCCGCGAAGCTTATTATTCGGCCGCCGCTTTCCGTAACACTCAAAACATCTGCGGCGATCTCTCCGTCTCCGAAAATAAGCTTTGTTCCCGGTTTGATTTTCGATCCCGGGCGGACTAAACACTCCCACTCCCCCGCCCCGCGCTCGGAAAGCAAAAGCAGCTCCGCCGCTCCTCCCGTCTCTCTTCTTCCTTTGAGCCGAGCCGGCAATACGCGGGAATCGTTCAGCACAAGGCAGTCGCCTTTTTTTATAAACTCGCCTAACTCATAAAAACGTCTGTGTTCGATTTGTCCGGTATGCCTGCTTAGCACCAAAAGCCGGGAAGCGTCTCTTTTACTCAGCGGAGTCTGCGCTATCAGCGACTCCGGAAGTTCATAATCAAAATCCGACGTTATCATCAAACGACGACGCCTTTGGCCAAACTGACGCCGGTATAGTAGAAAGCCAATATTTGGTCATATGTCTTGCCGTGATACTTTGCCATGGCATAAGCCCCGTACTGGCTCATACCCACGTTATGCCCCCAGCCGCCGCCGCTGAAAATCAGGACATTGTTATCCGATCTCGACTGCTCGGCCGAGAAATGTATGCTCGGCAAGCCCAAACGCGAAGAATTCGTGCAGAAGGAATAGCATTCGTTGTTCTTCAAATTCACCGTATTGCCGTATATATCCGTGAATTTGATCGCCGTCACGTTGCCCGTTTTTGAATGCGTGAGCTCCATGTCGGCCAAGTTATAAAATCTGTGTCCGAGCGCTGTCAATTTGGAGGTTATTGCCGATTTGGACCAAGAGCGCGTCCAACTGCTGTAGGCGTTGACGTCGGCGGCGTCTTTTTCATACGGATCCCTGATCCCTCTCATATACGGCAGCGCGTCTCGGAAGACCGTTTCGCTGTTTTCGGAGCCTCCGCCGAATGAAGAAGAATACAAAGCTTCGCAGATCTCCCCGTTATAAGTCATATACACTCCCGCGGTCGAGCTGACCGCTCTGTCTGTATTGTCCCCAACCCTGTTTGTGCCGATGTAGGCTTGGCTGTATGTATCTCCGGTCACATCAAAACCGAGCGACGCATAACCGCCGAGATGTCGCAGAGCATAACTGCGGGCGCTCACGGCTTGGGCTTTCAGCGCCTCGATCGGCCAGTTTTCGCTCATCTCGGCGGCAACCACGCCCTTAATATAGTCTTCCGTTTCGACAAAGTTAACAACGGTCATATCCTCGCCGGAATTTCGAATGAACATAAAATCTCCGTAATACCGGTAGTTTCCGTATGAGGTCTGAGCCCTTGAAGAATCCGGTGAAGGCCGCGCCGTGAAATAATACGACGTACCGCAATCGAATTCAAACAGTATCCTCGTGGTACCGGGTATAATAACGGTAACACATCTGTTGCTGCCGCTGAACGCTGTCCCGTATACACCGTATACGAACATCGCTTCTTCGGCTGCTTCGCGGGATTGGTAATTACCGATCAAAGCGCGGTAAGCGCCGTCATAATAAGCAGGGAAACCTTCCTCATAATTTGAAGCTGCCGCTCTCGCTTCCTCAAACCCGGAGTAAACCTCGCCGAGCAGTATATGGAAACAGCCGAGAGTACCCGCGTCGCCGATCTTGACATTGAGGTCCTTGACCGCGGTTATCGCCTGTTCCCCTGTATATCCCACTTCACGAAACACGCGGCCGCCGTCGTAATAACCGAATACAAAACCGCTCCCGGCAGTATTTCTGAGAGTCGCGGCAGGAACAGTGTTCCCTCCGTAGTTAAGTCCCACGCGAATCACATCTGTCCTGATCGCAACGGTCCCGACCACATCCAAGCGTTTTTGAGCGGGGTCCGGGTCTTCCGCCGTAACTCCGAGCGGCGCGATCCCGCCTCCGGTCAAGACCATGATATCCTGCGTTTCGATTTTTTCCGCGCGGCCCGACCCGCCTGTCGCGTAAGCTCCGAAAATATCCGAAACGACGCCGTCGTTGACATGCACGTTATCCGATGCATATGCCGAGACCTCTCCGAATAAGAGAGCCGCCGTCAAAAGCAAAGCGAAGATCGTCATTGATCGTTTGTTTTTCACTCCGAATATCCTCTTTTATACTGTATTGACGTATTTCCTGTGATATGGTAATATTATTGAGCGGTTCGGGCTATACGCCGACCCGTTTCGCGTATTTTTTGCAGCACTTTTTATATTATAATACAAATCCGGGCATAATTGCAAGCGAATCACGGATATAACAGCATGCCCGGCTTGAAATGAGCGACCGTGTCATGAAAAAATATAAAATCGGAATATTGGGAGCCACGGGGATGGTAGGCCGGCGTTTCGCTGCATTGGCCGAAAATCATCCGTGGTTCGAGACGGTCGTACTCGCCGCAAGCTCCCGCAGTTCCGGCAAGCGTTACGAAGACGCAGTCGCCGAGCGCTCAGACCGGAGCTTTTCCGTTCCCGCCGCATACAGAGACATGATCGTAAAAGACGCCGTCGCGGATAAAAAGGAGATCGCCGAGCGCACGGATTTCGTTTTTTGCGCAGTCGATATGAAAAAAGACGAGATCAGGGAGCTTGAAGAGGCCTATGCCAAGCTTGAGTGTCCGGTCATTTCGAACAACAGCGCGTGTCGTATGCAAAGCGACGTGCCCATGGTGATTCCCGAGATAAACGCGGACCATATAAATATAATCCCGACGCAGCGAAAGCGATTGGGGACGCGGCGCGGTTTCATAGCCGTTAAAGCAAACTGTTCTCTGCAAAGCTATGTGCCCGCCCTGCATCCCCTGAAAGATGAATTCGGTCCTGTGAAAGTGCTCGTATGTACTTATCAGGCTGTATCCGGCGCCGGTAAAACACTCGAAAGCTGGCCGGAAATGATCGATAACGTGATCCCGTACATAGGCGGAGAGGAGCATAAATCCGAGACCGAACCGCTCAAGATCTGGGGCAGAATCGAAGACGGAGCGATAATAAACGCGGCCCTGCCGTCTATCACGGCGCAATGCGTGCGAGTTCCGGTATCCGACGGCCATTTGGCAGCCGTCTTTGCGAGCTTTGAAAAAAAACCGTCCCGCGAGGAGATGATCGCGCGGTGGTCTTCCTTTGCCGGCAAAGCGCAGGAACTCAAACTCCCGACAGCGCCGAAACAATTTCTGCATTATTTCAGCGAGGACGACAGACCGCAAACAAAAACTGACAGGATGTCGGAGAACGGCATGGCCGTTTCCATAGGCCGCCTTCGGGAAGATACTCAATACGATTGGAAATTTATATGTCTTTCACATAACACCCAAAGAGGCGCCGCCGGCGGAGCGGTACTCCTTGCCGAACTTCTGTGCGCCGAAGGGTGGATATGACGGGACACAACCGAAAGGAGCTCTGAATTAAATGAAAACCCCTGTGTTTACAGGTTTAGGCACGGCGATAATAACACCGTTTACGGAATCCGGAGTCGACTTCGCAAAAATGGCTGAACTCCTCGACTGCCAAATCGAAGCCGGAGCGCAGGCTGTCATCGTATGCGGCACCACGGGAGAGAACGCCACGCAACCGCTTGACGAGCATGAAAAACTTGTAGATTTCTGCGTCCGTCACTCGGCAGGACGAATAAAGATCATATCCGGCGTCGGCAGCAATGACACCATGACCTCCGTCAGGCTGGCGACAAGCGCAAAAGCGTCGGGCGTCGACGGCATACTTATGGTGACTCCCTACTACAACCGAACGACTCAAGCAGGTTTGGTCGCGCACTTTACCTATGTGGCCGACCGCATCGACCTTCCCATGATAGTTTACAACGTCCCGTCCCGCACCACCATGTGCTGCAGCGCCGACACACTCAAAATACTCTCGCGGCATCCCAATATCAACGGCGTCAAGGAATCGTCCGGGGATTTCACGCTGTTCTCAATGACCCGTTACCTCTGCGGCGACGATTTGAACGTTTGGAGCGGAAACGACGACCAGACCGTTCCCATGATGGCCCTCGGCGCAAAAGGTCTCGTGAGCGTAGCGTCAAACATAATACCCGGGCAAATGGTAAAACTGTGCGATTTGTGCTTGAACGGAGATTTTAAGGCGGCGACCGAACTCCATCTGAAATACGCCGGGCTCTTCTCGGATCTGTTTATCGAGGTCAATCCGATACCCGTGAAAGCGGCGCTCAATCTCATGGGTCGAAACGTAGGCGGCTGCCGCCTTCCTCTCGTTGACATATCCCCCGAAAACCTTAATAAACTCAAGAAAACCCTTGTCGAAGCGGGCATAATACAATAAAAAACGCCGCAATCGCCGGCAGGAGCAGCCGGCCGGTTCGGCCCCGGAGGAAAAATGATAAAGATCATACTGTCCGGATGTAACGGAAAAATGGGACAAGTCGTGTCCCGCATGTGCGCTGAAAAAGATGACGTAGAGATCGCGGCCGGTATAGACATAAATACAGGTCCTTCTTCTTCCGTACCCGTTTATTCCGATCCCTCCGGTTTTTCCGGAACGGCCGACGTCGTCATTGATTTCTCAAATCCGCAATCCCTCGACGGACTGCTCTTATTTTGCACAAGCAAAATGATTCCGCTCGTTATCTGCACTACCGGCCACACCGAAAAACAGTCAGCGGATATAAAAAACGCCGCCCTGCATATCCCGATATTCAAATCCGCGAATATGTCCGTCGGCATAAACCTTTTAATAAAACTCCTCCGGGAAACAGCGGCGGTCCTCAGCAACGATTTTGACGTTGAAATAACCGAGCGCCATCACAGAACGAAGCTTGACGCTCCGAGCGGGACCGCGCTCATGTTGGCGGACGCAGTCGCAAAAGGCCGCAGTCAGCCGGCGGAATATGTTTATGAGCGTCAAAGCGCACACAAAGAGCGGGGCAAAAACGAGATCGGCGTCGTATCCGTGCGCGGCGGCACCATAGTCGGCGAGCACAATGTGATATTCGCGGGCCCGGACGAGGTAATAGAGTTCAAGCATACCGCTTTCTCGCGGGAGATATTCGCTAACGGAGCTTTGACGGCGGCAAGGTTTTTGGCCCGGGTCGGCAGACCGGGAATCTACAGTATGGAAGACGCCTTAGAAAACCCGTTAACGTAACGATCATTCCTCAGCCGCAAAACCGGTGTTTACTTTCTCCGTTTACACCGGTTTTATTTTTTATGCCGGATATCCGATACTAATAGGAAAACGAGTACGGCATAAGCTGGCTGAGCGTATAGCTGACATACCGGCCTCCGGCTTTCGTGCAAAGCACTTCCATATCCGGTGAAAACTCGATCATAAACTGTCTGCACGCTCCGCAAGGCATACAATAGTTTTCCCCTTCGCCGTGTACGGCTATTCGTTTGAATTTCATCCGGCCGTCGCTTACCGCTTTGCACACCGCGACTCTCTCTGCGCAGATCGTGCTTCCGAGCGCCGCGTTTTCCACATTGCACCCGAGGTAAACGGTCCCGTCCTCACACTCGAGCGCCGCTCCCACCGGGAAATGCGAATAAGGTACATATGCGTTTTGCGCCGCCTCGCGCGCTTTGGTCAGAAGATCTTTGTCCGTCATTCAAATGCTCCTTTCAGGATTTATCGTTTGTACTGTTGAACACAAACAGCTTTGATCCCAAATAATTCATGATCATTACAACGCCCGCGACCGCGACCTTCGCCGCATATTTTTGCATGCCCGCGCCCGTTAATACGGCTATCAGCCCTGTGCTTATACACAGCGTGATGCAATTAAGCGCGACAAATCGGAAGAAACGGCTCAAGATCAAACTTCCGGATGTGTCTTTAAATGTTATGTTGCGGTTTAAAATGAAACTGCACACGATCCCGCAGCAATAGCCGACTATGTGACCGGGGACAGGCGCTGTGCCGGCCAGTTCGCTGCACAGAGTAAAAACCGAAAAATCCACCAGCGTGTTGACACATCCGACAATACCGAAAGTGATAAAACGCCTGTGCTTTTTGATCAGTCTCAGTATCATCCCAAATCTATTGTCCAATCCTCAAATTTACGGAACACATCATACTGCGTGGGCGACAAGCCGGACACGACCCCTCTGTGAGTAAGCACTTCCATGGATTTGAAAAAGATCGGAATGATCGGAGCTGTCTCATAAATATATTTGCACAGTTCCTCCGCCCGGAGTTTCCGTTCCTCGTCCGGCGCCGCCAGATAGATATCAATGAGCTTGCCGTAGTGAGGATCCGTTATATTCCCGTAATTTTTTTCCTTGTCGGGCCTGAACAGGCAGTTCAGGTCAAAGTCCGCCGTCAGCTTGATCTCCCCGAAATAAATATCATAATCACCGTTTGTGAGGGCCCTGATATACGCGTCCCAGTTCAACTCCCGCAGATTGACGGGGAGGCCTATTTCTGACAGCCCGTTTGCTATATGTCTCGCAGCTTTTACTTTCAGCGTGTTGTCGTCGTTTACGATAAAATCGATATTGATCTCGATCGGAACCCCTGTGACCATAAACTCAAGCCGGCCGTTATTATTGTGATCTTTGATATTAAGGGCGTTGAACACGGTCAGGCAGGTATCCAAATCGTAATTATCATATTTCCTGTTAAGGCCCTCGCTGAAAAAATAACTTGCCGGATGGAAAGGCAGCGCCGATGTGACGCCGTAACCTCTCATTATTTCCCGTACAATATAGTCTCTGTCCACAGCGTAATTGAGCGCGTATCTGTAATTTGCAAATTTCAAAAAATCGCTTTCGGTGTTAATTCCGAGATAGCACATTGATGTGGTATTGAATTTGCGTATATCATTCGCGGTCCCGTAACCTAAGTTTGACAGTCCTGTCGGATCGTTTACGACCAGATCGATAACAGAATCCTCATATGCCGATATGGCGTTTTCCGGGTCGGGGTATTCCTTCAAATATATTGTATCAACAGGCATCAGATCAGCGTTGCGGTGACCGGGAAATCTTTCGAGGGTCATTCTGTCCCGGTTGAGCATATAAGGCCCCGTGCCGACCGGAGTGTCGTCGTTGAGCGTCCCGCTTTTAATAACCGGAATGTTGAGCAGCGCGGGAAACAGCATGTCGGCATACTTGAGCGTTATCATGATCATTTCATCGCTCATGGCCGATATACCGTAAATAGTGTTAAGACGAGCGCCGTAAGTCTCCGTCCGCTGCGCCCGCTGCAACGAATAAACAACGTCTTGAGCCGAAAGCAGGCTGCCGTCGTGCATAAGAATTCCGGAGTCGATAAAAACAAACCAAGTCACACCGTCGTTCGAAGTGCATTCTGTCGCGAGTTTCGGCACATAATCAAACCGCTCGTCCACTTCGAACAGGCTCTCATATACAAGAGACCCGAACATCAAGTTCAGCTTGCTTCTTGTCGTTATCGGATTCATGCTGTAGCGCGAATCGTAATTAAGGGAAAAAATGTCGTCCGCAGCATACGCCACCGCTTGAGCCCTTCCGGGATTTACTCCTTCTATCGCATCCGCAGGATTGCTGACTATACCCGTACTGCCGACAAGATCGCAGCCGGCGGATATGATCAGAACCGAAGCCGCGAGTCCCGTGAAAAGGCTTTTTTGTTTATGTGTCATTTTTATTCGGTCCTTCCGAACGAACCCGCTGTCCGTGAGCTCTTTCCCTATTCGCCCCGACCGCAGCATTCCTTGTATTTCAGTCTTCGGCTGTTGTCCTCTTTCATTTTTCCGCAAGGGCACGGGTCGTTTCTCCCCGGTTTTTTAGTCTTTCTGACAGGCTGCTTCTTCGCGCCGGCGTCGCCTCCGGCATTTGTCGCCGCATTTCTTGCAACACTTTTACGCTCAAGCTGTCTGTCCGACCTGACGCGCGCCGTGAATACGCGTCTTACCACCTCTTCCCGTATGCCGTTTATCATGGCTTCGAACATCTCAAAGCCTTCCTGCTTATATGCGTCAACGGGCTTGACATTGCCGTAAGCCCGAAGCCCGATTCCCTGCCGGAGTTCATGCATGGCGTCTATATGCTCCATCCAGTATTCGTCGACGACGCGGAGCATGATCACTCTCTCAAGCTCTCGCATAAGCGGTATGCCGTTCGGCATCAGCCCGAGTTCGCGCTCCTTTGTCTCATAAAACAAACGCGCTTTTTCGAGCGACATCTCAGTCAGTTCATCTGTCGTTATCCCTTTTTTGAATCTTATCTCACCGTGGCGTAAAAACATCTTTTCAAACGGAGAAACGATCTCATCAAGCCTGTTTTGATCTTCCACGGGCATCCCGGCGGCAGCGGATATGACAGAACCCGATATGACCTCCGAGATCATGCCCTCGATATAAGAGGCGATATCCTCTCCGTCAAGGACGGAACGGCGCTGTTTATAGATAAGGTTTCTCTGCACATTCATGACGTCGTCAAATTCCAAAACGCTCTTTCTCACCTGAAAGTTCCGGCTTTCAACTGTTTTTTGGGCCTGCTCTATGGCGTTCGAAAGCATTTTATGGTCAAGCGGCGTGTCCTCGTCAACACCCATTGCTTCCATTATGCCAATGACCCGCTCAGAGCCGAAGAGCCTCATTATGTCGTCAGTCATTGAGATGAAGAACCGGCTTTCACCGGGGTCACCCTGCCGGCCCGCGCGTCCGCGAAGCTGATTGTCGATCCGGCGGGATTCATGTCTCTCCGTGCCGAGTATAAAAAGCCCCCCGGCGTTTCTGACGCGTTCGGCCTCAGCGTCGGTTTGTTTTTTATGTTCGGCTTCGCGCTCGGCGAACATTTTTCTGGCGGCAAGAATGTCCTCATCGTCCGTATCCGCGTATCCCGTCGCCTCGACTATGGTCTCTTCCGTAAAACCCGCTTTGCGCAGATCTGTTTTCGCCATGTATTCCGCGTTGCCGCCGAGCACTATGTCCGTTCCGCGTCCCGCCATGTTTGTGGCTATGGTGACAGCTCCGAACTTACCCGCCTGAGCGACGATCTCCGCTTCTTTCTCGTGGTGTTTCGCGTTCAGAACATTGTGCTTCACACCTTTTTTTGTAAGAAGAACGGACAGATGCTCGCTCTTTTCAACAGACACGGTTCCGACAAGCACCGGCTGACCTTTTTCGAAACACAAGGCTATCTGTTCGATTATGGCCCTGTACTTGCCGCTTTCATTTTTGTATACCACATCCGGGTCGTCCAATCTGACAACGGGTTTGTTTGTGGGTATCTCGACCACATCGAGGCTGTAAATGGCCGCGAACTCCTCCTCCTCGGTCAAAGCGGTACCGGTCATGCCGGAGAGCTTCCCGTACAGTCTGAAGTAGTTTTGAAACGTAATTGTGGCTAAAGTCTTGCTCTCATGCTCGACAGTGACATGTTCCTTGGCCTCAATCGCCTGATGCAGGCCTTCGTTATAGCGTCTTCCGAGCATTAGCCGGCCGGTGAATTCATCAACGATGATGACTTCTCCCTCGCGAACGACATAATCCACATCGCGTTTCATAACGCCGTGCGCTTTTACCGCTTGGTTGATATGATGGGCCAAGGTCGCGTTTTCCAGATCCGCCAGGTTTTCCAACCCGAAATACTGTTCCGCTTTTGCCGTGCCCTTGGCTGTCAGCATCGCGGTACGCGCCTTCTCGTCCACCACATAATCGGCTTCAATATCCTCTTGTTCTTCTTCCTTCACGTCTACAGAGGCATAAACGATCTTTCTGAGCCGGGAAACGAAATCCTCCGCTCTTTTATAGAGGTCCGTACTCTCGTCTCCCTGGCCGGATATGATGAGCGGCGTCCTCGCTTCGTCTATGAGGATGGAGTCGACTTCGTCGACTATCGCAAATGAGTGTCCTCTCTGGACCATATCGTGTTTGTATATGGCCATGTTGTCCCGCAGATAGTCAAATCCCATTTCATTGTTCGTGCCGTATGTGATGTCGGCCGCGTAAGCCGCGCGGCGCTCGTCGGAGGTAAGGCCGTGAACGATAAGCCCGACGTCAAGTCCGAGAAAACGGTGAACTTTACCCATCCATTCGCTGTCGCGTTTGGCCAAATAATCGTTGACGGTAACTATATGCACGCCTTTTCCCTCAAGCGCATTAAGATAAGACGGCAAAACGGCAACAAGCGTTTTGCCTTCTCCGGTCTTCATTTCGGCGATACGCCCCTGGTGTAGCACGATCCCTCCGATAAGCTGCACCGTGAACGGCCTCATGCCGAGCACGCGCCAAGCGGCCTCGCGCCCCGCGGCAAAAGCCTCGGGCAGTATATCGTCGACGGTTTCCCCGCCTGCGAGCCGTTCCTTGAATTCAGCGGTCTTCGCTCTCAATTCATCGTCGCTTTTATTGGCGTATTCCTCGGCCAAAGCCTCAATTTCATTGACCAAAGGATCGATTTTTTTAAGTTCTCTTTTGCTGTGCGAGCCGAATATCTTTGTTAATACACCCATGTTCGAGTTGCCTTTCCGAATTCGTTGTACTTTATATCCCGGGCGACAAAAAATTGTACCATAAAAATATGAATAAAAAAAGCATAAAAACTTACAAAAATATATGTATTTTCTGTTTGAAGATGCCGCGAAGACGTAGTATAATTTTTATCGGCGCGTTGAGTTCCGCTCCCGCCACCCTCTTCATTGCGCGCGACGGAAGGAGATTTTGTGAAAGGCCGAAAAAGACATTTGTTCGTCCGGAAGATCCTTCGCTTTGTACTCGGTCCCGCGCTGAAGCGCAAATTCGGCTTTGAGCCCGAAATCGCCGAACTGCCCGGTCCCTGTCTCATATTCAGCAATCACACCACAAACTGGGATCCTCTGCTCTTGAGCCTCAGCTTCAGGGAACAGGTTTATTTTGTGGCAAGCGAGCATATTTTCAGATGGGGCATATTGTCGCGTCTTATTGTTTGGCTCCAATCGCCGATCGCCCGGTTAAAAGGCACCGTCGGCGCCGGCACGGCCGCCGCCGTGATGCGTCGTTTGCGCAAAGGCTGCAGCGTATGCATATTCATCGAAGGCGACTGTTCATGGAACGGAAGGACCGGCAGCATCAGCCCCGCGGCCGCAAAGCTCGCACGCTCCTGCGGCGCGGCATTAGTGACTTACAAATTCACCGGCGGCTATTTGACCGGCCCGCGCTGGGCCTTAAAGCTTCGCCGCGGCAAGATGCGCGGTGAAATAAAAGGCGTATACTCTCCGGAAGATATCCGAAAAATGCCGGTCGACAGGATCGAAAGGCTAATCAGCGACGATCTGAGCGAAGACGCGTATGAGCGCCAGCGCGAAAACCCCGTCGTTTACAGAGGTAAAAACTATGCCGAACATCTGGAAACGGTATTGTTTATCTGTCCTTTCTGCTCAGGCGTCGGAACGCTCTTCAGCAACGGCAACGAATTTCACTGCTCATGCGGCCTCTTTGCGCTATATGACGATTTCGGGTTTCTGACCGGCCCCGGGCTCCCTTTTGACAATGTGGCGAAATGGGACGACTGGCAGACAGACCGTCTGCGTCTTTTACCGGAAGAATCCGGCGACGGTCCCGTCTTTGAAGACGGCGATATCACACTCAGGGAGATTTTTCCGGATCACAGTTCCAAAAAACTCGGCGCCGGCAGCATCAGCATGTTTATAGACCGGCTTGTCTGCGCCGGCGCGGATTTTCCACTTTCGTCCGTTTTCGGTATGGCGGTGCACGGGAGAAACACTATAGATATGAGCGCCGATAAACGAAATTTTGAAATAAGCGGCGGAAAACTGTTTTGCGGAAGAAAATATCTGTTATTATATGATCAACTGAGACAGCAAATATGAATTTCGGAGGATACTTATGTGATATATTCCGCCAATGATACGGCGCTTTGGAATTTTATTATTCAATTCGGCATCATAGCGGCCGTGATATTGGCCGCCAATTTTCTGCGCCGCAAAATACCTTTTATACGCAAAAGCCTTATGCCGACGGCGGTGCTGGCGGGTTTTATCCTGCTTATACTGCGCAGTCTGAACATTCTGCCTCTCAATTTAGCTTTTCTTGAAATGATAACATACCACGGCATCGCCTTCGGCTTCATTGCCATGTCGCTGAGGATAACCGAAAAACCGGAAGGAGGCGGCAGCCTCACGGGAGCAAAAAGCGGCGCTTTGATCGTCAGCACATATCTCGTGCAGGCTGTTACGGGACTCGTCATCACGCTGTTTTTGGCATACACCGTCATGCCGGATCTGTTTAAGGCGGCAGGAATACTTTTGCCCATGGGATACGGACAGGGCCCCGGTCAGGCAAACAATATCGGCGGCGCGTACGAGGCCCTCGGCTTTGCGGGCGGGCGTTCTTTTGCCCTGTCGATCGCCGCGGCCGGATATCTTGTCGCGTGTATCGCCGGCATCGCTGCGCTAAACATTTTTGCCCGTCGGGGCAAAATCAAACGCATCGAACACGATGAAATATCCGGCTCCGTAACCATCGACACATTTCAAGACAAGGACGAATTGCCTGTTTCCGAATCTTTGGACAGACTGTCCATACAGTTCGCTATGGTTATTATCGTTTACCTTTTGACATATTTGGCCATATCCGGAGTAACAAGCTTTTTTTCAGCTGTTTCCGAGGACATTGCCGCAACGGTGAATTCGCTGTTCTGGGGCTTCAACTTTATAATCGCATCGGCGCTTGCGCTTTTGGCGCGCTTTGTCCTCGGAAAGCTCCGCCGCTCCGGTATAATCACGAAACAATACCAAAACAACTATTTGCTCGGCAGGATATCCGGTCTCGCATTTGACCTTATGATAATCGCCGGAATAGCCTCCATCGAGATATCCGATCTCACCGGGCTTTGGGTCCCGTTCGCGCTGAGCGCTGTTTTCGGCGGGATCGTTACATGGATATACCTTTCCGTCGTGTGTAAAAAAATCTACCCCGGATATTATTACGAGGGATATTTTTCGATGTTCGGAATGATGACCGGAACTATCAGCTCCGGCGTACTGCTCCTGCGCGAGATCGACCCGGAATATAAAACTCCCGCCGCCAACAATCTTGTTGTCGGCAGCACATTCGGCATCGTATTCGGCGCCCCGATGCTGATTTTGGTCGGTTTGGCCCCGAAATCGGATATCCAATGCCTTCTGACTCTCGGACTGTGTGTTTTATACCTTATCATCCTGCTTTTGTTCATGTACAAAGCAAACCGGAGGAAACCATGAAAAAAACGGGTTTTGACAACGACAAATACGTTAAGCTCCAGTCGGAAAATATACGAAAACGAATTGAAAGCTCAAACGGCAAGCTATACCTGGAATTCGGGGGGAAGCTGTTTGACGATTATCACGCGTCAAGGGTCCTCCCGGGCTTTAAGCCGGACAGCAAAGTGCGTATGCTGATGGAAATGGAGAAAGACGCCGAGGTCGTAGTGGCAATATCCGCGAATGACATCGAGCGCAACAAATATCGCGGCGACCTCGGCATAACCTACGACTTGGAAACCCTGCGGCTTACCGACGCTTTCAGAAACTGCGGCTTGTATGTGGGAAGCGTGGTGATTACTCAGTATCAGTCTCAGCCGGCGGCCGACGCTTTTCAGACCCGGCTCGAGAATCTCGGCGTAAAAGTTTACAGACACTACATCATTCCCGATTACCCTTCCAATATCCCGTTCATCGTCAGTGAAAACGGCTTCGGAAAAAACGACTACATAGAAACCGAACGTTCCCTTGTCGTCATCACCGCGCCCGGTCCCGGGAGCGGCAAAATGTCCATCTGCCTGTCGCAGCTCTATCATGAATATAAGCGCGGGATCACCGCCGGATACGCGAAATTCGAGACCTTTCCCATATGGAACCTCCCGTTGAAGCACCCCGTCAATTTAGCCTACGAGGCGGCAACGGCGGATCTCGGCGACATCAACATGATAGACCCGTTCTATTTGGAAGCATACGGAAAGACCACCGTGAATTACACCCGCGACGTGGACATCTTCCCCGTTTTGAACGCGATACTTGAGCGTATACTCGGAAATTCCGTATATAACAGCCCGACGGAAATGGGCGTTAACATGGCCGGCTTTTGCATAACGGACGACGACGCGTGCTGCGAAGCCTCGCGAAACGAAATAATACGCCGCTACTTCGCCACCGCCTGTTTAAGGCGTCAGGCATTGGCCGAAAAACGGGAAGTCGAAAAAATCGAACTCTTAATGACGGGCTTGGGCATTTCGACCGCAGATCGTCCGGTCGCCGCCGCGGCGCTTAAAAAATCCCGCGACGCGGACACGTCCGCCGTCGCCCTCGAACTGCCGGACGGAGAGATAATAACAGGCAGATCCGGTTCGCTCCTCGGCGCCTCTTCCGCGTGCCTTCTCAACTGCTTAAAGAGGCTCGGCGGCATCGATGACGAAGTCCTTCTCATTTCCCCGGAAGTCATCGAACCCATACAAAAGCTTAAGACCCGGCATATGGGAAGCCGAAATCCGCTGCTTCATACGGACGAGGTATTGATCGCGCTCTCCATCTGCGCCGTAACGGACAAATACGCCGCCGCGGCCTTGGACAGGCTCAGCGATCTCAGCGACTGCGAGGCACATTCCACTGTCATACTCTCGCGAGTGGATGAGAACGTATTCAGGAAGCTCGGGGTAAACATCACTTTTGAACCCGTATATCAAACACAACAGCTTTACCACAGCTGACCCTTCAAAACAAAACGAAAGGAACCCCGGACAATGAAACAACTCTTACCGGGCAACGCAGCCGTTGCCCGAGGACTGTATGAGGCCGGCTGCCGTTTTCTGTCAGCCTATCCCGGCACTCCGTCAACCGAGATCGCCGAATACGCGTCCGAATACGACGAAATATACACCGAATGGGCGCCGAATGAAAAAGTCGCTCTTGAGGCCGCTTCCGGCGCCTCTGTAGCGGGGGCGCGAGCCGTCTGCTGTATGAAACATGTCGGTCTGAACGTCGCCGCCGACCCTCTTTTCACGGCTTCATACACGGGAGTCAACGGAGGTTTTGTCGTTATCGTCGCCGATGATCAGGGTATGCATTCCTCTCAAAACGAACAGGACAGCCGTTGGTACGCAAAAGCCGCCAAGCTTCCGCTCATCGAGCCTTCGGATTCTTCCGAATGCCTCGAGTTCACAAAACTCGCTTTTGATATCTCTGAAAAATACGACACCCCGGTGATACTCAGGACCTGTACGAGAGCGGCCCATACGCAGAGCCCGGTCGAGACGTCGAAGCGTATCGCTCCGGAGCTTCGCCCTTATGTAAAAGATCCGAAAAAATATGTGATGATCCCCTCCAACGCCCTTCTTCGGCACGCCTTTGTCGAAGACCGCACGGCAAGTCTTTCCGAATTGGCGGAAACGACCCCCATCAACCGGATCGAACCCGGCGACACGGAAACGGGGTTTATCACGGCGGGCGTTTGTTATCAATATGTGCGCGAGGTTTTTCCGAACGCAAGCGTACTGAAGCTCGGGCTTATCAATCCGCTGCCGACGGCTTTGATCGCAAAATTCGCCTCAAGCGTCAAGAGGCTCATTGTCGTTGAAGAACTGGACTCTATCATTGAGACCCATTGCAAAGCGGCCGGGATAAGAGTCGACGGCGGCAAAGATCTGTTCGGTTTTTTGGGAGAGCTGTCGCAGGGCCGCATAGCCGAAGCGATGGGCAAATCGCCGAAACCGGCGCGATATTTCGGCGCGGACTTGCCCTCCCGTCCGCCCGTCATGTGCCCCGGATGCCCGCACAGAGGATTGTTTTATGTCCTCGGCAAGATGAAGCTGACCGTGTTCGGCGATATAGGCTGCTATACCTTGGGAGCGCTGCCTCCTTTATCCGCCATGGATACGACGATTTGCATGGGTGCTTCCGTCTCCGGAGCGCACGGCTTCAATACGATACGCGGCGCCGACGCGAAAAACCGCTGCGTCGCCGTTATAGGAGACAGCACTTTCATACACTCAGGGATAACCGGTCTTATCGACGTCGTTTACAACAAGGGTATTTCCACCGTTATCATTTCGGACAACTCAACGACAGGCATGACGGGACACCAGGACAATCCGACCACCGGAAAAACCATAAAAGGAGAAGCCGCTCCCTTAATAAGCCTTGAGAAACTGTGTGAAGCCGCGGGGGTAAAAAACATCAGGGTCGCCGACCCCCGGGATACGGACGGGCTCTCGGAGATACTGAGCGAGGAAATGCAAAAAAGCGAGGCCTCCGTCATTATCGCGCGAAGCCCCTGTGTGCTGCTGAAAGGCATTAAGAAAGCCCCTCCGCTGAGCGTTTCCGAAGAAACATGCACAGGCTGCGGAATGTGCATGAAGATCGGCTGCCCGGCGATAAGTCTCACAAACGCCAAAGCGTTTGTCGACACGACACTTTGCGCGGGCTGCAGCCTGTGCGTCCGGATGTGCAAAGCAAATGCGTTCCGCGAAGGAGGGCAAGACAATGTCCGATAACAAAAACATTTTGATCGCCGGCGTCGGCGGGCAAGGCACCCTGCTGACCTCGCGCATTCTCGGCAACGTACTGACAACGGCCGGTTTCGACGTTAAGATATCCGAAGTACACGGCATGGCGCAACGAGGCGGCGCTGTAATAACCTTTGTCAAATACGGCAAAAAAGTATATTCGCCCGTCATCGACTTCGGCGAAGCTGATTTCATATTGTGTTTCGAGCGTCTGGAAGCGGCTCGGCGCCTGCCGTATCTCAAAGATACCGGCATTATGATAATAAGCGACCAGCGGATATCTCCCATGCCGGTCATAACCGGAAACGCGGAATATCCCGAACGCATTATTGAAAGGATAAAGGAAACGGGCGCAAACGTCAGATCCGCGGACGCGCTGTCGCTCGCTCTTGAGGCGGGAAGCCCCAAATCGGTCAACATCGTTCTTTTGGGACTGTTTTCAACGATTCTCGAATTTTCCGCCGAAACATGGGATCGGGCTTTGGAAGCGGAGATAAAACCCGTCTTTCTCGATCTGAACAAAAAAGCTTTCGCGCTCGGCCGGGCCGCCGGACGGTGACGCGTGGACTACCGGCTGACGCCCGCAGGAGAAGGAGAAGCTGAGCTTACTGTAAAACGCTCGCGTTTTATCGGCCGCGTCCGGCATGTCGAAACGGAAAAAGAAGCCCTTAGTTTTATAAAAGAAATACGCTCCCTGAACCGCGATGCGTCGCATAACGTCTGCGCATACATGCTCGATCGCGGCATAATCAAGCGTTTTTCTGATGACGGAGAACCCGCCGGCACGGCGGGTTCTCGTATTCTGAAATCCTTCTCCGATAAACAAATCGAAGATTTTTGCTGCGTCGTAACGCGTTTCTTCGGAGGCATACTCTTGGGTGCGGGCGGATTGTCAAGAGCATATTCATCAGCCGCGAAACTCGCGCTTGACGCCGCGGGCATATGCAAAACATCGGTTTTTTCCTGTTTAACTGTTTACTGTCCGTACGACCTCCACGACAGGATCAAACGGCTGCTCACTGACCTCGGATGCCTAACGGAAAACACCGAGTTCGGCGCCGAGGTCGTTATCAAGGCTCTTGCGGAGCCTGAAACGATCAACGAGACCATACGCCGCCTCGCCGAAGAGAGTTCCGGTAGGCTCAAGGTCGACGCTCCGGAAAAACAATTCAAAAAAATCCCGCTGTAAAGACGTGCCGTCAAGGTTTTTTGCTGAATATAAAAAGGAGCAAAAAAAGATTTTACTGTACCTGTAAAAAATTCTTGACATATATAACGGTACCTGTTAAATTATATTTAACGGTACCGTTAACACTTTTTTCGGAGGCATGATCCATGACACACGAACTGTATGAAAAACTGTTGCAGCTGCAATGGCTGCTGCACAAACAACAAATCCGCGGCCGGTCTGCGGGCGGCCCGATGGCGGACACTACGCGGGGCCGGGGCAGGATAATTGCCGTACTGAAATTGAGGGACGGCATAAGCACAAAAGACCTTTCCTATCTGTTGGGAGTGCGTATTTCTTCACTGAACGAGCTGCTTGCGAAACTGGAGAAAAGCGGGTATGTGACCCGCGAACCGGCTGAACAAGACAAGCGCGTTATGCTTGTTAAATTGACGGAAAAAGGAAGAGAAGAGCAGCAATCGGAACCATCCGATCACGGCGGCATTTTTTCCTGCCTGTCAGATGACGAGCAAAAAACACTCGGCGAATACCTCGACCGTATCACAGACGCCCTCCGCGCCGATTTCGGCGACGACGAAGAAGAAATGCTTGAGAAAATGGAAGCTCTCAGGGAGCGGCTCGGAGATTTTGGTGATTTTTTCAAGGAGCATGGGCGAGACTTCCCCGGATGGTGGGGCCCGGCTCACGATATTCGTGCGGGCGGACACTTCGGACGCGGAGGGTTCCCGAGAGGGCGCGGTTTCCGCAACCATGAACATGAACATGACCGCGGACACGGGAAGAATGAAGATTAATAACAGGGGGACGTCGATATGAACATGATAGAGGTCAATAATTTAACAAAACAATACAAGGGCGCAAAAATCCCTTCGGTAAACGATATAAGTTTTTCAGTTGAGAAAGGCGAGTTTTTCGCCTTCCTCGGGCCGAACGGCGCGGGGAAAACAACAACGATTTCGATCCTTACCACAACGCTTTCCAAAACCTCCGGCGAAATAAGAATCGCGGGAT
>WRJA01000029.1 GCA_009782435.1 Oscillospiraceae bacterium
AACGGCGGGCGCGGACGCGGCTCGCCGCGCTGCCCCTCTATGGATCTCATCAGCGCTGTTTCCTCACCGCAGACAAAAGCGCCGGCGCCCAACCGGATATCGAGGTGAAAATTAAAACCGCTCCCGAATATGTTATCTCCCAATATCCCGTATTCTTTCGCCTGCTCTATCGCTATCCTCAGACGGTGCACCGCGATAGGATATTCCGCGCGGACATAAACATAACCCTGCGAAGCCCCGATGGCAAACGCCGCTATCATCATGGCCTCGATCACGCTGTGCGGATCGCCCTCCAAGACGGACCTGTCCATAAAAGCGCCCGGGTCACCTTCGTCGGCGTTGCAGCAGACATATTTGACAGGGTCTTCGGACGCCGCCGTAAATTTCCATTTTGTCCCGGTCGGGAACCCCGCGCCGCCGCGGCCGCGCAGACCTGAATCGGACACGATCTTAATGACCTCTTCCGGGGTTTTGCGGAGAAGGCACTCCGCCAGCGCCATGTAGCCGTCATAAGCGATATATTCGTCTATGACTTCGGGATCTACAACACCGCAGTTGCGAAGCGCGATACGTTTCTGCAAACTGTAGAACATGGAATCGTCCAATGAGTATGTGGGTTCTTTTTTGCCGGCTTCCATGTAGAGGAGACGCTCCACCAAACGGCCGTTTATTATGTGCTCCGTGACTATCTCTTTTACGTCTTCAAGGGCTATGCGAACGTAAAAAGTATCTTCCGGGTAGACAATAACTATGGGGCCCAAGGCGCACAAGCCGAAGCAGCCGGTCTGAACGACGCATACTTCTTTGTCAAGCCCGGCAGCGGCAAGTTCTTTCCTGAATTCTTCGATCAACTTCGGGCTGTCCGAGGCAGTACATCCGGTTCCCCCGCAAACCATGATATGCGCTCTCTCCGGTCCGCCCGCGACGCGGACGCCGTTTTCGTTTTTATTGCGGATACTCACTTTCCGCTGCATATCATCTCGGATCTTTTTAAGTTCATCCAAACTTTTCATATTTTATGATCCTTTCCTTCCTTAATTGCCGGGGCGCTCACATGTATTTTTCGACAATGGCGTCGACCTCTTCCGTTTTCAGACGCCCGTAAACATCGCCGTTGATAACGATTACCGGAGCCAAGCCGCAAGCTCCTATGCAGCGCGTGGCATCGACCGAGAATTTCCCGTCGTCGGTAATTTCGCCGGATTCGCAGCCTACTTTTTTGCATATCCGCTCAAGTATGTCCCCCGCTCCCTTTACGTAGCAGGCCGTCCCCAAACAAACGTTGATCTGGTTTTCTCCTTTCGGGTTAAGGGCAAACTGCGCGTAAAAAGACGAGATGCCGTAGACGTCGGTCAAAGGGACGCCGAGTCCTTCCGCAATCATTATTTGAACTTCTTCCGGTAAGTACCCGTAGATTTCCTGAGCCTCCTGCATAACAGGCATAACGGCTCCGGCTTCCTCTTTGTGCCTTTCGATGACCGCCTTCAATTTGTTTTCCTGTTCCTTCGTTCCCTTAAACGGAACCAAGGTCTTACAATTTGGCATATGCCGGGACCTCCTTTATAATAATACGTCTGAAAACACACCTGTGTTTGATTTGCGTCGCAGTTTCAAGCGCTCCCGCTCAGGCATTACCTCAAGCCGGCCGCATAGAGTTTTCCGCAGGCTATATACATACTCAGCGCGGTCGTAAGCACAGTGATATTCTTTGCGCGAGCCTGTTCCGTCAATGACGGATCGGGTTTTTTCCCTCTGACGAACACAATGCAGCGTATATCCATCATTTCCGCCGTATGCAGCACTTGGGAATCCAACAGGCCGGTGAGCAGGACAGGCTGCTCCCTGACGTAAATGATAACATCGCTCATTATATCGGCCGCGCAAACCGATGAAATATCGCCGTCTGACATGCCGGCGTCACAGCAGACCTCCGCCTCAAGTATGCCGGCAACTTCTCTGACTTTCATTCGGTATCTCCTCCAAACCGGTTATCCCTACTTTGTCGCGTTATTATACATAAAAACTATTTCGTTTTCAACATATATTAGGGATATTGCAAAAGTATTTTTATACTATATTCACTTGCGTTTATGCACTTGGTATTTTTTGGAATTTATTTGCTTTTTTCGTTTTTATCCGGTATGCTTTACGATATGACCGGCTTCCGGCGATCATACGCCGAACCGCTGCTCGATCCGACGCGATCCGACTCAAATTGGAGGCGATCTGCAAATTGGCCTGTATTCTTTCCGGGGCGGAGGTTTATTTAAACGGCAGCTTTAAAAGAATCGATGTTTCGGTTGAGGGCGGCATTATCGGCGACATATCGCCGGCAATATCCCCGACCTGCGGCGATGTTGTTTTTGACCTTAAAAACTTTGTCATTCTTCCGGGCCTTGCTGATGTTCATGTACATCTCAGGGAACCGGGTTTTTTTTATAAAGAATCCGTGCGTACGGGAACGCTCGCCGCCGCGCGCGGCGGATTTTCAAGCATATGCTCCATGCCCAACACCGATCCCGTGCCGGACTGTACGGATAATTTAAAAAAACAGTCGGAGCTGACGGACAATGACGCCGCGGTTCATGTTTATCCCTACGGCGCTGTCACAAAAGGCGAGAGGGGCGAATGCCTTTCCGAAATGGCGGAACTCGCCCCGTTTGTCGTCGCTTTTTCGGACGACGGGCGCGGCGTGCAAAACGACGGCGTTATGGAAGCGGCAATGGTAAGGGCAAAATCTCTCGGCAAGATCATAGCCGCTCACTGTGAAGACGAAGCCCTGTCAAACGGCGGCTGCGTTCACGACGGCAGATACGGAAGATCGCGCGGTCTTAAAGGAATACCTTCCGAAAGCGAATGGAGGCATATAAGCCGCGACCTCAAACTCGCCGAAAAAACCGGCTGCGCCTATCATGTTTGCCATGTGTCCGCGAAAGAGAGCGTCGATTTGATAAGGGCGGCAAAAAAGAAAGGAATCGACGTCAGCTGCGAAGTGACCCCGCATCATCTTATTTTTTGCGAAGACGACCTCAAAGACGACGGCAGATATAAAATGAATCCGCCGCTGCGCGGAGCTGTTGACCGTGAAGCGCTCATCGAAGGTTTGTCGGACGGCACCATAGACATGATCGCGACCGATCACGCCCCGCATTCGGCTGAGGAAAAATCAAAAGGCCTCGAAAACTCCGCGTTCGGCGTCGTCGGGCTTGAGACCGCCTTCCCCGTTCTGTACACAAAATTGGTCATGACCGGTATCATTGGTTTGGAGCGGCTTGTCCTGCTGATGAGCGTGCGGCCTTCCGAAAGATTCGGCGTCGCGGGGCCGATAGAAAAGGGGATGAGGGCCGATCTCGCGGCATTTGATCTTAAAGAAAAATACCGCGTCGACCCGGCGGTTTTTTTGTCCAAAGGGCGCTCCACGCCTTTCGAGGACATGTGCGTATACGGGGACTGCGTGTTGACGATGGTCAGCGGAAAAACGGCGTGGGCTTCCGGCCGGCTCGACGCTTGCCGAACGGGAGGGCGGATTTGAAAAAAGCTTTATATACCGTCGACAATCAAAAGAATCTCGCTCCGGGCATCTTTGAGATGACCCTTTACGGAGACTGCGGCGACATTACAAGACCCGGGCAATTCGTCAATATCGCCCTGCCCGGTTTTTATCTGCGCCGCCCTGTATCCGTCTGCGAGCGTTTTGCGGATTCTTTCCGGATAATATACAAGACTGTCGGGGAAGGCACATTGTTTATGAGCGGATTGGAAAAAGGCGCGAAACTCGATATCATAACGGGCCTCGGCAACGGTTTCGACCTGAAAAACGCAGGGCCGCGTCCCTTACTCGCGGGCGGCGGGGTCGGCATATCTCCGCTTCTGTGGCTCGCTAAGCTTTTGATATCCGGAGGGGCCCGCGTCACCTGCTGCCTCGGGTTCAATACAGCCGGCGATATGTTCTGCGTAAACGAATTTATCGATGCCGGAGCGGAAGTGTTTGTGACCACCGCAGACGGCAGCTGCGGAACAAAGGGCTTCCCCACGGACGTTATGCGTAAAGTCACGGATTACAGCCGGTTTTTCGCCTGCGGGCCGGAGGCCATGCTGATGCAGGTTTGCCGGGTCTCGGCAACAGGCGGACAGCTCAGCTTTGAGGAGCGTATGGGCTGCGGTTTCGGCGCCTGCATGGGCTGCTCACGCAAGACCGTATCCGGGTCGAAACGTATCTGCAAAGACGGTCCCGTGTTTGAAAAGGATGAGGTGTTATGGCAGACTGCTCCGTAACTCTATGCTCGCTTGAATTGTCAAATCCTGTGATCCCGGCCTCCGGCACATTCGCCTACGGTCACGAATTTGCCGAGTATTACGATATCAACATACTCGGCGCTCTTGCCGTCAAAGGGACGACAAAAGACAAGCGTTTCGGGAATCCGACGCCCCGAACAGCGGAGTGCACCGCCGGACTGATAAACTCCGTGGGACTTCAAAACCCCGGGATCGACGAAGTATTGGCTGTTGAGCTTCCGATGCTGAAAAGAGTTTATAACAAACCCGTGATCGTGAATGTCAGCGGTTTTTCCGTTGAGGACTACGTTTTCTGCTGTGAAAAACTCGACAATGACCCGGGCGTTGACATGATCGAGATCAATATAAGCTGCCCAAACGTACACTGCGGCGGCATGACATTCGGCAGCGACCCGAAAAACGCCGCGAAGGTCACAAAGGCGGCTAAACGCGCCTCCTCAAAACCGGTATTCGTAAAGCTCACACCCAATGTTACGGACATAACCGAAATCGCCCGCGCCTGCGAAGCGGCAGGAGCCGACGGGCTCACGCTCATAAACACCCTGCTCGGCATGCGCATAGACCCTCGCGCCAAAAGGCCGGTCACGGCGGCGGCGGTCGGCGGTTTTTCGGGTCCGGCGATTTTTCCCGTCGCTCTCTGCTGCGTGTACAGGGTCTTTAAGTCGGTGAATATCCCGCTGATGGGCTGCGGCGGCGTACAGAGCGCGAGGGATGTTATCGAAATGATGTTGGCCGGAGCGAGCGCGGTGCAGGTCGGCTCCGCAAATTTGATAAATCCCTTTGCGTGCAAGGAGATCATCGAAGCCCTTCCCGCCGAAGCCGAAAAATACGGTATTACAGATCTGAAAGATATCATCGGAGGTGCTCACGTTTGACAAAAGACGTAATAATTGCCTGTGATTTTTCGAGCGGCGCGGAGACGATCGCGTTCCTCGGCCGTTTCACCGGCAAAAAGCCGTTCGTCAAGATCGGCATGGAGCTTTTTTACGCCGAAGGCCCAAAAATCGTAAGAGATATAAAAGACCGGGGACATAAGGTTTTTTTGGATCTTAAACTGCACGACATCCCGAATACCGTAAAGCGCGCCATGACAGCCCTTCGCGATTTGGACCCGGACATCACGAACGTGCATGCGGCAGGAGGGCGAGCCATGATGGAAGCCGCCTTGGAAGGCATAACGAAGCCCGACGGCTCAAGGCCGCTCATAACAGCCGTAACTCAGCTCACATCCGTGAACGAGCGAATGATGAAGGACGAATTGCTGATTGCTTCCGGCTTGGAGGAGACGGTGATCGCTTACGCGAAAAACGCGGCAAAGGCCGGTTTGGACGGCGTCGTTTGCTCTCCCTTGGAAGCCGTCACGATACATAAAGAATGCGGGAAAAGCTTTCTGACAGTGACTCCGGGCATACGTTTTACGGGCGGCGACGCCGGCGATCAGGCGCGGATAACGACGCCCGCTCTGGCGAAAGAACTCGGCAGCGATCTTATCGTGGTCGGAAGACCTATAACCTCGGCCGAAGACCCTGTGCAAGCTTACAATAAATGCCTGAAAGAGTTTTCCGGAAAAGGAGAATGACAGTGGATAATCCGACAGCCAACGCCCTGACCGAAATAGGGGCCGTGTTTTTCAGGCCCGACGAGCCTTTTATCTGGGCAAGCGGGATAAAAAGCCCCGTTTACTGCGACAACAGGCTCATACTCACGGCTCCGACAGTCCGCTTTGAGGTGGAAAAAGCTTTGGCGGAAACCGTCATGCGCAATTATCCGGAATGCGAGATGCTGATGGGCACGGCTACGGCCGGCATCGCCCACGCGGCGATAGCGGCGCATATACTCGGCTTACCGATGGGTTATGTCCGCGGCGCGGCGAAAGACCACGGCCGGGGCAACCGCATCGAGGGCAGACTCGACCCGGGGCAAAAAACCGTGGTCATTGAGGATTTGATATCGACCGGCGGCAGCGTCATCGAAACGGTGGATATCCTCAGAAAAGCGGGCGCGGACGTGCTGGGCGTCGTATCGATCTTTACATACGGGACAAAAGAGGCAGAGCGGCGGCTGAGAGAGGAAAATATTTCCAATTTCAGCCTTGTGACCTTCGACGAGGTGGCGCTCGCCGCCCTTGAGAAGGGGCAGATCAAAAAAAGCGACATGGCGCGGTTGACGGCGTTTCGCGACGACCCGTCGGATGAGAGCTGGATCGGAGCGGGAGTATGAAAAATCTTATAGATATCTGCGATATGTCAAAAAATGAAATAACAGAGCTGATAACACTCGCAAATGATATCCGGGCAAATCCCGAAAAATACGCCGAAAAATGCAAAGGCAAAAAACTCGCGACGCTGTTTTTCGAACCCTCCACCCGAACGCGGCTCAGTTTTGAAGCCGCCATGTATGAACTCGGAGGCAATGTGCTCGGTTTTTCCGAGGCTCAGAGCAGCTCGGCGGCAAAGGGCGAAAGCGTGGCAGACACAGTTCGCGCCGTGAGCTGTTACGCTGATATCATCGCCATGCGCCATCCGAAGGAAGGCGCTCCGCTCGTCGCGTCTATGACGGCGGGCGTGCCGATAATAAACGCCGGCGACGGCGGCCACAATCACCCCACCCAAACGCTGACGGACTTGATCACGATAAACAACGAAAAGGGCCGGCTCACAGGTCACACGGTGGGCATGTGCGGCGATCTTCAGTTCGGGCGCACCGTACACTCGCTCATTGCCGCCATGTCCGCGTATGAAGGCACGAGCTTCGTTTTGATTTCCCCGGATGAACTGAAAATTCCGGATTATGTGCGCGAGGATATGATTGAAAAAAACAATATCAGCTGTATCGAAACGACCGATCTCGAAAGCGCCGTGCCGAGGCTTGACATACTGTATATGACGAGAGTCCAGCGCGAGCGTTTCTTCAACGAGGCCGACTACATAAGGCTCAAGGACAGCTACATACTTACGCCGGACAAGCTCGTCAGCGCCAAACCGGACATGATAATAATGCACCCGCTCCCGAGGGTCAATGAGATCGACGTATCCGTCGACGACGATCCCCGGGCCTGCTATTTCAGACAGGCCCTTTACGGGAAATATATCCGCATGGCCTTGATACTAAACCTGCTCGGCCGGGTTTGAGAAAAATGTCGGTTTCCCGAAAAGCTGTGGGCGGATAATTGACATTTTTTCAGCATAACCGGCAAAGAAACGGAGGAATCGCAGAATGATAATAGATTCAATAGAAAACGGCATAGTGATAGACCACATCTGCGCCGGCAAAGGCATGGAGCTCTATAACGTCTTAAATCTCGAGCGTCTGACATGTCCTGTGGCGCTGTTGAAAAACGTCTCAAGTCTGAGACGGAGCGGGAAAAAAGATATCATCAAAATAGACGAACTGATAAATATCGATTGGGACATATTGGGTTATATCGACCCGAGCTGCACCGTCAACATCATAAAAAACGGTAAAGTATTCGAAAAAAAGCTTCTCGAACTTCCCGAAAAGATCATAAACGTCATCAAATGCAACAATCCCCGCTGCATAACCTCCGTTGAACTCTCCATACCTCAGGTTTTCAAGCTGACTGAAAAAGAAAGCGGCGTCTATCGCTGCGCTTATTGCGAAACTAAGGCAAATACAACTAAAAAACAACCCTGAACACCATAAATCTCTGCATTTTAAACATGAAAACATTTTGCCTATCATTTGACCTCCGCGCATAATGAGGTATATAATAAAACGCGCGGAGAGGGACGTCGCATGCACTGTCCCCGCTTTGATTTTACAGGAGGTCGCGGAATGAAAAAAGTAGCTGTGGTCATGGGCAGCGACAGCGATTTGCCCGTCGTCGAAAAAGCCGTTGAAACGTTGAAGGAATACGGCGTTCCTTTCGAGGTGCATGTTTACTCTGCTCACAGAACTCCCGTCCAAGCAAAAGAATTTGCCTCAAACGCAAGGGAAAACGGCTTCGGGGCGATCATAGCCGCCGCCGGTAAAGCGGCGCATCTGGCGGGAGCGATAGCGGCGAACACAACGCTTCCGGTCATAGGCATACCGATAAAATCATCCGCGCTCGACGGGTTGGACGCGCTCTTATCCACGGTCCAAATGCCCCCGGGCATACCTGTCGCCGCGGTCGCGATAGACGGGGCCGCGAACGCGGCGCTTTTAGCGATCGAAATACTCGCGGTCTCTGACGCCGACCTTGCCGGACGGCTTTTTGAGGCAAGAAAAGCAAACGAGGAAGCCGTTCTCAAAAAAGACAAGCAGATATTCGAAAAATACAGGGCTTGACAAAGAAATGGATGATATGATGAACAAAATCCGGGAAGAATGCGGAGTATTCGGCATTTATTCGCAAACAAAATCCGACGTCGCCGCCACAACGTATTACGCTCTTTTCTCCCTGCAGCACCGCGGGCAGGAGAGCTGCGGCATAGTCGTCAACGACGGCGGCCGGTTCATATCCCATAAAGATCCGGGCTTGGTAAACGATGTGTTCACTCCCGAAATACTGTCCCGGTTCGGTCAAGGCAGCGCGGCTGTCGGCCATGTGCGGTACGGCGCCGGCGGCTCTGCCGACAGGAGCAATTCGCAGCCGCTTATAGTCAACCACATTAACGGCTGCGTGGCCTTTGCCCATAACGGCAGTTTGGTCAACTCTGACGAACTTCGCGATGAGCTTGAACTGCAAGGCAGTATTTTTCATACGACCTGCGACGCGGAGGTCATCTCTTATATAATCACAAAAGAACGTATAAACCGCGCATCCGTCGAAGACGCCGTGTGCAGTACCATGTATAAAATAAAAGGGGCTTATTCGCTCGTTATCATGTCCCGCTCCAAGCTTATCGCCGTTCGCGACCCAATGGGATTTCGCCCTTTATGTTACGGCCGCACGAAAGACGGCGCCTATGCCGTCGCTTCCGAGAGCTGCGCTCTTGATTCTGTCGGCGCCGAATTTATTCGGGACGTCCTGCCCGGTGAGATTTTGGTTTTTGACAAAAACGGCGTCAGGTCCCTGACCGAACACTGCGGGAAACAAGATCGCCGCCTCTGCGTTTTCGAGTTCATCTATTTTGCCCGCCCCGATTCTGTAATAGACGGCTGCAGCGTACTCGACGCCAGACTCCGCGCCGGGGCGTTTTTGGCTTTGGAACATCCTGTCGCGGCGGATATCGTGATCGGCGTTCCCGATTCGGGGATAGACGCCGCCATCGGTTTCTCGCGTCAGTCCGGCATACCTTACGGCATAGGTTTTATAAAGAACAAATACATAGGACGGACTTTTATCGATCCCGGTCAAAAAGCCCGGGAGGACAAGGTCAGAATAAAACTCAATCCGATCGCCGAAACGGTCCGCGGCAAACGGGTCGTGCTCATTGACGATTCCATCGTCCGCGGAACGACGGGCCGGCGTATAGTCAAATTGCTGCGGGACGCGGGCGCGACCGAGGTGCATATGCGCATATCCGCCCCTCCTTTTAAAAACCCGTGTTACTACGGCACGGATATCGACTCAAAGGAACATCTTATCGCAAACCGGCACACCGTGGAGGAAATCTCCGGCATACTCGGGACGGACAGCCTCGGTTATCTGAGCATCGAGCATGTCGGTATGCTGACAAGGGGAGGGGAGAGCGGCGGTTTCTGCTCGGCCTGTTTTGACGGCTTATATCCGACAGCCATCCCCGAAAGCCCCGCAACGATGCGGCCGGAGCGTAAGATCACGGCTTTCTGACAAACGCGGAAAGGATAAAGGACAACATGAAAAATTCCGGCACCGGTTACAAGGCGGCCGGCGTGGATATCACGGCCGGCTACAGAGCCGTCGAACTCATAAAACGCCACGCGGCCCGCACGGCGACGCCGGGAGTGATATCCGGCATAGGCGGATTCGGAGGTCTTTTTGAACCGGACTTCACAGGCACGGATCATCCCGTATTGGTGTCAGGCGCAGACGGCGTCGGTACCAAGCTCAAACTCGCGTTTTTGACCGGCAGGCACGATACCGTCGGCGTCGACTGCGTGGCGATGTGCGTCAACGACATCATATGCTGCGGAGCGAAGCCTTTGTTTTTTTCTGACTATATAGCCTGCGGGAAAACCGTACCCGAACGGGTGGCCGAAATCGTCAAAGGCGTCGCGGACGGCTGCGTTTCGGCGGGCTGCGCTCTTATCGGAGGAGAAACCGCGGAAATGCCCGGTTTTTACGGCGAGGATGAATACGACCTCGCCGGTTTTGCTGTCGGCGCGGTCGACAAGTCAAAAATTCCGGATATCGGGGCCGTCCTCTCCGGCGACGTCTTGATCGCGCTGCCGTCATCAGGCGCGCATTCCAACGGTTTTTCTCTCATCCGACGCGTATTTGATGTCGAAAACGCTGATATAAACGCTCCGCTTGCCGGTTTCGGCGGAAAGTCTCTCGGGGAGATCCTGCTCACTCCGACAAAGATATATGTAAAACCGATTCTCGCCCTTTTTGAGACCGGCGCGGTCAAGGCTGTGTCTCACATCACGGGAGGCGGTTTTTTCGAAAACATCCCCCGTTCCCTTCCTGCCGGTAAAACGGCAAAAATCGAGCGCGCCGCCGTCCGCGTACCCGAAATATTCGAGCTCATATCAAAGACCGGAAAATTAGGTGAGGACGAAATGTTCGGTACCTTCAACATGGGAGTGGGCATGACAGTCGTCGTGTCCCCGCAAGACGCGGACCGGGCGATCGGTGCTTTGAAGGAAAACGGCGAGGAGGCTTATGTGATCGGGACCGTCGCCGAAGGCGATGAGGGCGTCAGAATATGCTGAAGGCAAATATCTCCGTCCTTGTATCCGGAAGCGGCACCAATCTTCAAGCGCTTATCGACGCGCAATCCTCCGGCGTTTTAAAAAGCGGAGAGATACGACTTGTCATATCAAGCGCAGAAGATGCCGGCGCTCTGCAAAGAGCAAAGGATAACGGTATAGCCCGGGCGGTCGTTCCGGCTAAACAGACGACCCGCGAGGAATTTGAAGCCGGGATATCGGCGCTGTTGGAGCGGCACGGCACAGAGCTTATCGTTCTTGCCGGCTTCATGTACATATTAAGCGCGGATTTTGTAAAAGCCCGGCCCGGGAGAATAATAAACGTGCATCCTTCGCTTATCCCCGCTTTTTGCGGCAAGGGCTTCTACGGTCTTCGCGTACATGAGGCCGCGCTTGAATACGGGGTCAAAGTGACGGGAGCTACGGTGCATTATGTGAACGAGATACCCGACGGCGGGGAAATAATCCTGCAAAAAGCCGTACGGGTGAAACAAAACGACACTCCGGAAACCCTTAAAAAGCGCGTGTCGGAAGAAGCCGAACACAAGCTGCTGCCCTTGGCAGCGGAGCTTGTGTCGCGCGATATCGTAAGAAGGAGGTCCTCGAAATGACTCTTTTGCGTTTCGGCGATGTACTCGGCGCCTGTGATTACCCCGGCCGCGGCATTCTGCTCGGCAGAAGCCGGGACGGAGGAAGCTCTGTTTGCGCTTATTTTATCACGGGAAGGAGCCCGAACAGCCGAAACCGAGTACTCGTGAAAACCGAGGACGGAATACGGACAGAGGCCTTCGACCCTTCAAAAGTAACGGACCCCTCTCTCATAATTTACCATCCGGCGCGTGAAGCGCGCGGCTATTTCATAATAACGAACGGCGACCAGACCGACACCGTAAGAGATTTTATTTCCGCGGGCAAAAGCTTCAAGGAAGCTCTTGACACCCGTGAATACGAACCGGACGGGCCGAACTTTACCCCGAGAATCAGCGGAATCATAGATCCCGACGGCTCATATAAGCTATCGATAATAAAAAGAGCCGGCGAAGCTCCCTTCTGCCGGCGCTTTTACTATGATTTCAGCGACCCTGTTCCCGGATACGGGCATTATATCAGCACCTATAAATGCGACGGGGACCCTTTGCCCTCTTTCGAGGGCGAACCGATAAACGTCGAAATTCCGGAAACAGCGGATGATCTTGCCGTTGAGATCAAAAACTCTCTCGACGCCGAAAAAACGGTATCGATTTTTGTGCGATACGCCGACTTGACGGGCGGCGGCATAAAGACCCGCATCATTAACAAAAACAAACGGGAGGGAGAGTCCGATGACGGAACTTGAACTTAAATACGGCTGTAACCCCAATCAAAAACCCGCCCGGATCTTCAAGGACGAAAGCTCGCTTCCTATCACCGTTTTAAACGGCAATCCCGGCTATATCAACCTGATGGACGCCTTAAACGGGTGGCAGCTTGTAAGATCCTTAAAAACCGCCGTCGGTATGCCCGCCGCGGCAAGTTTTAAACATGTTTCGCCCGCCGGGGTCGCGATAGGGGCTCCTCTGACCGATACGGAAAGAAAGGTTTATTTTACGGAAGATTTGGAACTCTCGCCTTTGGCTTCGGCATACGCGAGGGCGCGCGGGGCGGACAGAGTGTGTTCATACGGCGATTGGGCGGCGCTTTCGGATATCTGCGACGTCTCCGCGGCAAAGCTCCTCGCGCTTGAAGTATCGGACGGCGTCATAGCCCCCGGTTACAGCGACGAGGCGCTTGAAATACTCAGGAAAAAACGCAAAGGCAGCTTCGCCGTGATCGAGATCGACAACCGGTATACTCCGAAGAGAGTTGAGCGGCGGGATATTTTCGGGATAACGTTTGAGCAAGGGTACAACGACGCGGAAATAACCCCGAAGCTTTTGGAAAACATCGTGACAAAAAATAAAACAATACCCGATTCGGCAAAGACCGATCTTATCATCGCTCTTATCACTCTTAAATACACCCAGTCAAACTCGGTTTGCTGCGTCAAAAACGGGCAGACGACCGGTATCGGCGCAGGGCAGCAATCCCGAATACATTGCACCCGGCTCGCCGGCGGCAAATCGGACAACAGGCGGCTTCGCGAACATCCGAAGGTCCTGTCGCTGCCCTTTGCCGACGGTATCCGAAGACCTGACAGGGACAACGCCGTTGACCTGTATATCTCCGGCGAGAGCGAAGATATACTCTCTGACGGAGTTTGGCAGAATTATTTCAAAGAACGGCCGGAGGCGTTCACGGCCGAAGAAAAAAAGGAATTTATCAGAGAACTGACCGGAGTTTCCCTCGGAAGCGACGCTTTTTTCCCTTTCGGCGACAATATCGAAAGGTCAAGAAAGTCCGGAGTTTCTTATATCGCCCAGCCGGGCGGCAGCATACGCGACGACAACGTCATCGAAACCTGCGACAAATACGGCATGGCCATGGCCTTCACCGGCCTGCGCCTGTTCCACCATTGATAGTGCTCAGCTTATCCGATATGAGGAAATGCTGTGATGTAATACGAGGTGAATCTGTATGAAAGTACTTGTGATAGGCGGGGGCGGCAGGGAACACGCCATTGTGCGCGCTCTTTTAAAGTCGCCCCGAATCAAAAAGCTGTACTGCGCCCCGGGCAACGGCGGCATATCCCGCGACGCCGTTTGCGTCCCGATAAAAGCGACGGATATCGACGCCGTTGTCCGCTTTGCAAAAGAAGAGGCCTTCGACTTGGTCTTTGTGGCCCCCGACGACCCGCTTGCCTTGGGCCTTGTCGACAGCTTGGAAGAAGCCGGTCTCCGGGCTTTCGGGCCGAGAAAGAACGCCGCCGTCATTGAAAGCAGTAAAGCTTTTGCAAAAGATTTGATGGAAAAATACGGCATACCCACCGCCTCCCACCGGACTTTTTCCGAGCCGGAAAAAGCGCTTGAATATCTGCGTTCTCACGGAGCCCCCGTTGTCGTTAAGGCGGACGGGCTCGCTCTCGGCAAGGGCGTAACCGTCGCCGCGACCCTCGATGAGGCGGAGCGCGCGATACTCGATATGATGGAGGACAAGAAATTCGGAGCTTCGGGATCGACCGTTGTCATTGAAGATTTTATGACCGGTCCGGAGGTGACGGTCTTAGCTTTTACGGACGGCAAGACCATAGTTCCGCTGCCGTCCTCCCGGGACCATAAAAGGGCCTTTGACGGGGACAAAGGGCCGAATACGGGCGGCATGGGCGCGATCTCCCCGGCTCCGGATTATACTCCGGAAATCGAGGAATACTGCATGAAAAACATCTTCCGTCCGACGATAGCCGCTATGGCAAGCGAAGGACGGCCTTTCAAGGGCGTTATATATTTCGGCCTCATGCTGACAAAAGAAGGCCCAAAAGTCATTGAATATAACGCGCGTTTCGGCGATCCCGAAGCGCAGGCCGTTTTACCGCTGCTCGAAACCGATCTTGCGGATATCATCGACGCTGTCATAGACGAACGTCTGGCAGAAACGGAAATCAAAACGAGCCCCGGCGCGGCCTGCTGCGTTGTTTTGGCTTCGGGCGGTTATCCTGCGGAATACAAAACGGGCTTTGAGATAACCGGTCTGAACGATCTGCCGGATAGTGTTTTTGTTTACCACGCCGGAACAGTGGTTAAAGACGGAAAATATTTTACATCCGGCGGCCGGGTTTTGGGCGTGACGGCTCCGGCGTCCGATCTTGAAAGCGCCGTTTCGTCAGTTTATGACGGTGTTTCCCGGATAAATTTTAAAGACATGTTTTGCCGCCGGGATATAGGGCGGAGGTAAGAGGCTGTGGTATTCAGGGTATATGCGGAGAAAAAACCCGAATTCGCGGTCGAAGCGGGCGCTTTGCTCACAGTGATCCGCGATTTTCTGCAAATTAAAAGCATTGATAAAGTCCGTGTCATCAACCGTTACGACGTCGAAAACACGGACTTTGAGCTTTTTAACGAATGCGTGAACACCGTTTTTTCCGAACCGCGCGTCGACGACTGTTTTTTTGAGCCGGAAGAGGACCCCGGCTGCGCTGTATTCGCCTGTGAAGCTCTGCCCGGTCAATTCGACCCGCGGGCGGATTCGGCTGCTCAGTGTATACAAACGGTATCGCGCGGGGACCGCCCCGAGGTGCGCGCCGCTAAGATCTGTATGCTCTACGGCGATTTGTCGGACGCGGAGATCGAGCGTATAAAAAATTATGTCATTAACCCTGTAGAGTGCCGTGAAGCAAAACAAGAGAAGGTTTCGTCATTAAAACTTGAATACGAGTCTCCGTCCGACGTTAAAACGCTTACGGGTTTCACAGCGCTCGATGAGGAAGGACTTGACCGCTTCCGGGGGGAGCGCGGTCTCGCCATGGACCTTGAAGACCTGAAATTTTGCCGGGACTTTTTTTTAAGCGAGGGCCGCGACCCGACCGCCACGGAAATAACGGTGACGGATACATATTGGTCAGATCACTGCCGGCACACCACTTTCCTGACTGCTGTCGACAGCGTTAAGATCGAAGACCCGCTTCTCTCTCGCGCGTACGACGAATACACGGATTTGCGCCGAAAACTCGGCGTCACAAGGCCCGTTTGCCTTATGGATATGGCCACGATCGCCGCCCGCGGCATGAGAGCCGAAGGCAAGCTTAAAACCCTTGACGAGAGCGAAGAGGTAAACGCTTGCACAGTCAAAATCAACGTGACCGTCGACGGGGCCGAGCAGCCGTGGCTTTTAATGTTCAAAAACGAGACCCACAATCATCCCACCGAAATAGAGCCTTTCGGAGGAGCCGCGACCTGTATCGGCGGCGCGATACGAGACCCCTTGTCGGGACGCTCATATGTCTATTCCGCTATGCGGGTGACGGGGGCCGCCGACCCTTTGACTCCCGTTTCAAAAACTCTCCGCGGCAAGCTGCCGCAGCGCAAACTCGTGACCGAAGCCGCCGCCGGCAGCAGTTCATACGGCAACCAAATAGGGATCGCGACAGGTCTTGTAAGCGAGATCTACCATCCGAAATACGTCGCGAAGCGCATGGAGATCGGCGCTTGCTTCGGCGCTGTGCCCGAGGCGAACGTAAGGCGCGAAAAGCCGAAACCCGGGGACCTTGTTATACTCTTGGGCGGCCGTACCGGCCGCGACGGCATTGGCGGCGCCGTCGGTTCTTCAAAATCCCATAACCTGAGTTCAATTACCCTCTGCGGCGCGGAAGTTCAAAAAGGCAACGCTCCGGAAGAAAGAAAACTCCAGAGATTTTTCAGAAATCCCGACGTCTCCTCGCTTGTTTTGCGCTGCAACGACTTCGGCGCGGGAGGCGTGGCCGTGGCCGTGGGAGAATTGGCCGACGGCGTGGATATAAACTTAAACGCCGTTCCCAAAAAATACGAAGGGCTCGACGGCACGGAGCTTGCCGTCAGCGAATCGCAGGAACGCCTCGCCGCCGTAGTTTCGAATAAGGACGCAGAGCGCTTTATAAAACTTGCGGAAGAAGAAAATATCGAAGCGACAGTCATCGCGAAAGTGACCGAGAAAAAGCGCTTGGTCATGCGCTGGAGAGGGAAAGTGACAGCGGATATCCCGCGCGAATTTTTAGACTCAAACGGCGCGGAAAAACATACGGACGTATCGCCGGCAAAACCGGTGTTTGAGGAGAAAGATCTGCCCGAAGGCGGCTTCGGCGAAGCGTTATTGTCGATCGCGTCCGATCTCAACTGCTGCAGCGGGCGAGGACTGTCCGAGCGTTTTGACTCAACTATAGGCAGCGGCGCCGTGCTCATGCCTTTCGGCGGCAAATATCAGCTGACCCCCGTTCAGGCGGCGGTGCATAAAATACCCGTCCTGCACGGGTCCTGCGATACCTGTTCCGTGGCTTCATGGGGCTTTAATCCCTACATTTCCGATAAGAGCCCGTATCACGGCGCTTATCTGGCCGTTACGGAATCAGTGTGCAAGCTCATAGCCGCCGGAGCTTCGGGGGACGAGATTTGGCTCAGTTTTCAGGAATATTTCGAAAAGCTTCGCAAAGACCCCGTCCGGTGGGGAAAGCCCTTTGCCGCGCTGCTCGGAGCTTTTAAGGCGCAAACGGACCTCGGCTTCGCCGCCGTCGGCGGAAAAGACTCCATGAGCGGCAGTTTTGAGGAGTACGACGTGCCTCCCGCTCTTGTGTCCTTTGCCGTGACTGTCGAGCGAGCGGAGAACATCATCTCCCCCGAATTCAAGTCGGCGGCGAACAGAGTATTCCTCCTTGCGCCCGAATACGACGCCGACGGACTGCCGGTCGCGGGGTCGCTTTTGTCGAATATCAAAAAAGTGACTGAATTGATACGAAGCGGCGAGATAATCTCCGCATGGACTCCCGTGGGCGGAGGCGCGGCTGAAGGAATAATGAAGATGTGTTTCGGCAACGGCGTCGGCTTTATATTCGACGGCGCGGTATCCGACAAAACGCTGTTCGGTTACTCTTACGGCTCGTTCATTCTCGAAATGAGAGGGACCGAAAGCTGCGGAGTTTTGCTCGGCGTGACATCCGATCTCCCCGAGATAAGAAGGGGCGCGGAGGCGGTCTCCCTTGAAAAACTCTCGGAAGCTTATGAGGACAAACTCGAAGCCGTGTTCCCGAGCAATGTTTCTCCGGACAAAAAACCTCCTCCCTCTTTCACATACGAGGCGGACTCCCGTCCGAGGCCCGGCCTCCGGTTCGCGAAACCGCGCGTTTTGATACCGGTGTTCCCCGGAACAAACTGCGAATACGACACGGCGAGGGCTGTCGAGCGGGCCGGGGCTTTGCCTGAGTGCGTCGTGATACGCAATTTGACCCCCGGCGCCATGGCAGAGTCCGTGGAGTATTTTGCCGAAAGGATTACTCAGAGTCAAATGATAATAATACCCGGAGGCTTCTCCGCCGGGGACGAGCCGGACGGCTCCGGGAAATTCATAACCGCGTTTTTCAGAAACGGCGCGGTCAGGGACGCGGTAAACGATTTTTTGACCGGCCGGGACGGGCTTATGTGCGGTATTTGCAACGGATTTCAGGCGCTGATAAAACTCGGGCTCGTGCCGTACGGCTGTATAACGGAGCAAAACGACAGGTCCCCCACTCTGACATATAATTTTATCGGCCGCCACCAATCCCGCATTGCCCGAGTGCGCATAGCTTCCAATAAATCGCCGTGGCTGGCGCTGACCTCGCCCGGCGAGATATTTTTGACGCCGGTGTCTCACGGGGAGGGGCGCTTCACTGCCGACGACGCAATGATTGTCGAACTGTCCGAAAACGGCCGTATCGCGACCCAATACGTGGATTTTGACGGCCGGCCGACCTATGACGTCCGTTTCAATCCGAACGGCTCAGATCACGCGATAGAAGGCATAACATCGCCCGACGGCAGGGTTTTCGGCAAAATGGGCCACGCGGAGCGCACGGGCGACGGTTTATATAAAAACGTGCCCGGCACATATGAAACGGGCATGTTCAAATCCGCTGTCTTTTACTTCAAATAAAAAAACGCGGAACGACGCGACCGTCGTTCCGCGGATATTTGTTCAGTTGGTCTGTGTTTTCGGTTCGTCGACCGGCGATACGATCTCTTTCAGTCCGTAAACCAGTCCCGCCAATCCTTGTATTTCCGACGGAATGATGATTTTAGTCGCGCGGCCGTCGGCGGCGGCGGAAAACGCCTCCAGCGCGCGGAGTCTGACAGCCTCGGCAGACGGTTTACTGGAATTTATCAGTTTTATGCCCTCAGCAGTTGCAGTTTGTACCTTGAGTATGGCTTCGGCCTCGCCCTCGGCTTCCAATATCTGCTGCTGTTTTTTTGCGTCGGCGCGCAGTATGGCGCTCTCGCGTTCGCCTTCGGCAATGAGGATGGCGGCTTTTTTTTCGCCTTCGGCCCTGAGTATAGCCTCCCGGCGTTCGCGCTCGGCTTTCATCTGCTTTTCCATGGCGTCTTGGATCTCTCTCGGAGGAAGTATGTTTTTGAGTTCGACCCGGTTGACCTTGATGCCCCACGGGTCCGTAGCTTCATCGAGTATGGTGCGCATTTTTGTATTTATAATGTCACGGGAAGTAAGGCACTGATCCAGTTCCAAATCGCCTATTATATTTCGCAGCGTCGTCGCGGAGAGGTTCTCTATCGCCGTCAGCGGGTGTTCCACTCCGTAGGTGTAGAGTTTCGGATCGGTTATTTCAAAGTACAGTACAGTGTCTATCTGCATCGTGACATTGTCTTTTGTTATAACAGGCTGCGGGGGAAAATCCACGACCTGTTCCTTCAGCGAGACAACCTTTGCGACTCGCTCGATCAGCGGAATCTTAAAATGCAGCCCGACTTCCCATGTGGCGCTGTACGCGCCGAGGCGCTCGATCACGAAAGCCCTGGCTTGCTGCACGACCCTGATGTTTTTAACTAAAATAATGACGAGAACGATCAGCACAAACGCGGCAACGAACCATTCAAAATAATAATACAATTCTATTCCTCCTCTTGTTTGTATGTTTCGGCTTTATATGTTTCAACAGGTTCCTCCGCTTCCGGAGGGATCGGTATGACCATCAGCTTGACTCCGCTGATTTCCTTTGCCGTTACGCGCGAACCTTTTTCAATGATCTCACCCGACACGGAGCGAGCGGTCCAAATTTTTCCTGAAACAGATACCGTTCCGGAGCCCTTTATGTTGTCTATCGTTTCCGTAACATAAGCTTCCGTTCCGATAACGCGGTCGGCGTTCGTCGGCTGTCGTCTGGAATTCACATATTTTCGGGCAAGCGGCCGTGTAAACCAAAGCGTGACCCCCGAAATCAAAATAAACCATACTGTTTGCAGCCACACGGGAGCGCTGAAAAGAGCGCTTATCAAAGCGCCTATAGCTCCCGCGGCGAACCAAACGGAAGCCAACCCCGCCGTCGCGGCTTCGATTATGAGAAAAACCACCGCCGCGGCAGACCAAACAATAACCATGCAGGTTCCTCCTTAACTGCCGCGCTCAGACTTTCCGGACGGCAACATCCTCACGGCGCGGGCCCGTGGAAACAAGCCTTATCGGCACTCCGATATGCTTTTCAATAAAATCAACATATCGCTTTGCTTGCGCGGGCAGCGCGTTATAATCCTTTTCTCCCCGTACATCGCATTTCCAGCCCGGAAGGTCGGTATATACGGGTTTCGCCCCCGCAAGCTTTACCGGCACGGGGAATTTATCCGTGATCTTACCGTCGATCTCATAACCGACGCAGACTTTTATACTGTCCAAATATCCCAAAACATCTATCGCCGTTAAAACGGCTTCGTCGGCGCCCTGTATACGGCAGCCGTATTCTGTGGCCACGCAGTCAAACCAGCCCACTCTGCGGGGCCGGCCTGTCGTCGCGCCGTATTCTCCGCTGTCCCCGCCCAATCTGCGCAGCTTTTCCGCTTCGTCGCCGAAAAGCTCAGTTGTGAATTCCCCGGCTCCAACGGTTGAAGAATAAGCTTTTGTAACGGCTGTTACCGACTTTATCTCCGCGGGCGGAATCCCTGCGCCCGTGCAGCCGAAGCCCGCAAGAGTGCTTGAGGAGGTCACAAAGGGGTATATGCCGAAATCCGTATCTTTTAAAGCGCCGAGCTGTCCCTCGAGAAGTATGCTCTTTTTTGCTTTCAGCGCGGCGAATATCTCAGTCGCCGCATCGCCGACATAGGGCGCTATCAAATCGCGTTGGCGCCTTAATTCATCCCGCAGCTCTTTCGGGTCTAAAGGCGGCTTATGATACAAATGCTCGAGCAGGCAGTTTTTAACGGCGCAAATGCTTTCAAGTCTCGCCTCAATGAGGGAATCGTCCGACAGCTCGTTTATTTGAAAGCCCGTCTTGGCGTATTTGTCGGAATAGAACGGAGCTATGCCGCTTTTGGTGGAACCGAAAGCCGACCCGCCCAAACGCTCCTCTTCATAGGCGTCCAACATCGGATGATACGGCATGACTATCTGCGCTCTGTCGGATACCAGCACTCTCGGCGCCGGAACGCCGCGCTCTTTAAGCGAATCCAGTTCGGACATAAAAACCGGAATGTTAAGAGCGACGCCGTTGCCTATGATATTGGTTACATGCGGATAAAAAACCCCCGAAGGCAGCAGGTGCATCGCAAATTTTCCGAAATCGTTTATGATGGTATGACCGGCGTTCGCGCCTCCCTGAAAGCGGATGACCATATCAGCTTCCCGCGCGAACATGTCGGTTATCTTGCCTTTGCCTTCATCGCCCCAGTTGGCGCCGACTATTGCCTTGACCATATCCTTTTCCTTTCGCAGGTGTTTTCCCGCAGCCTTTCGACACAGAACACAAGCATATAAATCATTTTATAATAATAATTCTGCATTTGCAAGCGTAAATACACTTTACTTTCACCGGCTAATGTAATAAAATGCCCGCAAAAGCAACTCATAATACCGCCGCGGCAAACCGGCGGATATCCGGAGGATATCTCATGCATAAAGACGGAAAACGGCAGATCAACGCGGATCTTTATAAAGCGGTGCTGCTGCTCAAGACCCCGAAGGAATGCGCGGATTTTTTCGAGGACCTTTGCACCATAACCGAGCTTTGCGCCATGGAACAGCGTTTTGAGGTAGCAATGCTGCTGGAACAGGGTTACATCTACAGCGACATACTCGAGCGCACGGGCGCGTCAAGCGCGACCATAAGCAGGGTAAACCGCAGCCTGCGGTACGGAGCGGGCGGTTACACCGCGGCGCTGACCCGCCTCGGCGTCAAGAAAAAATCGGTGCTTGACAATAATTAACGCCTTTAGTATAATTACAAAGCGCTTCGGCATTTGCCTTTATTTGGGGGCGTAGCTCAGCCGGTTAGAGCACTTGCCTTACAAGCAAGGGGTCATCGGTTCAAGTCCGGTTGTCCCCACCAAACGGCCCGGTAGTTCAGTTGGTCAGAACGCCAGCCTGTCACGCTGGAGGTCGACGGTTCGAGCCCGTTCCGGGTCGCCAATTTTTTATACCGGTATTTGCAAGTATTTCCCGACGAGCGGAATATATTCCCCGTCGGGAAAATACGCCTCTGTAGCTCAGTCGGTAGAGCAGCGGACTGAAAATCCGCGTGTCGTTGGTTCGATTCCGACCGGAGGCACCAAATAAAAACCCCGCAGTTTAGACGACTGCAGGGTCTTTTGTTTGCGCCGGGTCCGTATATCCTGCCCGATGAGATTCGCCGCTTCCGGTTACCCTGAAGTTACTTTGCCGCTCTCCAGCCAACTGTCCATATAGTCGGTCCACCATACGATGACCTTGTCAAGCGAAGGTTGAGTGTAGAAGGGGATTACGAGCGGTTCCGCGCCGACTTTATACTGCTTTTTGCCGACGATAATAATATCCCCGCTCTTAACCGTTAACGTTTTTTCCGAATTCTTGCTGTCCGTGGGCAGAGCCAGCCCGAGGGCGGAAAATTTGCCGTCCGCGCTGTAGTAGTCGGTGATATTGATCCCTCCCGATCCCGCCGGGCTGCCGGGGCCCGTGTAGTCGGGATCAAAGGGTTTGTCCGGTTCGATCCTGATGGTGCGCGCCGCTTCCTCGTACCAGACGCAGACGTCCAGAACGGCGGCCAAATCCCGCAGCTTGAAGTAATTGCTTCCCTCGATGTTATAAGCCGTTATCTGTACCGGTTTGCCGTTCAGGGTTACGGGCTGATCGGAGAGCGCGGCAGTGACGCCTGCCGCGACAGCCGGTACGGCGTTGAATAATACGGCGCCTGTTATGACGCCTGCCAGCAGTTGCCGAAAATCATGTTTTTTCATTTTTGGGCCTCCTTTTTTTATAAGTTTTATTACAAATAAATTTACTCCGTTACCCCCGATTTTACAACAGATTTATGCCGCTCTGCCGAAAAAATCTTTTTCGGATATGAAAAACAAAACAGATACCGGCGTAACATCAAAGCCGGTATCTGTTCTCGGAAAAACCGGTGCCGGCGAAGGGACTTGAACCCCCACCATATTGCTATGAGCGGATTTTGAGTCCGCCGCGTCTGCCGTTCCGCCACGCCGACGCATACCGGTTGCCGATATTTTAATTATACAGCCCGTCGCCGGATTTTTCAATATCAATCCTTATCCGGGAGCGTTTTTCGCGGAAAACCGGCCGGGTTACCGGTTCCGCCTCTTTTTTTTGTCGGAAACGCCGGTTTTGCTTTCGCCGTAGCCGGACCCCATGGCTTTACCGAATTCCGCCAGCAGCTCTTTTTGCCGGTCCGTCAGATTTTTCGGTATCTCCACGCTGACCGTGATGAATTGATCCCCGCGGCCGGCGCCGCGCAAATAAGGGATACCTTTGCCTTTTATCCGGAAAACAGAGTCGGTTTGAGTGCCCTCCGGCAAGGTATATTTGATGTTTCCGTCCAAAGTCGGCACTTCAAGCTCCGCGCCGAGCGTCGCCTGCACGAAATTTATCGTCATTGAATACAAAACCGACGCGCCGTCGCGTTTGAACAGCGGATGGGGCTTTATTGTCACGACGATAAGCAGGTCCCCGTTTCCGCCGCCGCCTTTGCCGATATTTCCCTGCCCGCGCAGGGATATGGTCTGCCCGTTGTCGATGCCGGCGGGTATGTTCACCGATATTTTGCGCTGTTTTCGCAAATTGCCGCTGCCCTTGCAGGTTTGGCAGGGCTGTTTAATTATTTTGCCGGTACCCCCGCATTTCGGGCAGGCGCTTGTCGTCGAAAAAATACCGAGCGGCGTGCGCTGCTGGGAGTTGACAGAGCCCCTGCCGTTGCAGTTGTCGCAGGTTTCGGCCGAGGTGCCCTTCATCGCCCCGGAGCCGCCGCAGGCCTCGCATTCTTCGACCCTGTAAAGGCTGACCTCTTTTGTGCAGCCGAAAGCCGCCTCCGTAAAAGTGACCGTTATACTCGCCTTCAGGCTTTCCCCGCGTCTCGGGCCGGCCTTTGACCGCGCCCCGCCGCCGAAGATATCGCCGAACCCGCCGAAGATATCGCCGAAGATATCGCCGAACCCGCTGAAATCGCCGGTAAAGCCGCCGCCCGAGCCGAATCCGGACGAATCAAAAGCGGCGTGGCCGAACTGATCATATTTTGAGCGTTTGTCGGAATCGGAAAGGATCTCGTAAGCCTCGTTGATCTCTTTGAATTTTTCCTCGGCGGCGGTCTTTTCATTGCCCGCTTTCAAGTCCGGATGGTATTTCCGCGCCAGCTTCCGGAACGCTCGTTTGATCTCGTCCTGGGACGCTTTCCGGTCTACCCCCAGCACTTCATAATAGTTTCTGTATTTCGCGGCCAAGAAAATCCCCCCCTGCGCTTTATCCCGGTAAATGATTCGTTTCTTTTATTATGACTAAAACCAAGGAAAAAATCAAGGTTTCTCAGCTGAATCCATTCCATCCGGGATCATACCAATGATTCACGCCTTCCGGTTAATTCATGTCATTCGCATAATCCGTGTAATCCGTGTAATCCGCGTCGTAGATCTCCTCACCGGCGCCGTCTCCCGTCTGACCTGTTTGACCTGCGTAACCGGTTTGGAAAGGAGTGCCGGACGATTGAGCGCGGATGTTTTGGAAAGCGGCGGAAGCTTGGACCAGGTCTGATGTGACGCCGCGGATTTCTTCCAGGCTTGCGGCGGGCTGACTCAAAAGCTGCCTGAGTTCTTCCAGAAGCTGCCCGATCCGGCCTTTTTCGTGAATTTGCAGTTGATCGCCGATTTCCTTGAGTTGACGCTCCACAGAATAAATCAGACTGTCCGCTTCATTACGCACTTCAATCTCTTCGCGCCGTCTCTTATCTTCCGCGGAATGGTTTTCCGCTTCTTTGATCATCCGTTCGATATCGTTTTTATCCAGATTGCTGGATCCTGAGATGGTCACTGTCTGATGCTTTCCGGTGGCTTTGTCCTG
>WRJA01000030.1 GCA_009782435.1 Oscillospiraceae bacterium
AAATCACAGGAATTGCCACACAAGAGGCGGGATCTTATATGAGTTTTCTTATTAGCACTGACGACCTTGAACGCGCGCTGAAATCAGAGATCCTGTCCGACGCCGTAGCCGGCATCGTTATAAACCTTCTTCGCAGCGAAAAGGAACCGGAGCAGTTTTGCAATCTTTTACCGGACGGAACGATCGACCGCCTTGAAGAAGAGTTGTGCATTCGCATACAGGTTGCAATATGCAAATTCGGGCTGCCTTTGGTGTTCACACAAAAAGGAGGAGAGATCGCAGGCTCTGTTTTGGCAAAATCAGCGATCGGAAAAGCGATTGCCGGAAAAGCGATCAACCTGGTTTCAAAACCTATGGCTCGCGAACTGGAGGAGTATATAATTGATGACGGACATGATATCATCTTAAAACTGATGGATCATGAACTGCGGCGCATTGCGGGCAGACCGATAAACGAACTCAGCGATGTGATATTGAGCGACGATGAGGATCTCAAATGTTTGGTGAAATCGCTATGGGCGAAATTCACGGACAAGAATGCGCATATGATCGCCGAATGTATTGATAAAGCTATGCAATAATGTATCGTTGTTGTTTAAGAGAATCGATAAAGGCCGGAATGTAACCCCTTCCGGCCTTTATCGGTTTTATTCGGAAACTAAAGCGATCATTCGCGGAGTCCGGATACTAATAAGCTGCGAACTGCTCCAGCATATAATCGTATAAGGCGCGTCCGTCATATCCGGCGGCGTCACAGGCACTAAACCATTTGTCCAGAATTGCCTGTATGCCGAACGCCCATTCGCCGCGCTCATTGTCACCGACAAATATGAACTGATCGCCGCGCTCAATGCTCATATTTATTGACGGAATAACTTCATCGGGCATATTGAAATCTTCTGTGCAGAATCTTGCGTAGTCCGACATCTTATCTGTAAGAAGTTTCTGCAGATCAGCGGGCAGATTGTTATAGGAATCAATGTTCATAACATAACCGTGTATCGGAGCGTAAAGTCCGCCGCCGAATAAACTTTCATAATCGGCCGGGTCTTTGGTGTTCGAAAAAATCACGTGTGTTGTTAAAAGCTCGTCTACAGTGAATCCGCGCATCATGGCAAAGTGCGCAAGCATACCGTCAAGCAATCCGGTACTCAAGCTCAAATACCAGTCGCCGGGGTCCATTGTTATGCCGTTACCGCCGAGGGCAATGATGAGATTTCCGCCCTCTCCCAGTCCGTCTATCATGTAACCGGCAAGCGATGACGGAGAATCAAACAATTTGCTGACGCCGTGGAGGTGATATCCGCCGGCCGGGGCAATGTTCAGCCACATAAGATTTTGCGAAGCCAGTTCTTCGTTCAGCTCGGGAACATTCTCGATCATATTGTTAAAAGCTTTATCCATTGCCGGCTTTGATGGCGGTGTGTTCATAAAAGGCATTGAAAATACATTATTCAGAAGAAATACTTCTCCAACGACACTTGAGTCGACCACAACGATATCTGCGACGCCGTTGATGCAGCCGGCTATGACGTCGCCGGTCCCCAAGAGGGTGCCGTTGAAATGGATGTCAAAAGTGAGCCGTCCGTCCGTCTCTCTTTCAATTTCCTCCGCGATCTTGGTCATGAACAGTCCGGGGCCTATGTGACCGGGACCAAAATAGCTGTAAACCAAATTGTAAGATTTGTCGTCAGGAGCGGAAGCGTTGCCGGGAGTGTTGCTACCGCCGGAGCCGCCGCAAGCGACAAGAGCAAACACCATTACCAAAGCTAAAATCAACGCGCACAGATTCTTCCTTTTCATTTTATCATTCCTTTCAATTTGTATAAGTCAAGTGTTTTTCCGTATTTGTCTGAGGTTCCCTCATAAGCATAAACAATGTCATTATATACATGAATCTGAGAATTCGCAAGAACAAACTGCAAGCCGAATATGACGTGAGTCTTCAAGTGATTTATTTATAAGTTAACAAACAAGACATGACGCTGTCGTGCCTGTGGAGTATAATGGAAATACATCGAAACTTGCGGATATAAGTCCGGAACAGAAAGGGAGAGCGGATGAAACTTGACCGTTTACTTGGAATATTGACCATTCTGCTGAAAAACGACCGTGTGACTGCGCCGTACCTCGCAGAGAGATTTGAGGTCAATCGCCGAACCGTCGGACGCGATATCGACGCGCTTTGTCAAGCCGGAATCCCCATCGTAACTCATCAAGGAGCAGGCGGCGGCATATCGATTGCCGAAGGTTTTAAGCTGGATAAAAGCGTGTTGACCACAGATGAGTTGTCAGGTATCATAGCCGCATTAAAAGGAATCGGAAGCGTATCGGACCGGTCAAATATTGAACGAACGCTGGACAAGCTCAATGCCAATTCCGACGCGGTCGTTTCCTTGCGGGAACCTGTTATCATCGACCTTGCTTCACATTACAAAGGACAGCTCACTATCAAGATTGAACTGATCAAAAGCGCTGTTCTCGAGACGCGATTGATAGAATTTGATTATTATTACGATAAAGGCGAAGATCACCGACGCATTGAGCCGTACTTCGTTATTTTCCGACGGACGGCTTGGTATGTGTTCGGGTTCTGTATTGAAAGGCAGGATTGGCGCTTGTTCAAGCTGACACGCTTATGGAATCTGTCATTATGTGATGAACCCTATACACCGCGTGATATTCCGCCTGAAAGACGCAGTTTTGTTAACAAACAGGCTGATGAAATCAAACTTGTCGCATTGTTTGACCCTTCGCAGCGGTATAAGCTCATCGAGTATTACGGTATTGACTGCTATACAGAAACGGGCAACGGATTGAGGTTTGAAATCGGTTTCACCAATCGAGACTATATCATTGAGTGGCTGCTCGGATTCGGCGGCGCAGTCAAGGTGTTGGAGCCGGAATATATAGCAGACGGCATAGTCTCCGCCGCAGAAAAAATAATTTCAAACTACAAATAAATAAGACGGGCAGCTGTCTTGTTTATCATGATATGCTTATTAATAATAAGGAAGCACGAAAAGGGATGTCAGTATGAGAGAAAAAACAGCCTTATAAAAAGAAACGTAACTTTATGCGGTTACGGGCTTTATTGCGGGGCGAACATGTTATTATTTCTCAAATAATCACCTGCTGTCACGATATATGTGCTGCAAATGTATCCCAATATGACCGACGCCGAGTATCACCGATGACACAATCAGCCATATCACTTTTCCGAATATTCCAAGCAGTAAAAACGCAGCCACGGGCAACGCAGCTCCCGGGGCAGGAACGAAGAGAAACGGGCGGTAAAAATCATTTACGGTTTGCTTACTTCTGAAATACCGAAACCAATATGCTTCATAAAAGATCATCAACGCCGCCGAAATAACAAACCACGCTGTCCACGGTTCAAGAGTACGCGGCTCATAATCGGTAAACAAGAGGATTGACGCGGTGCATAACACCTGACCTGCGCGTTCAATCACGAGTAGTATTTTGTTTTCACCTGACGGGTCATAGCCTTCCGGTTTATGACGCGACCATTTGAGATTTGGGATTTGGAGCATGAGTATATAAATCAATCCGATATATGAAAATCCGAAGTGTCCGAGCATAGGTTATACCTCATCGACGGAAGTATCAGAGTTGATTTTCTTGTCAATCAAGTTGCCGCTAATCTGCATAAAATTTCTCCTCATAAGCCGTTCGTCAAACGTCTCAACCGAACGGCTTGACTTGCGGAAAGTCGGGTCATCCCAACTCATTAGCTTGCGTAACGCCATGCTAAATTCACCTCACGACATCTCGAACGCGCCTTTCGGACAAAACTCCATACATTTACCGCACAACACACACTTGGACGAGTCAATCTCCGGAAGGGAATGAATATCTCTTTGTGAAATCGCCCCGTTTGGGCAAACGGGAATAGAGGGACATTCATGGTTTTGCGGACATTTTTCTTTGTTTACAGTAAGCATCTTACGTTTCCTCGCTTTCGGTTTTATCAAGTCATAGCTGTGTTCAAGCATTCGCTTTAACTCGTCGTCCGGCACATCGCCGTCAATCTCGACCGGGTTGTCCCGCATAGACAGCGGGCGCGCCCTTTTTGGCATGCACATTTTGACAATCCGGGAAATTGATTATTTACCGATAATTTGTGTCCAATGTTTCACGCATACACCATCTGCCCGGGCAAAGAATGTTTCGATGTTTTCATCATCTCCATAAAAAAGACTCGTTTGACCGTCACCGGTGCGGATGAGGGGAGTCGAACCCCTACGCCTTGCGGCACAGGAACCTAAATCCTGCACGTCTTCCGATTCCGTCACATCCGCGAAATGTAGGATTTCCGGCAAAAAAACCGAAACTTTTAACTGAAATGCCTTGTTTTTTTTATGCTCGAAGACTAAAATAAGTACTGACGCATCACAATAACATATTGAGGAGTGACAATCATGTTCAGTTCAAAGTGTCCGCCACTGCTTGTTCTGCCGACAGACCCTCAAACGGAAGCTTATTTCCCCGCGGACAAAGGATACTGCATTCACCCGCTCAACGAAAGCTTGAAGCTTGTTAGTTACAGAGACGGATGGACACTTCCGCTCCCCGCGCAGGAAAAAAAGGTAACGACCGAAGCGCCGCTGCTTCTTGTCAGGAATAAAGGCGGCGTTACTTCACAAAGCAGCACAATAATAAAAGGATATGCCCATCAATTCGTTAAAGACGACGGTAAAGCCCCTGTCCCCCTGTACAAACAGGCGATTTTCCCGGATGAACCCGAGGATGAGTGGCTTTTGATACCGAATACGGTAAATGTCGTTTGGCTTCAATACGGTTTTTCCAATCAGCCATTGGGCAGCGACTTGGCCGTTGATACCGAAATGTGCCACTACGGCAAAATATTGATACTCAAATTATTGACTGAGGAAGACAGAGCCCCGCGATTGGATAAAAAAGCCGAGTACGCGAATATGCACGACAGGCAATACCGCGTACGCGATATGCAGCTGTTCAGCATAAACTGGAGCCTTATCAACCGAAACGTCCGGCAATTTATTTTTGAGCAACTGTCCGTGCGCGATATGGAGATGTACGCTCCTGCGGTGGACGTCGCTCTTTCCCGGGCGGGGCTTCCGGACTAAGCTTATGGAAGCATATCACGCCTTATGCGCGAATTCAATCCGGCAATTCACATTATCCCTAAAAACATTGTTTTTTAGCCGCTTTTCTGACTGTTCTCGAAACCCGCCGGGAGTATTCCCGGCTTTTTTACGCGGTATTCTCCAACAATGACTTGTAACGGCCGATTTTTTGTGTATAATCAATATGTGAGAACAAGTTTTCCGGACGGAGGAGTATAATAATTGGACTCGCATTTTGAATCGGTTGATCTGAAAAAAATACTCGACATAATCGTTGCGTTCAACAATGAGCGGGACTTTATGAATTTGTTGGACATCATCCTGAACAAGATGCGCGACATCGCGCTTTGCGAGGCGGGAACTCTGTATGTTGTGCGCGACGGCAAACTGCACTTTGCGATAATGCACAACGAGATCCTCGGCAATTTTTTACGCGAAGAGGAAATCACGCTGCCGCCCGTCTCCCTTGACAAGACCGCTATCGAAAACGTCAGCGCTTACTGCGCCATAAAAAATACAGTCATCAACATCGCCGACGTTTATAACTGTAATGAATTCAATTTCCAAGGCCCGAAAAACTACGACAAACTGACCGGCTTCCACACCAAATCCATGATGGTCTTCCCTCTTCCCGACCTTCAGGGCAATGTGATCGGCGTGATACAGCTGATAAACGCCCGGGATCAATCAAACAATATAATCCGATTCGACCCTAACTTGGAGTTTGTTTTCCGCTCTATAGCGAATATCGCCGCCTCCGCTTTGGCTAACATGCAAAACGTTGAAGAAATAAAAGGATTGTTTTACTCCTTCGTCCGCGTTATGTCACAGGCAATAGACGAGCGCTCTCCTTACACCGTTAACCATGCCAAAAAAACAGCCGAATATGTCAAAGACTTTGTCCGGTATCTCCGCGACCGTTTTCCGCCTGATTCCAAATACCACTTGGACGAAAACAAAGAAGAACAGCTGATAATGGCCACTCTGCTTCACGATATCGGAAAAGTCGTGACGCCTCTTGACATAATGGATAAGGAAAGCCGTTTGGACGGAAAGATCTCATTGATCCGCCAAAGGTTTGCCATAAAAAAGCTTCAGGTTGAAGTTGAATTCCTGTCAGGCAGAAAACCCGAATCCGAGTACAACGCCGAGATAAAAAAACTGAGTGAGCTGCTCGAGGTCACGGAGCGAATCAACACCGCTTCATATTTAAGCGACGACGACGCGGTTTTGGTATGTGAGTTATCCGCTTTGACATATACGGATGAAACCGGAACAGAAAAGAACATATTCGAACCTTACGATATCGAGAGTCTGTCCATAAGGCGAGGCACGCTTACGGACTCCGAGCGCGACAGCATGCAAAACCATGTTGTCGTGACCGGCCGGCTCCTTGACAATATTGTATTTAACAAACAGTACGAACACGTGCCGGATTGGGCAAGAAAACACCATGAATTCATGGACGGGACAGGCTATCCCGATAAACTGACCCAAACCCAAATACCTATTGAAGCTCATTTGATCACAATTATGGATATTTTCGATTCGCTGACGGCAAGCGACAGGCCCTACAGAAAATCCATCTCCTTTGAAAAAGCGCTCGGGATATTGATCGAGATGGCGGACGAAGGCAAACTCGACGGAGAGTTAGTGGAACTTTTCGCGGAAAGCGGAGCAGGTAAAACAATGACCGATGACGCCGTGATTTGAATCCCTACTCCTGCAGTACACTGTTTATTCCGGTCAGTTAACTATCACCCGAACGGAGCGGTAAATGGGCAACCGAAAGCAAAAAAAGAAAAAAAGATACTTAATATTTATGCCGGTCATCGCCGTTTTGATCGCCGGTACCGGCGTTTTGCTTTTTGTTTTTAAGCCGTGGACGGACGATGACCTTGAGCGTTCCGCAACGGCTTTAGCCGAAGCGGTCGCGACGACAAAAGTCGAGGTTTATGACGGCATTTGGGACCCTCAAAGGTATACCGACGAACTTTACTATCCTGTAGGGATAACCCTCTCGGGCGATAAACTGATCATAGCCGACTGCATGTGCGACAGGATCCAGATCATTGAGGCCGGAAAAAACATCCGCGTCGGCATACCGGGGCAATACGGCCTGTCTTATTTCGATTCGGGAGCTCTGATCGACGGATACAGGGAAAACGCGATGTTCATGAAGCCGGCCGGCGTGGCGGTCGCCCCCGACGGCAGCATAATAATATGTGACACAGGCAATAACGTTATCCGTCGGATGGACAGCGAGTTTGTCGTCACCGTCGCCGGCAACGGCTCCGTCGGATTTAAAGACGGCAAAGAGACAGACGCTCGTTTTAACGCGCCGCGCGCCGCCGCAGCGGACACGGCAGGCATTATATATGTGGCTGACACAATGAACCATTGCATAAGGCGCATAGACCGCGACGGCAATGTGACCTTGTTCGCGGGAGGCCCGGAGGAACAGGGCTGGCGAGACGGCGAATTAAAAGACGCAAGGTTCTGTGAGCCGTCGGGGATCGCCGTATCGCCGTCAGGCGATATATATGTCTCGGATTCGGCAAACCACTGTATCCGCAAGATATCAAACGGGACAGTCACAACTCTCGCCGGGGCGCCCGGAGAGATCGACAGGGCCACCGGTTACTCCTCAGGCGGCTATACAGACGGCGAAAACGAAAACGCACGCTTCAATTTTCCCCGCGGCGTCGCTCTAATGCCCGACGGCTCTCTCCTCGTTGCAGACGCCATGAATCACGCCGTCCGCATTATCGAAGCGGGAAAAACGCGCACCTTGGCCGGCAACGGACAAGCGGGCCAATATTACTCGTCGGCGGAGAACATGGCGCTAACAAGACCCGAGGGCGTCTGCACGGACGGCGAGTTTCTGTATATTTCCGACACCGTGAACAACCGCGTCGTTTCGGTGCCGATGACAGACAGGCTCATGGAAGGCCGCCCGTCCCGCTACGAGCTGCTTTCAAAAACCGGAATTACCACAGATTCGAGATACTCCTACAACGGAGACATCCGCGTTTACATAGACGACGAAAGGGTCGATATGGGCCGGATCCGGCCTTGGATCACAGCGGATTCCATATATGTCCCAATACGCCCCCTGTTCGAGGCGCTCGGCGCCATTGTCACGCTAAATGAAGTAACTGACGTCCTGACCGTCAGTATACTCGATACTGACACACGTCTGCATTTGAACGAGGACTACTTCATAATGAAAGGCGTGGCAGTCACCACCATCGACGAGATCGTGCGGCTGTTCCCCTATACTTTCGAGTGGTTTTCGGAATTCAGTCTGATTGCGTTGCATATCCCGTCTGATTTGAGAGGTTGACCGGTAATGCTGAAAAAGCTGAAAATCATAATACCCGCCTTATTGCTGATACTATTCGGCTTAATACGGTATTTCAACACTGTTCCCGCGTTGGACAATGTCATCTATGACAACCTGCTTTTGTCCGGAAGGGAACCCTCCGGGCGCATAGTCATCATAGGAATGGACGAGCGCAGTATTAATGAGATCGGCCAATGGCCCTGGCCGCGGCTTTTTGTTACTGACGCCGCGGAAAAAGCTCTCGATATGGGAGCCGCCGCCGTCGGCGCTTTAATACTCTATGACGCTTACGGCATGAGCGAGGAAAACGATCTCGCTCTGGTCGCTTTGGCGGAGAATACCGACAGACTCGTTCTCGGCGGCATGGCGTTTTATCCCAAAACATCGCAGCAGGCCATGTTCGAGGCCGAGGACTACATACTTCCCTTCAGTGAGCTTGCCAAAGTCGTCGACGTCGGCTTTTTAAACATCGAACAGGACGAATCCGACGGCGTGATGCGCAGGGCTCTGACCTCGATCCGCTACGGAGACATTACCATACATTCCCTGCCATATGAAGTCTATAAAACATACTGCCGCGTTACGGGAACAAAAGAAAGCGCACTGCCTCTTGACAGTTACGGGCAGCTCCCCATCGATTACGTCACGGGTCCCGGCGGGTTTTTAAAGCTTTCACTTTGGGAGGTAATAAACGATCTGGTCGATCCCGCGCTTTTCGAAGGCGCCATTGTGCTTATCGGCCCTTACGCCCAAGGCATAGGCACGGACGATTATCCGACGCCGATGAATAAGAGCGCCAAAACCTACAGCGTGGAAATAAACGCGAATATAATACAGAACATGCTTGAGGGGAACTTCAAAGAGGATGCCCCCGGGTGGCTTGATATCGCATTGTTTGCCGCATTCGGCGTCATTACCGTCGCAGTGCTGAACCTATTGAAATCCCTGTGGGGCGCTTTGGCTTCCGTCGGTATCATCGTCGCGCAGCTTGCCGCTGCTAAGATCGCCTTTTCCCGATTTGACCTTATCATAAAGTCAGGAGACGGCGTGATCTTTGTGATCGTGTGCTTTATCGCGATGTTCGTTCTCAACATTTTAGCCATGCAAAACGAAAAGCAGCATATACAATCCCTTTTCGGTCGCTTTGTTGCGCCGGAGGTCGTAAATGAGATAATATCCGGCAACGTCGAGGTCCAATTGGGGGGTACGGTCAAAGAAATCAGCGTGCTGTTTGTGGACATCCGGGGCTTTACCGCTTTCTCGGAAGCAAACTCTCCGGAAATGGTCGTCGCAATGGTGAACCGGTACCTTGCTCTGACGAGCCGCTCTATTCAGGAAAACGGCGGCACGATAGACAAATACATAGGCGACGCAACAATGGCTGTTTTTAACGCGCCGAACGATCTGCCGAACCATCCGCTTTGCGCCGTCAGAGCGGCGTGGGCGATGAAAGTCGGCGCCGAGCCCCTGCGCGACGAGATCATCGAAACTTACGGCGTGGACCTGCAGTTCGGCGTCGGGGTAAACACCGGAACGGCGGTCGTAGGCAACATGGGTTCGGATTTCCGAATGGAATACACCGCCATAGGCGACACTGTCAACACTGCGGCAAGACTTGAGGCCAACGCGGAAAAAGGCCGTATCATCATTTCGGACGCCACATATCAGAAAGTCAAGGACTATGTGGAAGTTACCGACTTGGGCGTTATCAACGTGAAAAACAAAAAAACGGGAATACAGATCTACAGCCTCGAAAACGTATATGACCGCCCCAAATCCCCGTAAGCGGACGGCTTTTTGACAGCCGTGTCTTACACTGCCCGAGTACATTCAGGAGGAAAACGTTGGAAACATTCAAAATAAATTTTTTGGGCACAAACGGTTCTTGCGCCTATAATAACGGCAAAAGAAAGAAATACGGCTCCAATACCATGTGCATTGCCGTTGCGGCGGGAGACGACATCTTGGTAATCGACTCGGGTTCCGGTATCAACGGCCTGTCCGGGCTTGAGAGCTGCCGCAGTCCTAAAATAAACCTGTTGTTCTCACATTACCATGTCGACCATATAGAGGGGCTGCTGTTTTGTAAAGAACTGTTTGACCCTCAAAAAGAAGTCGTCATATACGGCTGCGATTCCGGCGGATACGACGTGCGCGGAATTTTGGAAAACTATCTCTCTCCTCCGATCAGCCCTGCCGGATTCAAGGAATTTAAAGCCCTCATTGATTTTAAAACGATAAAAGGCGGCGATACCGTCAACTTCTCCGGCGGAGCAAAAGTCAGCGCCTGTTCGGTCTCTCACCCGGGCGGCGCTTTGGGATACCGAGTGGAATACAACAATAAATCTTTCTGCGCTTGCTGCGACGTGGAACTCGGCAACCACACAGACGACACAGATCTGCTTGAATTTATATCCGGCGCAGACCTTCTCGTATTTGACTCTTTTTTTGATGACGACAAGATAATACCGGGCTGGGGCCACTCCAGCTGGCGCGAGAGCGCCGAACTGGCAAAAAAGGCCGGTGTAAAACGTTTGGCGCTGCTCCACTATTCACCGAGCGCCACCGACGATGAAATAGATGATATTCAAAAAAAGGCCCGCGCGGTATTCCCCGGTGCGATCACAGTTGCCGACCACATGACAATAGACCTGTGACCGTCCGCGCAAAGCCTTAATTCCGATACGCTTTCCGGTTTAAAGATTTTTCTTTCCGGTGTTAGGAGGCGGAGAATATGCTAAAAAGAATAATGGCCTGCATACCGGCATTAGCGCTGATGCTCACGCTTTCGGCGCCCGTTTCAGCCACGGCGCCGGATGATTCACAAGGCCCGAGGGTAACATCCGTCCAAAGCCCCGCCGAAGTATTCAAAGGCGGAGGCTATGCCTCTGTTCCCGTATACCGGGGCATGACCCTGAGTTCCGGGGACGTGATATCCACCGGCGTCGGCGGCGCCGTGAACGTTACCTATTACGGAAAAGACCTGACTGTAGGAGAAATGACGCAGCTCTCGCTCAACTCCGTATGGAACCGCCATAACCGGGACGACAGCTCTATCAACCTGATCGAAGGCATGGTGAAAAACAAATTACACACCGAACTCGAGGACAGCTCTCGCAATGTTATCCGCACCTCAAACGTCATCGCCGGCGTGCGCGGCACGGAATACGTCCTCATTTACAGGCGCAACGCTCCGGGTGAGGCAGACGGCGGCAATCCTTTCGCGCGGCTTATGGTCATTGACGGGGCCGTGCGTTTTGACTTGGCCGATCAGGGCGACGGCGGCGGCACACAAGTGCGCAGTTTTCTGATCAGCCCGAACGGCGTGGTACAAATCTCTCAGGATATTACAGGCGACCACAGCGAAGTAGGCGATTTCACGGACGAGGGCAGGCCGAACGCTTTTACTGTGCCTCTTGAATCGCTGGATTCACATATACTTCAGGAGCTTCTCAATAACCCTCAAATTATGAACCAAGCGCCGGATTTGGTCGAGCGTCTCGAAGACGCTCTTCATAAACGTCAGGAAGCCGACAGCGCGAGATCTGCCGAGGAAAGACCCCAAGCGCAGATAATCTCATCCTCTGAGGCGGAAAGAGTGCTTCCGACGCTGCCGGCCCCCGAAGTAAGGGGAGAACCGGCGGGCGAATTGAACGGTGCTGTTCCCGGAATGACGGCTCCTGCCGAACCGGCAGCACCCGGGCAGGGACCGGCAGAGCCGGGCCAATCTCAAAGCGCAGGCCCCGAAGGAACTGCTTCCGCGCCGGAACAGAGCGCCGGAGGAAATTCATCCTCGGCTTCCGAAGCCCCCGGATCGTCCTCCTCCGGACAAAGCGCGGCCGAAACGGCTCCCTCGGCGCCCGACCCCGCTCCGGAGCCCGCTCCCCCTCCCGCGCCTCCGGCTCCCCCTCCCGCACCTCCCGCACCTCCCGCGCCTCCGCCTGAGCCGCCGGCCCCGGCGGCGCCACCTTCACAGCCCGACCCGGGTTCCGGAGGAGGCGGCGACAGCGGAACGATTCCGCCGCCCAAGCAAAATCAAACCGCTTTATCGCTCTCGGCGCCGGGCGGAGTCCATGCCTTTGAAACGGGAGCCGGCCCGGTCCAACTGATACTGAGCGGCGGCAGCGGCAGCGGCGCTGTCACATACTCAAGCGGCAACACCGGTATCCTCACGGTCAGCAATTCAGGCCTTGTGACATTCACCGGCCTCGGAACGGCAAATATAACCGCAACTAAGTCCGGCGACTCCTTATACAACAGCGCGACCGCCGTTTTGACCCTGACCGTGACCCCGCCGGCCTCAAAACAGGATCAATCCGCGCTGTCGATCGACTACCCCGGCCCGCTTTTCTACGGCGACATCCCGTTTAAGCTCACAACACAGGGAGGCGACGGGACCGGCGCTGTGACCTATACCGTGCCGCCGAATCCCGTGCTGAGCATCTCGGGAGACACGGCAACGATAGAAGGCGCGGGGAGCGTTACGGTAACGGCAGTCAAAGCCGGAGACCTTGTCTATAACTCTGCGACCGCAACAAGAGAGATCACTGTCTTAAAAGGCGCGCAGGCTCCTTTGACAATAACCAATCCCGGCACAAAAACCTTCGGCGACGCCGATTTTACCCTGACCTCGACGGGAGGCAGCGGGACCGGCGCTTTGACCTATACCGTCCCTTCGGGCAATTCTGTGCTGAGCATTTCGGGAGACACAGCGACGATAACCGGCGCGGGGACCGTGCTCATAACGGCAGTTAAAGCCGGGGACTCAAACTATAACGAAACAGATGATTCCCGTCTGCTGAACGTAGTAAAAGCTGCGGGCGCCGGTGTCAGCGAGCCGAACAAGTCTTCGGTATCACATAACAGCATAACGGTAGACCCCGTGACCTTAACTCCTTCGACGACAGAGCAAACAGCCGAATATGCCGTCAGTACTTCTCCCGGCAGCAGTCCGACGACAGGATGGCAGACCGGAACCACTATCACAGGACTTGACCCTTCGACCGGCTATTATGTCTGGGCACGCTCCGCCGAAAACGACAACTTTGAGGCGGGCGCCCCGGAGCGCAGCATTGAAATCACAACGTCAGCTTTCAGCCAGACCGGAGACGGCACGGCAGCCAACCCCTTCCTCGTCAAAGCGGATGACTTCATTTATGTCGGCAGAGGGACGGCGCCCTACACCGATTGGACGCTTGATGTTCACTACAAGCTGACAGAGGACGTCGATCTGGCTCTGTTATCAGCAAACCCCTGGACTCCGATAATGGGCGCTTCATACGACCCATTCACAGGTTCTTTGGACGGAGACGGTTATACAATAAAAAATATGGAGATAAATTCCGCTTACGGTAATCAAGGATTGTTCGGTTACATAGGCGCGACCGGGAAAGTCTTTGACCTGAAACTTGAAGACATCAGCATAACGATAACCGACAGCAGCGCTGCAAATATCGGCGGGATCGCCGGCGTGTGCTTGGGCAATATCGAAAACTGCTTTGTATCGGGGAGTATATCGAGCGGAACAACAGAAGCATCGAAAATAGGCGGAATCGTCGGTGAGTTGAGCGGCTCGGGGTCTGTGGAAAACTGTTATTCCGCATGCGATGTGGCAGGAAAAGCCCCGATCGGAGGCGTCGTCGGAATCATACCGAACACAACAGCCTCCGTTCGATTGTGCATAGCAACAGGTTCCGTGACGGACAATGTCAGCAAAGCTTATCACGAAGGCGGCGTCGGAGGAATAGTAGGCACTTACTTCAGCATCAGCAGTTGGAATGCCGCAAATTTAGTAAGCAACTGCGTAGCTCTTAACAGCTCGCTCAGCAGCCCGACAGAACATGCCGGCAACAGGGTCGGCCTTATTATCGGAGCTTATAATGCCCCCCCGCCGGTAAAATGTTACGCGAGCGATGAATTAGAGGGTAAAGGAGGAGGGGGCACGGCCGACGGCGATCCCATCTCATCAAGTGAGTGGGGAGATCCTGCCTGGTGGTCCGCCACCGCAGAGTTTAAAGACAGCTGGTGGTGGGACAACGGATACCTTCCGTATTCCGGATCGTTCTCGCCCTCGCCGTTTTTCGCCGGAGCAAGCTCAATGCCCGCCCGGGCTCCCGCCGTCTTATTGCTGCTTATTACCGCGACAAAACCGATGCTCCCCTCCGACGCGCTGCCGCCAACAAACAAGAAAGAGGAAGAAGACCGATAATGACTCCCGGCCCGGAAACAAAAAAAGAAAAACTTCTGTCAAAAGACTACATAATCATAATGTGTTCGTCTCTTTGCGTTAACATCTACACTTATGCTTTTATAGCGACATTGCCGCCCTATATGCTATTTATTACGGGCAGGGCCTTTTATGCGGGTATCATAACCTCCGTATACTCTCTTACCGCCCTTGCCGTAAGGCCCGCCGCCGGCGTTTTTTCAGACAGGATAGGCAGAGTAAAGCTTCTCATTTCGGGAGCTTTAATATGCTCCGCGGCAGCTTTCGGCTTCGCTTTTACGACCTCGGTAATAATGCTCATCGTTCTGCGAATGATCAGCGGCATCGGCTTCGGTTTGCATTCCACCTGCGGCGGCGCGGCCGCGGCGGACGTATTGCCGAAAAGCAGACTTGCCGAAGGCATAGGTTATTTCGGTCTGTATTCCACCGTGGGCCAAATGACGGCGCCCGCCCTGGCGCTTGCGATAGTGGCCGGAGGAACGGCAGCCGACTATAAAAACCTGTTTTTCTTCGGCTTTTTTATTGCCGGAGCGGGTATGATATTCGCCTGCTTTCTGACCTATGAGCGCCGGCGCCGGAAATCGGAAGCTTCGGCGGCCCCGGCTTCGTCCGGCCGGGAAAAACCCTCGGGAAACGCCGGCGTCCCGGCCGGACCCCTGCCGAAAACCATACTCGGCTTTGAATATGCGGTTTTTAAGCCCGGCGTTGTTTTGTTGATTATGTTTTTCGGCATTGCGAGCATACTGAGCTACATAACCGTTTTTGCCGAGCTGAAAGGTTTCGGCAACAGCGGCCTTTATTTTACTTTCAGCGCTCTCGGTGTTTTGTTCTCCAGACTGTTATTGGGAAAAGTCGTCGACAAACGCGGCGCGGACGTTGTCGTCATCCCCGCCGCCGCGATGTTAGCCTGTCTTATTTCTCTCATTCCTACCGTGAACTCGATGACCGCCCTCGCCGCTCTTGCCGTGCCTATAGGCATTTCCCAAGGCGCTCTGTTGCCGACGATGAATCAAATGATGTTCCGCAGATGCTCTCCGCAGCGGCGCGGAACGGCGTCCGGCGCCTATTACTGCGCCGTCGATCTCGGCATAGTCATCGGCTCACCGATACTCGGCGCCGTCGCCGACGCAGCGGATATCAGGTTTTCGTTTTGGCTCAGTTCCGTTTGGATACTTATCGCCCTGACGGTCTATATACTTTTCTGCACTGATAAACGTTACTCTGCAAACTTGTCTCAAAATAAACCGAGCTCGGCGGACAGCGAAACATAACCTCATTCAAGAAAGCTGAGGGATGCCTGATGTTTCCGGCATTGACGGATATTTTATTCTCAAATTTTTTAAACGGCAATTTTCATAAGAACCGAAAAAACTACATTATTCAAAGCCTGATAATCGCTTTTTGCCTGTCTCTCGTACTGCTTGTCTACAGATTTTTCGGCGGCATAGTTGTAGCGTCCTTGGGGGCAAGCAGTTTCATTTTATTCATAACCCCGCATACCAATGCTTCCAAAACGAGGAATTTAACGGGCGGCTATGTTTTCGGTTCTGTATCCGGCATAGTATTCGGACTGCTGCATACCGAAATCGCGGCTTTGGGCTTCGCCGGCGCGGAGTATGTTTTGATACTGATATGCGCCGCGGCGGCCGCGGCGGCAACTTTTTTGATGATCTCGACCAATCTCGTGCATCCGCCCGCCGCCGCTCTCGCCCTCGGCCTCTCCTCGGACCCCGACTGTGTCAGGACCGCGGCGGCCGCGGTCATAGGCGTCATATTGCTTTGCCTCATCAGGAAAATTCTTAAAAAACACTTAAAAAACCTTATATAAAGGACCGTACATTAAAGATGCAATACATTGTTTTAGACCTTGAATGGAATCAGGCCATGTCGTCAAAGTCCCCTGTTTTTAACAAACTTCCCATACATCTCCGCGGCGAGATAATACAGATAGGCGCTGTCAAGCTGAGAGATGACATGTCGCCGGGCGATACGTTTCAAATCGATATAAAACCGATATATTTCAGACACATGCACTACAAAGTAAAAAAACTCACCGGTTTTGATAAGGAACGGCTGTCCGGCGGCAGCGGCTTCAAAGAAGCCTTCGAGAGTTTTAAGCTTTGGTGCGGCGACAACTGCACTTTCCTCACCTGGGGTTATGACGATAAAGGTATTATGGAGCAAAACATCATCATCCACGACCTCGACTGGGACTGGATAGCGGGATGGATAAATCTCCAGGTATTGCACAATATCCGCGCCGGAGGCGACAGAAATCAAAAATCTCTCGTTTCAGCAATGGAGCATTATGCCATCGAACCTGCGGGAGCCGCTCACGACGCGCTCGACGACGCTTATAACGCGGCGCTTGTTTGCGCCCGCTTGGATCTTGAAGAGAGCATACCGCTTTACGACGACACTGTCCGTCTGCTCAGTATGGGTCCTTCAAAAAACCCGGACGACAACGACAGCGAGAACCCAAGCCCCATACCCTTGGATCACGTCAGCTTTTCAGGTTTTCCGAGCAAAAGGGACGCCTTCGCCGACTCATCCCTGACCCGCGTTCTATGCCCTAACTGCGGCACGCCTCTCGTTAACGCCTCTTGGATCAATCAAGGCGACAAAAGATATATGACCCTCTCATCCTGTAAAAAACACGGTGACTTTCTGATCAGACTCAAATTCCGCAAAACCGAAGACGATTCCTGGACGGCAAACAGAATCGTTTACAAAGCGGACGAACGCATTACGGAATTCTACAAATCAAAATCGGGCGACAAAAAAAGACTGAGAAAAAAGCGAGCCGGAAGGAAGTTGAAACTGAAAAAACGAGAGTGACGCCGCTCTTTCCCATACAGAAAAAATATATACGGAAATTCTCAATAACACTATTGACTAATCGAGTCAATAGTGTTATTATCATGTCAACCACTAAATCAAACGACCGGACGTGATATTATTGACCAATGTTAACGATATCAAATCACATAAGATCATGACAATGGACGCTGAAAAAAGAGAGCATGTCATCAGCGCCGCGATGTCCGAATTCTGCAAAGGCTTCAAAAACGCGTCCACAGACGACATAGTTGCCGAAGCCGGTATATCCAAAGGGCTCCTGTTTCATTATTTCGGAACGAAAAAGGGTCTGTACGAGTTTTTGCTGCACTATGCTTTTGACATTTTGCGCGAAAATTATTTCGACCTTATCAGCGCCGACCGGAAAGACCTGCTTGAGCATTTGGAGCAAATGATTCGCCTGAAATTCGATTTGTCTTATAAACACCCCGCTCTGTTTGAGTTTATTACCGCCGCTTACACCCGCGCCAACGATTATCCGGGAAATGAATTCGCAGTCCGGATAGCCGAAATACAGGCGGAAATCGCCCCTCGTATTTCCTCCGACCGGAACACGTCTCTTTTCAAAGACGGGATCGACGCGGAAAAAGCCGTAAATATAATCATGTGGACGCTGGAAGGCTATTCGGAATCAAAACTCAGCCCGGATAAAAAACTGAAGGACTACCAAAGCGAATATGAAAAATACTTAATTGATCTTAAGGAATATTTCAGCATTTTCAGAAAGCTTTTCTTTAAATAAATTCTTTAGCGCAAACGATGCGGGAAGGTGATATCTATGGAAAAGATTTTGGAAGCGACCGGCCTGACAAAGGAATACATAATGGGAGAGATAACGGTCAAAGCTTTACGCGGCGTTAACTTCTCTTTGTTCGCCGGGGAATTTGTCGTGATTCTGGGGCCGAGCGGCTCCGGAAAAAGCACGCTTCTCAATATAATAGGCGGAATCGACAAGCCCACGTCCGGCTCAATTATTTTCAACGGAAAGAATATTTCCGAAGCGTCTGACCGGGAACTCACGGCATACAGGCGAACGGCCGTCGGTTTTGTATTTCAGTTTTATAATCTGATTCCCAATCTGACCGCCGAGGAAAATATTTTTTTAGCCGCCGAACTGTCACAGTCCCCTATATCAAGCGGAAGTCTTTTGGAAAGCATCGGTCTCGCCGACAGGGGCCGGCATTTCCCGTCTCAGCTCTCGGGAGGTCAGCAGCAGAGGGTGGCGATAGCCAGAGCGGTCAGCAAAAATCCTTCTCTGTTGCTCTGCGACGAGCCTACGGGCGCCCTCGATTTTCAAACCGGCATACAGGTTCTTCGAATACTGAAAGATTTCAACGTAAAGTACAAAAAGACCGTTGTGATCATCACCCATAACGCAGCGATAGGAGGAATGGGAAACCGGGTCTTCAGCATTAAGGACGGTTTGATAGACAGTGTCACCGTTAACGAAAAACCGATATCTCCCGAGGAGGTGAATTGGTGACGTGTTGTTTAAAAAAGCGGCGCGAGCTGTATGGTCAAATAAAAAATCATATTCGGCCTGCGTATTTCTGATCGCGATCGGCATTATGATGTACTTGGGCATGAGCATAGCGGCTGACGGTTTGGAGCAGTCCATACTCAAGTTCTACAATGATTACAGGCTCGCGGACGTTTTCGCTAAAGTTGACGCAATGCCGAAGAGCCTTGCCGACGGTCTGTCTGAGATCGAAGGCGTCTCCGTCTCGGATTCAAGATACGTCGTCGAGGTCAGAGCCGAAGTTTCCGGGTCCGATGAACTCATAACCCTTCGCCTTATTTCGCTCGACACGCAAAACGGCCCTGCGCTCAACATACCGGCTGTTTCCGGAAATCCTCTTTCAGCCGAAAACGATATAATATTGAATCCGGCTTTTATTAACGCGCATGATCTGATAATCGGCGACACAGTTTCCGTGTTTTTAAACGGACGCGAATATTCATTCACATTGTGCGCTTCGGCCATAAGCCCGGAATACGCTTATATAACAAAAAGCGCCGGCGATATCCTTCCGGATGAAAGCGCTTTCGGCATAGGTTACATATCTGCCGACGGCATGTCTTATCTTACCAATTCAGCCGGGGTCGTTAACGACCTCGTATTCGAACTTGAAGAAGGCCTGACTTTTGACGACGTAAAAGTAGCCCTGGAAGATGCGTTATCGCCTTACGGGCTGAAGGAACTCATCGCCAAAGAAGACCTGTCGAGCCACGCCTTTGTCGACATGGAAGTAAGCGGCATAAAATCCATGTCAGCTTCCATGCCCATAGTATTTGTTTTGATCTCGGCGGTCGTCCTCTATCTTATGATGAAACGGGTCATCGAGCAGGAGCGCGGGCAGATCGGCACATTAAAAGCCTTCGGCTATTCCAACTCACAGATCATGCTGCATTATCTTTCTTACGGCGGAATAACGGGTATAGCCGGCGGAATCTTCGGCGTAATATTCGGCCGGATGCTTTCAGGGTTTTATTTGGATATGTTTTTACAATTTTTCTCTCTGCCCGGCATCCCGGAGCAAGTCACTCCGACATATTACATAAACGCTTTTATCATGGCGGTGGGAGGCGGACTTGCCGGAGCGTTCGCCGGCGCTCTCAAAGCGCTCAGGCTCACGCCCGCCGCCGCCATGCGTCCCGAGAATCCCCGTCCCGTGAAATACGATATAGTCGGCAAGAGCAAACTCCTCAAATCAGTCTTGACTTCAAGAGGCAGTATGGCTTTAAGGAGCATTATCAGAAATCCGCTCCGCGCCGGGTTTGTCGCGGTCGGCGTCATGTTTTCATACGGTCTTTTAGCCGTTTCCGGAAGCTTCAGCAGTCTGATCGACAGTTTGATGTTCAGTCAGTTTACCGATATACAGCGGTATGACGTAAAAATCAACTTCATGAGGCCTCTTGACCGCTCAGACGCGGTGGAAAACGCTTACGCCATCGAACACGTTACTTATGCCGAAGGGCTGCTTGAGATACCGGCGGAACTCATTAACAAAAACATCAGAGCGGGAACGATGATCACCGGTATTGAGCAAGGCTCCCCTCTTTACAGGATATACGACGCGAAAACTAAAAAAGCCTTTTCCCCGCCGGCTGACGGCGTCATCCTCACGAACGGACTTGCCGGCAGACTCGGAGCAGAGTCCGGCGATCTGATTTATATTTCTTCCTATTTGAGCGACGACGACATTCCGGTGTATGTCACCGGAATAGCGGAGCAAAATCTCGGCTCCGCATGTTATATGGACTCAAACGCTCTGGCTGCGCTTTTTAATATCGGCGAGACGGCCACCTCCGTGATCCTTAACACCGCAGATATAAAATACATGAAAGATTACCTCAAGACCGCCGCCAACGCCTATTCAGTCGAAGACAAGGAAAGCACGCTCGTTAAATACCGGAACATGATGGAACCTTTTTCCGGTATTTACACCATGATGCAGATAATGAGCATGCTTGTTGCTTTCGCCATAATATACAACACTTCCACCATATCTCTTTCAGAGCGAAAAAGAGAATACGCTACTCTGCGGGTGATAGGGCTCTCGGCTAACGAAGTCACCGGGATTATGAGTTTTGAGCATTGGACACTGTGTTTCGCCGGCATCCTGCTCGGTATACCCTTCACTCTTCTACTCAACACGCTGCTCAGCACGATGGTTGAAAACGATATGTTCAGCATGCCCTCTTCCCTGCCGGCTTATTCTTATCTCGTCGGCGTTTGCGGCTGCGCGCTCGCCGTAATACTGTCAAACTTTTCATCAAAGGGAAAAATAAAAAAATTCGACATGGTCGAAGTGCTTAAAGAACGCGAATAAGAGGACATTTTCAAAGGAAAGGACCGGTAACGACAATGAAAAAGAAAGTCAAGTATTTATTGATCGGAGCGGTGGTGCTTACAGCGGCCGTATACGCCGCCTATGCCGTCTCAACTCCCGCCGTCCTGCCGCTCACACAGGTAACGGCAAAAACCGCCGAATTGAGTTTCACCGAGCAGGGGACCTTTGTCGCCGACAGCGTCGTGCGTATTTATCCTCTGACTCAGGGCAAACTCCTGCAAGTGAATGTGGCCCGCGGGCAAACGGTTAAAGCCGGCGATATACTGTGCGTCATCGATCCGGAACCCCTTCTGCTTCAAACGGAACAGCTGCGTATTGCCGTAGAGGGTTATGAGGCGCAGATGAGGGACGCCGCAGTCCGGCAATTAAGCGGCGGCGCCGTCATAAGGGAACAATTGAGACTTCAGGATATACGGATCGAGCAGAGCGAAAGGGACCTTTCCGGAGCCGCGGAGGAATTATCGCGAGCTGAATTCCTGTTTCTCGAGGGAAGCATTTCCGAAGCGGAATTGGAAAACGCGCGGGCAGCTGCGGAAAGCCTTGAGGCGGCTCTTCAATCAGTCAGGCAGCAGCGCAGCGTGATCGAAGCCGGTTATGACAGAAGTGATTTGACCGATTATTACAACGCTGTCATACGCGCTGAACAGTCAAACATCGCGCGCCTCGAAAAAGACATCGAAAACTGCAATATCAGAGCCGGCGTCGACGGCGTGGTCACCGATTTGGCTGCCGGTGAAACAAACTATATCACAGGCGCCGCTCCCGTCGCCGAGATCACCGTGGTCAAGAGCAATATAATTGAAACCTATGTATCAACAAAGGACGTCGACAGCGTCAATGAGGGAGACCGTGTGCTTTTGACGCTCAAAAGGCGTGAAGGCGACGCGGAATTCTCCGGGACAATAGCTCACATCGATTCAATGGCGGAAATAAAATACTCCCCGCTCGGCGTGGAGGAACGTAAAGTTAAGCTCCGGATAATCCCTAATCTCGATGAATTGAACGGGGCGTCGTTCGGCGCGGGTTTTACCGTTGAGGTCAATTTCATAGTTTACAGCGAGAACAACAAGTTTACGGCTCCTAAAACCGCCCTGTTCAAAGACAACGGCAGAGATATGCTGTGGCTTGTCAAAGACGGCCGTCTTTTAAGTTCGCCTGTGGTTTCCGGTCCGGAGCTGAGGACGGAATATATTATCGAATCCGGCGTCTCCGACGGAGATTTTATCGTGACTGACGCCAACAACAAAGACCTGAAAGACGGTCTTAAAGTCAAGGCCGAGTGATCCGGCTCCGATTTATAAGGAGGAAACAATATGAAAAGGGCAATAAGCATACTGCTGGCTGCGGCGGCTCTGTGCAGCTGCGCTGCGGCCGCAGGAGTTGCGGATGAAAAAACCGAAGCGACAGCGATCTCATTTGATATGCTGGAAGGCTTGGTCGCGGAAACAAACTCAGACGTTATTAATATCGGCCGGGCATACGAGAAGATGAGACTGCAACTTGCGTATTACGAAGGCAAGCACCGAGATCTTACGGACGGCGGAGGGCCGTTGGAGTATTTGGCGTCGGCGGCAATGCCGCTTCAGGACATCATGAGCGAACTTACAAACTCCCTGAAAGACAAGGACAAAGACATTACAGATGTATTCAACGGACGGCTGCACGCAGCGAAGCTTATGTATCTGAATTACTACCTGATATATGAGCAGGAGATATTGCAGCGCCGTGATTATGATGACGCGCTGCGGGAATTGGCCTCGCTCAAGCGAAAACGCGATACGGGCATAGTCTCGGGCGACGCGGTCGAGGCTTTTGAAAAAATCGTGAAGCTAAAAAATGACTCGCTGAAATCGATTTCGAAAACAGCGGAAGCCGATCTCAGAAACTTTGCCGATTTTTTAGGGATGCTTACTGAAATAAAGCTCGAAGGTCTCCCGGAATTTGACCCTCAAGCCGTCGCCAAGCGCGACAGCGACGCCGATCTGGCTTTGTATTCGCTGTATTGCGGCGATGTGCGGGCAAAAAGCAGCGCCCTCGACAAAGCTCAAAAAGAATATGAAAAATCAAGCACGGCGGCCAACCGTTTCGCGTATAACAACGCTAAATCCGATTATGAAAAAGCCCGGGAGAAAGCTAAACTTGACTTCCCGTTTGTTTTTGCGGATCTAAAGGACGCCTGTGAGGAGCATTTGACAAATACGATCGTCAAAGACGCTGAAAATGAGCTCGGCAAGCTGCAAAGGCAATTTGCCCGAGGACTCGTTTCAAAAAACAACTTGCTTGCCGCCGAGCGCGCGCTTGAAGACGCAAAAAACGCACTTGAAACAGAGAGGATAATGCTTATAATAAGATTTACGGAATATGAATTCAACCTTAAAAAACCGGAGGGACCGAAGTGACAGAAAAAAAGCATAAAGTGAAAGCAGCTTCGCGGCACAGAGGGAAGCTTTCCGTTCGTTTTCTTAATATAAGCATAATTGTTTTTGCGGTCGCTTTCTGTGTCATGGCGGCGCTGACGACAGTTTTGTTCAGCGGAGTTACGGAAAAACTGACGACAGAATACGCCGAACGCTACGCTCGCAGTTCCGCGGAAGCATTAAGCGCCCATATCAGCAAAGAGCTCGGCCTTATATCTAAGGCGGCCCGTTCCGAAGCCGTGAAACACTGGCTGGCCGACGAATACAATGAGCAAAAGAAAACGCGAGCGTTCGAGGAATTGTCCGGCATTGTCGGCGAGCTGTACAGCTATAATATGTATATCGGCTCTGACGTCTCACTATCGGAATACAAAATCGAAAACGACCCCTCTTTCGACACTTTTTTGCTTTCCGCGGAGCTAAATAAAAACAACCCGGATGACGGATGGTATTTCGATTGCGTCTCCGCCGAGAGTGACTACATAATCAGCGTCGGCATCGATCATTTTATGCAAAGAAAAAGAGTGTGGCTCGATTACAAGGTCAAAGAGGACGGAATCCCTCTCGGCGTTATTTGCAGCGGCCTTGAGTTCGGCCACATCGCGGGGGAACTGTTTTCGAAATACGACAGCGTCAACATGCGCGGCCTTATCATCGATTCAGGCGGTCTGGTCCATATGGACAGCTCTTTGATGGAAGACAAAGACTTCTTA
>WRJA01000031.1 GCA_009782435.1 Oscillospiraceae bacterium
CCAGCCAGGGATTTTGAAGAAGAACGGTTTTTTGAAGGATGTATGCCGGTGGAAGTGCTGGCGAAACGCGGGCCAAAGACATTATTATTTGGCCCGATGAAGCCGGTAGGGCTGACGGACCCTGCTACCGGCAGACGCCCTTATGCGGTCGTTCAGCTCAGGCAGGACGACGGCGCGCGCCGCCTGATGAATATCGTGGGCTTCCAAACCAGGCTGACCAGGCCGGAGCAGGAACGCGTGTTCGCCATGATACCTGCGCTTTACACAGCCGAATACGCGCGTTTTGGCATGGTACACCGCAATACATATATCAATTCACCAGCCTTGCTCGACAGATATTTCAGGCTGAAAAGCGAACCGAGGATCAGTTTCGCAGGACAGATAGCGGGAGTAGAGGGATATATAGAATCATGCGCTTCGGGGATGCTCGTCGGAATCGAAACTGCTGCAAGACTGCTCGGATTGCCTGCCGCGGATTTTCCGGCGACAACTGCAGTCGGCGCTTTGGCTCTGTATGTATCCGAAGCCCGAAGCAATGATTTTCAGCCGATGAATATCAATTTCGGAATAATCGAGGCTTTGGGCCATAGGGTGAAAGGCAAGAGAAACAAAAATACGGAGATCTCAAAACGGGCGCTTGAAGTTATTGACGGATACAAAAGTAGGGAGGGTTTCAGCTGTGCGAATAATTGTTGACGCAATGGGAGGGGATAACGCCCCTCACGAAATCGTCAAAGGCGCCGTTGAGGCGGCGCGGGAGTTCGGTACAGAACTGACGCTCGTCGGCAGAAGGGGCGATATTGAGGACTGCCTTTCAAACTGCGAGCAAAAACTGCCGCGGGAAAAATATGATATCGCGGACGCGACTGAAGTCATAACGATGGAGGACGACCCTGTTGCGGCCACAAGACATAAAAAGGACTCATCCATGTCCGTGGCGCTGAAACTGCTTGCCGGCGGCTTCGGAGACGCTTGCGTATCCGCAGGCAGCACCGGCGCTTTACTGACCGGGGCAACGCTGACGGTTAAACGGATAAGAGGAATTCGAAGAGCCGCTCTCGCGCCTGTTTTGCCAAACGGCGAAAAAGGGGTGCTCCTGATAGATTGCGGGGCAAATGCCGAGTGTTCTCCTGAGTATCTTCTTCAATTCGCTTTTATGGGCTCGTTTTACGCAAAGACCATAATCGGATATGACAATCCGCGGGTGGGCCTTTTAAATATCGGGACCGAGGAGACAAAGGGTACGGAACTGTGCAGAAAAGCATTCGCGCTGCTTGAGGAGGCAAATAAGGAAGGGCGGATCTGTTTTATCGGGAATATTGAGGCCGGAGACATACTGTCAAACAAGGCGGACGTTGTCGTAACGGACGGGTTTACCGGAAATGTGCTTTTGAAATCGGTGGAGGGAACAGCGATTTTTCTGATGAACCGAATCAAAACCGTTTTCGAAAAAAGCAAAAAAAATATGCTGGCGGCCGCTGTTGTGAAAAAGGATTTCAGAAATCTGAAAAAAATGATGGACGTTGCGGAAATCGGCGGCACGGCGCTTTTAGGCATATCCAAACCCATCGTAAAAGCACACGGAAGCTCGGATGCGCGCGCGTTTCGCAGCGCTGTCCGCCAGGCTATTCTGTGCGCGGAAGCAAACGTCGCTGAAGAAATCGAAAAAAATATTCAATATATGAAGCTGTCAGACGATGAAGAGTCTTGACAAACATTTCATATATATCTAATATTTATCTTATGGCATCCTAAATACTGCCGAAGAGAAAGGACCGGTCAGCATATGATTTTTGAAAAGATCCGCGATCTGATATGCACGCAATTCATTAACGTCGAACGCGCTTCAATTACGCGCGAAACCTCCTTTGTTGATGACTTGGACGCCGATTCGCTGGATGTGGTCGAATTGACCATGGCGTTGGAAGAAGAATTCTCTCTTCCGGAAATACCTGAGGAGGAACTGAAATCCATTGTTACCGTCGGCGACTTGGCGGAGTATGTGGGCAGATTCGTTCAGGATTGAAATACTTCAGGATAAAGCGGCACAGAAGGGCGGGAATTCCCGCCCTTATTTAAGACGGGCCGTTACTGTGACCGTAACGGGCTCGGATTATATTTTGCCGTCTTTTAAGGCAAGCGACGGGATCGATGATTGATGAAAGAATTGGAACAAAAAATCGGATATAAATTCGTTGACGCTAAGCTGCTTGAAACGGCGCTTACCCACAGTTCGTACGCCAATGAGGACAAACACAAGAGCCGGTCAAGCAACGAAAGGCTTGAATTTTTGGGCGACTCCGTGCTCGGAATGTTGGTAACGGAGTTTTTGTATGAGAATTTTCCGGCTCTGCCTGAAGGACGTATGACGAGAATAAGGGCTGAACTGGTTTGTGAACAGAGTCTTCTCGGAGCAGCCGCTAAGTTGGGTTTGGGAGACTGTTTGATGTTGGGTAAAGGAGAGGAAAACTCCGGAGGGCGACGGCGGGCCGGTATTTTATCGGATTGTGTTGAGGCGGTCATCGCGGCGCTGTATCTTGACGGCGGTCCGGGAGCGGCCGGTGCTTTTATTCAAAAATTTGTTTTGCCCGAGCGAATAAGCGATATACTGAATGCCGACAGCGATCATAAGACCTCGCTTCAGGAGCTCATTCAACAGAAACCCGGGCAAGTTTTGGAATACTCGCTTCTTTGCGAGCGCGGCCCCGATCACATGAAGGAATTCACCGTAACGGTATTGTTGAACGGGATCCCCGTTGGCGAAGGAGTGGGGCGTTCAAAAAAAGAAGCGGAGCAGTCCGCCGCTGAGAGCGCTCTTGAGAGTTTGAGACAATGACGCCGAGAGCGCGAATAATCCCCGTTTTTGTGCCGCAATCAGGCTGCTCGGGAACTTGTGTTTTTTGCGATCAGCGACTGATAACAGGTACAGGAGAAAAACCGGTAACTTCGGAAACGGTAAAACGGATAATTATGAGATCGGCAAGCGTATCAAATGCCGGATATGAGCTTGCGTTTTACGGAGGAAGCTTTACGGCCGGACCCGTGAGCAGACAGGAGGAACTCTTGGGAGCCGCCTTGCCGTTTTTGCGCTCCGGTGTTTTAAACGGCGTCAGGATATCGACCCGGCCGGACGCTGTCGATATAGAAACGGCGGAGCGACTGGGTTGTTTCGGCGTAAAAACGATTGAGATCGGCGCTCAATCAATGATCGATCATGTTCTTGCCGCTTCCGGCCGAGGCCATGTCGCCGGGGATACTGCGGCAGCTGCCCGAATTGTTAAGGACCGCGGCTTCGATTTGATACTCCAAATGATGACGGGCCTGCCGGGCTCGAGCGAAGAACTCGACTTCGAAACCGCACGGCGCGTCATAGACCTCGGACCTGCCGGCGTTCGGATATATCCGACGGTCGTTTTTGAGAATACGGTTTTGCACGAGATGCAAAAATCAGGAACATACAAAGAACACACGCTTGACGCGGCGGTACGGGTCTGCGCGAAGATAGTGCCCGAATTTGAGAAAGCCGGTATTAAAGTCATAAGGACAGGCATCAATACACTGGATGATATGGCCCTGAGGCGAGTTGCGGCGGGAGCGTATCATCCGGCTTTCGGGGAACTTGTCAGGTCGCGGATTATGCTTCGAAAGGCAGAAGAGATGCTGAGCGGCACAGCCTGCGGATCGGAAATCGCACTCGGAGTCAGCCGCTTCAGGATTTCTGCCATGACGGGACAAAACCGTGAAAACCTTAAAATCCTTTCGGAAGAGTTTTCGCTTAAATCGATAAAGGTTATGCCGGCAGATGTTGAAAATGATGAGATACTGCTGCTTTGAGCAAAAAAGTCAATAACGCCGTACAGCATTCGGCAAAACGGCGCGGAGGTATGGATTTGTATCTGAAAGCTGTGGAACTCCAGGGCTTTAAATCGTTCCCGGAAAAAACTCGGATTGCTTTTGAAAAAGACGTTACGGCGGTAGTCGGGCCGAACGGAAGCGGAAAATCAAATATCGCTGACGCGATACTTTGGGTTTTGGGCGAGCAAAGCACGAAAACGCTTCGCGGCGGCAAAATGGAAGACGTGATCTTCGGAGGCACCGAAAGCCGCGGCGCGATGGGATTCGCGCAGGTATCGCTGATACTTGATAACACAAAGCGGATACTTGAAGCGGACGGCGATGAAGTGATGATAACGCGGCGCTGCTACCGCGGCGGGGAAAGCGAATACTGCGTTAATAAAGAGCCTTTGCGGCTTAAAGACATTAACGATCTGTTTATGGATACCGGCCTCGGCCGGGCGGGTTATTCGATCATAGGACAAGGTAAAATAAGCGATATAATAGCCGCAAAGGGAGAAGACCGCCGGGAAGTGTTTGAAGAGGCGGCGGGCATATCACGCTACCGCTACCGCAAGGATGAGTCGGAACGTAAGCTGAAGCGAACGGACGAGGAACTTTTAAGAATAAACGACAAGACGGAAGAGCTCGCGATGCAGCTTGAACCGCTGAAAGAGCAAGCCGAGGTCGCGAAGAAATATCTGCTTCTGCGTGACGAAAAAAAAGAGCTTGAGATATCGCTGTGGATGGAAAATTATGACAAATTAAGGGCGCGCGCGGAGATCCTGTCGGCTGAATTTGCATCCGGCGAGATAAAACAAAATGAGGCGCGCGACGCGCTTGATCGCGCTTATGCGGATACGGAGAACATATCGGCCGCAATGCGGGAAAAAGACATGGAGATCGAAACGCTTCGCATGACTCTCGGCGCTTCGGAGGCGGAGACGGCCCGGTATGCCGGATATATCGCGGTGCTGAAAACCAATATCGGCAACAACAATGAGAACAGCGAACGACTGAAAAAGGAGATAGCCGATTACCGGGATAAAATATCCGATCTGGATTCTGCGATCGCTGAAAAACTGGAGCGGATTTCGGTAATAGACGCCGATATTGCCCGTATCGAAGAGCAATTGAACGAAGGCAAAGACCGGTCAAAAGAAAACGCCGGAGTTTCAAACGAGACGACGGAGAAAATAAATTTACTTTCAAAGAGAGAATCTGAAGACGAAAAACTTCAGGCTCAATACAAAACCGTGCTGTCCATGTTAGCGGAAAGTTTGCCGGAACTCGAAGCGCTGAAAAAAGCCGCCGGAGAAGAGACGGAAAAAGCGAATGAGCGATTGGTTTTGCTCGAAGACCGGATGAGTGAAACCCGGATCGAGTTTGAAAAAGAAAAAACCGCCGCCGGGGAAGCAGAAAAGATACTGACAAAGCACAGGTCGGCGCAAAGCGAAAGGGAAAACGAAATAAGAAAACTCTTTGAGCGATGCGCCGATCTGAATGTTGAAATAAAATCAACGGCTTCGCGTATATTAATGCTTGAAGAAATGGAGAGAGAGTATGAGGGCTTCGGCCGGGCGGTAAAAACCGTAATGCGCGAAGCCGGTAAAGGAGTTTTAAAAGGCATACACGGCCCGGCGGCGTCTCTTATAAAAACCGACGATCGCTTTGCCGTCGCGATCGAAACGGCTCTCGGAGCTTCGGCGCAGGATATAATAACAGACTCTGTCAAAGACGGAAAAGAGGCAATAGAGCTGCTGAAGAGAGATAACGGCGGCCGCGCGACTTTTTTGCCGCTTGACACGATACGGGGCGCCGATACGGATATAAAGAGGCTCCCGAAGGGAGAAAAAGGCTTTTTGGGGCCGGCGACGGAGCTTGTCAGCTGTAATGCCCGATACTCGGAAATAATCCGATATCTGCTGAGCAGGACCATGGTGGTCGAAACATTGGCGGACGCCGTTTTGATATCCGCAAAATATGATAACCGTCTCCGATTGGTTTCTCTTGACGGACAAATAATCAATGCGGGAGGTTCGATGACCGGCGGCAGCGTTGCAAAAGGAACCGGTATTTTGTCAAGAGCCGGCGAACTGAAATCTCTGAACAAACGCCGCGCCGAACTGACGGCGGAGTTCGAGGCCAAAGAGAGAGAGCTCCGCGAGGCGGAGGAAAATGCGGCAAAAGCCGAAAAGGATCAAAGGACCGCGGAAGAGAGTTTCGACGCTGTGCGGGAGAGTGTGCGCAAAGCACAATCCGAAGTCGAGCAGACCGGACTCCTTCTCACAGCCGCTCGTGAAGAGATACAAAACAAGGAAAACGAAAAAAGAGCGGTTTCCGCAAAAATCCTTGAAAACGCAGTGAAAACGGAGGAGACGACCCGGCTGTCCGAAGAAATACAAAAGAGTATCGAAATGACCCGCCGCGAAATTGAAGAGCTGACGAGATCCGGAAATGAGCTTCGAAGTGCAGCGGGAATGATCGAGACAGAATTGTCGCTCTTGCGCACGGACATCGCTTCGCTTGAGGCGGAAAGAGGAGCGATCGCGAATCAAGCGGAGCAGCTCGCCCAAATTCGCGGCAGCACGGCAAAAGATGAGGAGACCCGCGTCGAATCGGCCCTTGAGACAGAGAACAAAAATAAGGAGATAAAAGAAGAGCTTCGTGTCAAAGAAAACCGAATCACAGAACTCACGGCGGAAACCGAGACTTTGAAGGCCGCCGTCTCCGAGACGAATAATCTGAAACTTGAGCTTGAAGGCAGGCGAACTCTTCAGGAGAAAGAAACCCGGAATAAAAACAATGAACTCTTGAATGCTGAAAGGATATGCGCGGGGCTAAAGCAAAAGATGGTCGAGACGGAGCTTGAGGAAAAGCAAATTACCGACAGACTTTGGGATAACTACGAGCTCAGCCGGACTTCGGCGCAAGCCCGGCGCAGGCCGATCGAGAATATGCAAAAAGCGAACCGCCGGCTTGCAGATATAAACCGGGAAATGAGCATACTCGGCAATCCGAACCTCGGAGCCATTGATGAATACGAGAGAGTCGGCGCGAGATTCAATTATCTGACAGATCAGCGCGACGACATCGAAAAAGCCAAGCGTGAACTGCTTGACATAATAAAAGACATTACCGGCAGGATGCAGGAAATATTCTTGCGTGAATTCACGGCTGTGAATGAAAGCTTCGGCAAGACCTTTGCAGAATTGTTCGGAGGCGGGCGCGCGGCTTTGATATTGGAAGATGAAGACAACGTGCTTGACTGCGGTATCGAGATCAAGGTGCAGCCGCCCGGAAAAACGCTCGGGAAAATGAGCCTTTTGTCAGGCGGGGAGACGGCGCTCGCGGCTATAGCGCTGTATTTTGCCATTTTGAAAGTCAGGCCCGCCCCTTTCTGCGTCATGGATGAGATCGAGACCGCGCTCGACGAGAGTAATGTGGCTAAGTTTGCGGCTTACTTGCGAAAAATATCAGATAACACGCAAATCGTCATAATAACCCACAGGCGCGGGACTATGGAAGAAGCGGACATGCTGTACGGCGTTACGATGCAGGAAAAGGGCGTTTCAAAAGTCATAGACCTTGATCTCGAGGAAGCCGAAAAGTCTTCAGCCTGATTTATTCGTTGCTGCGGATGAACTCGAAGAAGGATGCAAATTGTATGGGTTTTTTTGAAAAAATAAAAGAAGGACTCGGCAAGACCCGAAAGAACATGACTGTTTCGGTAAACGGGATCATCGCCGCTTTTACGGGCGAAAACGAAGAATTCTTTGAAATGCTTGAGGAAACGCTGATATTGGCGGACGTCGGAGTAAAAACATCGGAAAACACGACCGGAAAACTCCGTGAGCTCGTCAAAGAACGCGGCTTGCGCGGCGGAGAAGAAATAAAATCGGCGCTCATCGAAATACTGACTGAAACGCTGACCGGAAAAGAGAGAGACCTGTGTTTGTCGACCAAACCGGCAGTCTTGCTGCTCACCGGAGTCAACGGAGTGGGGAAGACCTCGACGGCGGGAAAACTGGCGGCTATGTTCAAAGACGAAGGAAAGACGGTCATGCTTTGCGCAGGAGACACTTTCCGCGCCGCCGCCGCCGAACAGCTTGCCGTTTGGGCACAGCGCTCCGGAGCGATGATGGTCAGGCATGAAGAAGGCTCGGATCCGGCTTCCGTGATATTTGACGGCATTATGTCGGCCAAGGCAAAGGGAGTTGACATAATCATTGCGGATACAGCCGGCCGGCTCCATAACAAAAAAAATCTGATGGACGAGCTGAATAAGATAACAAGGGTAATAACCCGCGAACTTCCCGACGCGGATCGCGAAGTGCTTTTGGTGCTCGACGCGACTACCGGACAAAACGGGCTCATACAGGCGCAACAGTTCGCGGAATCGGCAGGGATAACGGGGATAGTGCTGACGAAGCTTGACGGCACGGCAAAGGGAGGAATAGTTTTTGCCGTTGCGGATGAACTCGGTATTCCGGTAAAATTCATCGGTGTTGGTGAAAAGACGGAAGATTTGATCCGGTTCGAACCGGCTGTTTTCGCTGAGGCGCTTTTATCTTGAAAAGGTTTGTTTTGGCGAGCGGCAATAAGAATAAACTGATCGAGCTTCGCGATATGCTGTCGGATATCGATGTTGAGCTTGTATCCCGAATCGACGCGGGCGTCCTTACGGATATTGAAGAAACAGGTGAAACATTTGAGGAAAACGCTCGTCTTAAAGCTGCGGGTGTTGCAAAGGCAGCCGGCAGCCCGGCCATCGCGGACGACTCAGGATTGATAACGGACGCCTTAGACGGCGCTCCCGGCGTGTATTCGGCCCGTTACGGAGGCTCGCACGATAAAAGCGATGGATTTCGCTGTACTCTTTTGCTGAAAAACATGGAAAACAAACAGCCGAGGAGCGCCAGATTCGTTTCATGCATATGCTGTGTTTTTCCGAACGGGGACGTAATTGAGGCAAGAGGAGAATGTGAAGGAGAAATACTCTGCGCTCCGCGAGGCGATAACGGTTTCGGTTATGATCCTGTTTTTTTGCCGGCAGGGTTTGACAGATCGATGGCGGAACTCTCCCCGGAAGAAAAAAACGAAATATCTCACAGGGGCAAAGCCGTGAGAGGGTTTAAAACGATGCTTAAAGAATACTTATCCCGGGCCGAAGTGAAAAATGCCGCAATTTATCGAGATGGGGTTTTATAAATGCGCGTTGCCGTTTTCGGAGGAAGCTATAACCCGCCGCACGAAGGACATATAAGGGCAGCGAACGCTGCTCTTGAACAGTTGAAACCCGATCTTTTTCTGCTCATGCCGACCTCGCGCTCGCCTGATAAAGATCCGCAAAAGTCCGACCCCGGCGTTCATGAGCGCCTTGAGCTTGTTAAGCTGGCGGCGGAAAAAATACCCGGCTCCTCGGTATCGGACACGGAAATAAAACGCGGCGGGAACAGCTATACTGCGGATACGGTCGATGAGTTGAAAATGATGTACCCCGGAGCCGAGATCATCCTTCTCGCGGGCGCGGACGTGTTTTTAAACATTGAGACGTGGTATATGGCGGAAAAACTGTTGGGCGGCGTTTCGATCGCGGTTTTCGAACGTTCCCCTGTCAAAGCCGATCAAGTCCGCGCTCACGGCGAGTATTTGTCCGGTAAATACAAAACAAAGCTGTATTACGTAAACAATGAGCCGTTTGAGGCCGATTCCACCGGATTGCGCGATATGTTGAAGGAACGGGGCGGAAACGAATTCTTGACGGACAACGTTTACTCATACATAATAAAAAACCGGTTATACGGGGCGAAACCGAATTTCGAATGGCTGCGTGAAAAAGCGTACGCCATGCTCGCACCGCAGAGGACAGCCCATGTGCAAGGCTGCGAGGAGGAAGCGATAAAACTCGCGGAGCGATGGGGAGAGGATGCGGATAAAGCCGCCGAAGCCGCGATCTTGCACGATATAACAAAAAAACTGACTCCGGAAGAACAGGTGTCGCTGTGTGAAAAATACGGCGTTTCATATGACGACGCCGAGCTGAGATATCCCAAATTGCTGCACCCGAAAACGGGCGCCGCGCTGGCCCGCGATCTGTTCGGAGCCGGCGACGAAGTTTGCGGTGCTGTTTTGTGGCATACGACGGGACGCAGGGAAATGACCGTTTTGGAAAAGATTCTGTATCTCGCCGATTATATTGAATATAACAGATCCTTTGAGGGCCTTGATAAACTGAGGTATTTGGCATATAAAGACATGGACGCAGCGATGCGATTGGGGCTTGAGATCAGTCTTGACGCGCTGAAGGAATCCGGGACCGAACCTCACCGCAACTCAAAAGAAGCGCTTAAGTGGTTTTCACGTTGAAAGGAAACATAATATGAAGCTTTTCGGAGGCACCGGAAGAAGAGAGCGCGACAACAGATACGCGCCGGAAATAAAAAGACGAAACGAAGATGAATTGATATTGACTCCGCCGGAGGTCATGTCGCCGGCGCCGGAAAAAGAGGAAGAACCGGAACCGGGTCCGGAGAGCGGCTTTGACTATTCAGCCGCTGTCGAAGCCGCGGCCGAAGAGATTTTTTGGCATGACGCCGGCGACGATGAGACCGTGGATCTCCGTGAAGTCATCGACGAGTTTCAAAGCGAGAAACCCGAAGGCGCTTGGAAATTCCCGGCGATGCTTCGCGGATTGAGCCCGGCGAGAAAAATCATAATCGCGTGCCTTGCCGCCGTTATCGTGATTTCGGGGGCTGTAGCCGCATATAATATTTGGTCGTCGCCGCCCGAAGTGAGTACCGGAGGGCCGACGACACCGGACGTGCCCAGGACCTCTTCGAATGGTACGACGACCGGACCCGGATCGTCGGGCAATGCTTCGGACGACGATGACGATCCGAGCGATCTTCGCCGCAAGGGCTGCTACACTTTCCTTATTGTGGGCATTGACGCCGTAGGCAATAACACGGATACCATCATCATCGGAATGATGGACACGGTAAGCAGAGCCGTCGACTTTATCAGCATCCCGCGCGATACTTTGGTCAATGTGAGCTGGGGAACAAAAAGAGTGAATACCATATACCCTGCGGCGGTCAATAACGGCAAGGACCCGATCAAAAGCATTAAAGACGGGATAAGGGATTTGATCGGTTTTGAGCCGGACAGCTACGCGCTCATTGATTTGACAGCCTTTGAGAAACTGATCGACGCCATAGGCGGCGTTACTTACAATGTGCCGATAGACATGTATTACGAAGCCCCGGATCAGGACCTGCACATTGCGATACCCAAGGGAGAGCATTTGCTTGACGGCGAGGAATCCCTTAAAGTAGTCAGATTCCGCAGCGGATATCAAAACGGGGACATCGGCCGTATAGACACGCAGCATGATTTTATGATGACTGCCGCGAAACAATTGCTGACCTTCGGAAACATTCCCAACCTGCCGAAATTCATCGAGATATATCAGCAGTATGTCATAACGGATCTGACGGCGAGCAATCTGGCATTCTACGCGGAGGAGTTTTTGAAAACAGATCGTGAGAACATCCGTTTCCACACTCTTCCCGGCGAATACAACGGTTCGATAAAAGGAGGCTCGTATGTTTTCGCGGATCTGGAAGAATGGCTGAAAATGATAAACGAGTATATCAACCCCTGGAAAGTGGAAATAACCGAGGCAAATTTGAATATGCTGACAAGGCAAAACGGGAGTTTTTATTCAACCACGGGCGTTATTGCGGGAGGAGAGGATTCGTTTGTCGACTATGCCGCTTATATCGCCTCTCTCGAAGAAGAAAACCAAATCGGCGGCGCGGACGGCCCCGCCGATACAAACTGAAAGGAAAACTGTTGATATGTCAGACCCCAAGCAGACCGCTTCAATGATACTTAAAGCTTTGGACGACAAAAAAGCTTTGGACGTCAAGCTTTTGCAAACTGACAAAATAACCATCTTAGCCGACTATTTCATCATATGCACCGCAACGTCCGTGACCCACATAAAAACGCTCTCCGAAGAGGCGGACAGGGTGATGAGCGAAAAGGGGCAGCCGCCGCTTCGGCGGGAAGGATACAGGTCCGGCAGTTGGGTGCTTCTCGATTTCGGAAGCGTCGTGGTACACCTGTTCCTTGAAGAAACAAGGGAATTCTATGACTTGGAGCGTTTGTGGAGCGACGCCGAAGAAATCGACCTCAATGAAATCCTTTCGGAAAAATAAAAAATCAAAATATGCATGAAAGCGTGATTCTGTGAAATATGACTTTACCGCCGCAGAAAAAAAATGGCAAAAAAAGTGGTTTGATGAAAAAGCTTTCAGGGCTGTCAACGGCTCGGATAAACCCAAATACTACGTGCTGATCGAATTCCCTTATCCGTCGGGCAGCGGGTTGCACGTGGGGCATCCGCGGCCGTATACGGCGATGGATATAGTCGCGCGTCTCCGCCGCATGCAGGGATACAATGTTTTGTTCCCCATAGGCTACGACGCTTTCGGGTTGCCGACCGAGAACTACGCGATACAAAACCGCATGCATCCGAAAGAGGTGACCGAGAATAATATCAAAAAATTCACGGAACAGCTCATGATGCTCGGCCTCAGCTTTGATTGGGAGCGCTGTGTCGATACTACAGACCCCTTATACTACAAATGGACTCAGTGGATATTCCTTCAAATGTTCAAGCACGGCTTGGCATATAAAACAAATATGCCGGTCAACTGGTGCACTTCGTGCAAATGCGTGCTTGCGAACGAAGAGGTCGTCGAGGGCGTATGCGAGCGCTGCGGATCGGAGGTCGTGCGAAAGGAAAAAAGCCAATGGATGCTGGCGATAACAAAATACGCCGAGCGTCTGACAGACGATTTGGACGGCGTTGATTTTATCGAGCGCGTAAAAATACAGCAAAGAAACTGGATAGGGCGCTCAACGGGGGCGGAAGTCGATTTTATGACCACCGCCGGCGACGTCCTGCGAGTTTTTACGACTCGCCCCGACACTTTGTTCGGCGCTACGTATATGGTCATTTCGCCGGAACACGCGCTTTTGAAAAACCGGCAGCCGCTCATACTGAACGCCTCTGAGGTAAACGATTACCGGGATGAGGCCGCGCGTAAATCGGATTTTGAAAGGACAGAGCTTCAAAAAGAAAAAACGGGAGTTGAGATAAAAGGCATACGGGCGATAAATCCGGTCACGAGCGAGGAGATACCGATATTCATATCCGATTATGTCCTTTCGACCTACGGCACGGGGGCTATCATGGCGGTCCCCGGGCATGACGCGAGGGACATGGAATTTGCCTTAAAATTCGGTTTGCCGATAATCGAGGTCGTGAAAGGCGGAGATATCAGCAAAGAGGCCTATACGGACTGCGAATCCGGGATAATGGTGAATTCGGGTTTTTTGAACGGGCTTACGGTCGATTCGGCGAAAGAGCGCATAATAAAGTGGCTTGAGGAAAAAGACCTCGGTGAGAGAAAAATCAATTTCAAGCTCCGCGACTGGGTTTTTTCGCGTCAGCGTTATTGGGGAGAGCCTATACCTCTTGTTTATTGCGACCTCTGCGGATGGGTTCCGGTGCCGGAAGACAGTTTGCCGGTAATGCTTCCGGAAGTGGAAAGCTACGAGCCGACTGACACGGGCGAGAGTCCTTTGGCCGAAATGTCCGACTGGGTAAATACGAACTGCCCGAAGTGCGGAAGTCCCGCAAAGCGCGAGACGGACACGATGCCGCAGTGGGCGGGTTCGAGCTGGTATTTTTTGCGCTATACCGACCCTCTCAACGACAGGGCCCTTGCCGGAAAAGGGGCTTTGGACTACTGGCAAAACGTAGACTGGTATAACGGTGGGATGGAGCATACGACGCTGCATCTGTTGTACAGCCGGTTCTGGCACAAATTCCTGTATGACATCGGCGTCGTGCCGACAAAGGAGCCTTACGCGCGGCGCACCAGCCACGGGATGATACTCGGCGAGGGCGGGGAAAAAATGTCGAAATCTCGGGGCAATGTCGTCAATCCCAATGATATCGTCGACAAATACGGCGCCGACACTCTCAGACTTTATATAATGTTCATCGGGGACTTTGAAAAAGCCGCGGTATGGTCGGATAACGCGGTAAAGGGCTGTAAGCGTTTTTTGGACCGGATATGGAATTTGGCGGAAAAACCCGTTAAAACGGGGGGACACTCTCCGGCGAATGAGCGCGACGTCCACAGGACTGTCAAAAAAGTCTCGGAGGACATAGAGAGCCTGAAATTCAACACGGCCATAGCGGCGCTTATGTCACTCGTAAACAGGTTTTACGAGAACGCGCCCGCCTCGGACGATATCAAAACACTTCTGACGCTCTTGTCGCCCTTCGCCCCGCATATCGCGGAGGAGCTGTGGGAAAAACAAGGCTTTAAGTCGTCGGCCGCCTCGCAGAAATGGCCGGCTTACGATGAAAACAAAATCGAGGATGATGAAAAGGAGATAGCCGTACAGCTTAACGGAAAGCTCAAAACGACAGTTTTGATACCCTGTAACTCGGAGGACGATTTTGTGATACAAACCGCCCTGTCATGCGAAAAAATAAAAAAACTGACGCAAAACGCCGAATTTGTCAAAGCGATCGTTGTCAAAAACAAGCTGGTCAATCTGATCGTCAGGGCTGCGGATTAATCCTTGACAACGAAAAGAAATGCATATATACTGATAATATTAAGCTTAAGATTACCCTTGAAACGCCGGTATGCGTTTTTGGAGGGAGGGATATAAATGTCGGAAGTCCATATAAAAGCTGACGAATCTTTGGACAGCGCGCTCAAGAGATTTAAGCGCAACTGCGCTAAAGCAGGCGTCCTTACGGATTTGAGGAAAAAAGAATACTACCAAAGCCCCGGAGTAAAACGCCGTAAAAAATCGGAAGCGGCAAGAAAAAATAAAAATAAGCGCTACAATTGACCAATGAATAAACCTGCGTAAAGCAGGTTTTTCTATATCCGCGCCCTGCCCTGCGCAGACAGTGTATGAATACAAACCGGAGGATATCCGATGCCGGATACAAAAACGCGCCCGGCAGTCCGCCTTGCGAAAGCAGACGAATTTGATCCGGAAAAAACTTTTGAGTGCGGGCAGTGTTTCAGGTGGAGCCGGACCGCTGACGGAGTATACACGGGCGTTGCCTTCGGCAGAGCCGCTTCTGTTTGGGCCGAGGGGGAAACGGTTTTTACGGACGCGGGGGAAGATGAGGTCCGCGCCCTGTGGTCTGATTATTTCGACCTCAAGACCGACTATAAAGCGATAAACAAAGAGTTCACTCATTCGGACTTTTTGAGGACATGCGCGGAATACGGCCGCGGCATACGCATATTGAATCAGGATTTTTGGGAAACCCTGTGCTCTTTTATAATCTCACAGTGCAATAACATACCCCGTATAAAAAAAATAATCCTAACACTGTGCGAAAATTTCGGAGAACCTGTCCTTAAGAACGGCGAAACGCTGTATACTTTCCCGGCGGCGGAAACCGTGGCTCGGCTCGGCCCGGACGATTTGGAAGTCTTAAAATGCGGCTACAGGGCCGAGTACATTTCAAAAGCCGCGCGCTTTTGTTCAAACTCCGCCGGGGACACGGCGGCGCTGAGGAACAAAGACGCCCGTGAAGCTGTCCGGGAACTCATGAAGCTGCGCGGAGTTGGAGAAAAAGTTGCAAACTGCGTTGCGCTGTTCGGATTGGGGAAAAAAGACGCCTTTCCGGTCGACGTTTGGATGAGGCGGGCGCTGGAAGAATTCTTCCCCCCGGGCTTTGACCCTTTATCACTGGGCCCGTATGCAGGCTTGGCCCAGCAATACATATACCACTACGCGAGGACCGCGGCGAGAACAAAAGTCAACGGAAAGGGCGAAGCGCGCGAATGAAAGGATTTACCTATGAAATAAGGACCGGCGAAACCGACATGTTCGGGCTTTTGCCCCCTGCGGGACTGCTTAAAGCCTGCCTTCACTGCAACATGATGCAGACGGAAAGCGAGGGACTGACGGCGGGAAGACTCAAAGAGGAATTCGGCGCCGTCTGGATGCTCGGCGGGGTCAGATTGAGGCAGACGAAACCGGTATACGAAGGAGAGACCCTTGAAGTTTTTGTTTTTTCGAGAGGCGTCGAGGGCTGCACATATGTCAGGCCGATCGAAGTTTTCAAAGCCGGCGATCGAATCTCCGAAGTCAAGCTCTCATACATAACCGTCAGAGAGAAAGACAGGCGCATATTAAGACCGTCGGCAGTTGAGGAGTTTTGGCAAAACCCGCTCCCTTTGAGCGATACGGAAGCATATAAAAAAATAACGATGCCGGCCGAAGCGGCAAATGCGGGATCGGTGACCGTGCGCCGCTCCGATTGCGACATAAACGGCCACCTTTCCGCTTTTAACTATGCGAATCTGATTTGCGAAGCGCTCGGCTGGTGGGAAAACGGGCCGAAAATCGCTTCGACTTTTCAAATCGATTTCAGGTCTGAGCTTTTGCCCGGGGAGAACGTCAGTCTTTACGAAACGCATTCGGGCGACGCTTTTACGCTGAAAGGCTGCAAAGAAAACAAAACGACGGCTTTCACGGCCGAGTGCGTAATGAGCCGGACCGGTTTTGAATGACGCCGGCAGGAGAAAGAATAAATATAAAAATTTCGGAGAGGAGCGGGTAATTATGGAAACAGGCAGGGATTACCGGAAAAGATTCAAGGGCATGGGGCTCACATTCGACGACGTCCTTCTTCTTCCGGCAAAAAGCGAGATTTTGCCCGGCGGGGTCGATCTGAGTACAAAACTGACAAAAAAAATCAAGCTGAACATACCGATAATGAGCGCCGCCATGGATACCGTCACCGAATACCGAATGGCCATAGCCATTGCGCGGGAAGGCGGAGTCGGCGTTATACATAAGAACATGGGCATTGACGAGCAGGCCGAGAACGTGGACAGGGTCAAGCGCTCGGAAAACGGCGTCATCACAAATCCGTTTTCGCTTTTCTCCGAAGACACATTGGAAGAAGCGGACAGGCTGATGGCCAAATACCGCATCTCCGGCGTGCCGATAGTCGACCGCTCCGGCAAGCTTATCGGCATAATCACGAACCGGGACATGAAATTTGAGGTCGATATGTCGCGCAGCATAGACGAGGTCATGACAAAAAACAACCTTGTCACCGGACACGAGGGGACCACCTTGGAGGAAGCCAAGAGCATATTGCGGGCAAATAAAATAGAAAAACTCCCCATAGTAGACAGAGATTTCAGGCTGAAAGGTCTCATAACGATAAAGGACATCGAAAAAGCGCTGACATACCCGAACGCCGCGAAAGACAGCGCGGGAAGGCTTTTGTGCGCGGCGGCGGTCGGGGCGACGGCGGATCTTTTCGACAGGGCCGGCGCTTTGGCGGCCGCAGGAGCGGATATTTTGGTTTTGGACAGCGCGCACGGCCATTCGGCCGGCGTGCTGAAAGCGACAGCGGAGCTGAAAAACCGGTTTCCGGACGTCGAGATCGCCGCGGGCAACGTGGCGACGGCGGAAGGGACGGAAGACCTGATAAAAGCGGGGGCGGACTGCGTTAAGGTCGGGATAGGGCCGGGCTCCATATGCACGACCCGCGTTATCGCGGGGATAGGGGTGCCGCAGATCACGGCAATCTTGGAGAGCGCCGAGGCAGCTTCAAAATACGGCGTTCCCATCATTGCGGACGGAGGAATAAAGTACTCGGGGGACATCGTCAAAGCCATTGCCGCCGGCGCGTGCGTCGCTATGATAGGCTCGCTTTTAGCCGGCTGTGACGAGAGCCCGGGGGAGACGGAAGTGTTTCAGGGACGGCAGTTCAAAGTGTACAGGGGCATGGGCAGCGTCGCCGCCATGTCCAAAGGCTCGAAGGACCGCTATTTTCAGGAGGACGCCGGGAAGCTCGTGCCGGAAGGCGTGGAGGGCAGAGTGCCGTGCTGCGGCCCCGTGTCGGAAAACATATTTCAAATGCTGGGCGGCGTGCGCTCCGGTATGGGATATTGCGGCACTCCGGACATCGAAACTCTCAGGACAAAGAGCAGCTTTGTACAAATAACAAGCGCGGGGCTGAAAGAAAGCCACCCGCACGACATATACATTACCAAAGAAGCCCCGAACTATTCGATGAATCCGCATAACTGAGGGAAAACATGGGGGCGCGGAACAGGCTGCAACAATGCCGAAAAGATGCCGGGGTTTCGTCAAACCATTCGATAAGCGGCCTCGGAGCGCCGGAGCCTCAATAGTTTTACGCATAATTTGTGTTGCATATGTGTGAGTATTGTGATACTGTTATTTTGAGGTGATTATTATGGCGAGGTCAGCAGTGATGAATTTAAGAATTGAACCGGAAATAAAAGCAGAAGCCGAGGAACTTTTCGGAAGCTTCGGATTGACCGTTACAGATGCAGTCAATGTGTTTTTGCGGCAGTCCATAATGAGGGGCGGGTTCCCGTTTGCCATTGTGCGTGATATGCCGAATGCTGTTACAAAAGCAGCGATAGCGGAAGCGGAACGATTATTGCGTGATCCGAACGCAAAAACGTTCATGAGCATTGAAGAATTACGCGCTGATTTATTATCTGACGAGGACGACGATGCATGATATACAAAATTCGCCGAACTTCACAATTCAAGAAAGACTATAAACGTTCGATCAAGCGCGGTTTGGCGATAGAAAAGCTCGATAAAGCGATTGAACTGCTTGCAAAGACCGGTTTTTTACCGTCGGAGTATAATGACCATCCTTTGGCCGGAGACAAAAAAGGCTTGCGAGAATGTCATATTGAATCGGATTGGCTGCTTGTATATGAGATTGAGCACGAAATCTTGGTGCTTGTTCTTACTTCGACCGGCACACATTCGGATTTGTTTTAGAGAAGTGACTATTCGATGAATCCGCATAACTGACCGAGAGTCTTCAAACCGAGAAAACACAGCGATTTAATATTTATTTTTTTCATCTGTTAAAGTATTAAAAATAAAATCCGTTTTAACATAATGTAGAATATATTGTAATGGATCGGGCCGTTGACGCCGGAACCGTACCCGTGCAGTAAAGGAAAAATAATACGTAAGGAGTACTTATCTATGAAACCTATGAAAAGCTCCTCAAGACTTATCAGTTTTTCGCTCACCTTGGTGCTTTTACTCGGCTGCCTGCTCCCGATGTCGGCCTTGGCGGCCCCGGGCGTGGACGCGGACGACGGCACCAAGCTCACGGGACTTGTCGCGTGGAACGCAGCAGCTGCAACAGGCAACCGTTTTAAAACCTATTTACAAGGAGCCGCGGTCCCCGCGGGAGTGACCAACGTGACCGCCACCCAAGCGACGAACGGAATCGCGTATGCCCGGCCGACCGGCGCGCAGGTCCGCATTTACGAGATTTTCACGGGTGCTGACATCACCACTCCAACGTCGAAACTATATTTCGCGCCGCGCCAAACGGCGCTGACCTTGGCGACCGCACAGTCGCAGAACGCCTACACCGTCAACTATAACGCCGATCCCGCCTTTACCACAATAAGCGTTGCAGCCGGTTATGAGTATAAAGTCGGTACGGGAGCATGGACCGCCGGAGGCGGCGCCGCTTTCGCGAGTTCGGCTTTCAGCCTGCGTGTGGCAAAGACCGGCAACGGCAGCGCAGGCACTCCCTATAAAGCGGTGTCCACCGCGCTGTCTGTGGCAAAGCCCGCGGCCTGGGCCGCGCCCACAGTCGTATATGACGCGGTCAATGCCAAGTTGAAGCTCACCATAGCCGCCAATGCTCCCGGCTATCAGTGGCAGCTTAAAACAGGCGGCACATGGGCGACTCTGACTCTCCCCGGCGGAACGGATCTCACAAAAACCGGTACCGTGCTTGTTGATATACCGGGGACCGTTGCGAATAATCCGGCCGCGACGATCATCCAAGTCAGAGTTATCAACGGTAACTACAGGCTTGCCTCGGCCGGCAAAGACGTAACCGTACCGGGCAAAGGCCCCGGCGCTCCGACTGCCGGAACCGGAATCGGAGAAATATACATCGACTATAAAACCGAGATGCTGATGGGGCTCACCACCGCGTATGAATATAAACTCGGGACGGCAACGGCGTGGACGGCCGGCAAGGCCAACATCCCGCTTATCACCATTCTCAACGGATTGATTTCAGACAACACCATTATGGTCCGCGAAAAGGCGAAGACCGGCATAGCCGCCGGCACTCCGGTCACCATACCGATCAAAGCGAGATATTCCGCCGCGCCCACTGTAACCCTTGATTACGAAAAAGGGACGCTTAATATCACAGACGCCAACGTCAAAAACTATGTTTTCGGTACGGCGGCAACAAAAGTCGATACGGCGTTTGATTCCGGCGTCGACTCTGCCGACGGGGACAACCTCGCGAATTGGGTCCTGGCTAACGCGGGTAAGAAAGTTTATGCCGCCATAAGAGGCGCCGGCACAAACCCCGGAGGCAACCCCGCGACTTTCCCCGTCGAGATCAGCATCCCGGCCAAGCAGGCCGCGCCGAAGCTCCAAACAGCGACGGTCGCCGGCGACTATGTGATTGAAAACGGCGTAGCCAAAGCCCTCAACGCAAACACACAAATCAGGCGTGTCACCGAGACCGTGACCTACAACGCGACGACAAAACAATCCGCCAAGGTCGTTTCGTACGGGGCATGGCAGGATACGGGCAGTGACATTGATCTTAAGGTCGACAATGTCAACAGCACCGGCGTCGGATACTACTATCCCGTGCCTGCCGCTTCGAGCGGAGTGACCCACTATGTACAGGTCCGGTTGAAACCTGTTATTTCATCGTCCATACTGGCGCGCTTCCCGTCGACGCCCGTCAAGGTCGCCATGACCCGCGCGGCGGCGCCCGCAATTGCTCTGAATTGGACAAACGGTTCACTTACCGGTTTTTCGGCCGCGAAAAAATATCAATACCGCGTGGGGCCGCAAGGAGCTTTGCCGGCAACATGGAACGCGACCGAAATAACCGGTGTGACCACGGTTCCGATGACGGGTGATTTCGCGCCGAATGCCGCCTTTGGGGCAAATAAAGAAGTCCAGTTCCGGGAGATAGTCGCGGCGACAGGTTTGGCTTCCAACGTCAGAACGCTTGTCATTCCCGCGGCGAGCGATTTGAGACCGGCAGTTACAACAAATTATACCTTTGACTGCACCACCTGTAAGTTGGCGTTGGTCACCGGTTCGCCGGCTATCCAATACAGTATCAACGACGGCGCGACCTGGGTCAACCTGACCGCGGCCGGAGTCAATCTGACCGCGCAGATCGAGGCAAAGGCAAAGGCGGAGATGAATGCTGATAATTCCGCCGCTTCCTCTTTTAAAGTTTTGGTGCGGTTTACGGTCGCGGCAAACACGCCGCCCAATCCGACAGTGGAGTTAAACATCCCGATACAGAACGCCCCGACCCCTGCCATCACTCACAGCCTGACGACTTTTGCTTTCACAAACGCGACGGCCGACCATCAATACCGGCTCGGCACGACAGGCGCTTGGCTGGATTATATTCCGAGCGGAGTTGACCAAACAAAAGTCGAACCCAAAACGACCGTCCAAACAGTGCAGTTCAGGCTGAAAGCCGACGCGACACGCGCGGCCGGCAAGATACAGACGATTTTGGTCGCCGCCACTTCCCTGAGCACGCTTGCGGACTATGACATTATATACGACCATTATGTGACCCCGGGAACGACTGTCGATCCGCAGCTTATGCTGTCCGTTAAAACCGCTGTCGCGGGCACGACACATGCGTACAGAACATATACAGTTGACACTGAGACTTGGTCAGCTTGGACGGCTTTCTCGACCGATACGGTAATTACCGGCTATAACGGTTCCGGAACCACCGGCGTCACAAGGCTCGAGTTGAGAAAGACAGTCGGCGAACTCATGGGAATCCCCGTGGCCCTGACTCTCAAGACGTCCGCCGCCGCGCCCACGGCGCCCAAGGTAGACTCCGGCGCCATCACAGGCGTGACCATTCTCATGGAATACAGAAAAGGGACGAGCGGAGTTTGGACTAAAGGCACGGGGGCGGCCATCTCGGTCACCGGCGAAGACACATATGAGATCCGTATCGCGGCCACGCCCACCGCTTTCTACTCCAAAACGCAGACGATCAACGTTCCGGCTACTGCTGTCGATCTCGCCGTAGTGGTCACGGACTACATAATCAGGAGCTACACGCCTGACGGCGGCTCGTCGACGACTGAAGTTACCAATCTGGAGTGGAGCCTCAACGGAAACGACTACGCGGGCTTGACGGCCAACTATGACCTCAAGCCGCTCTTCCCGTCGGGTGGCGGTAATCTGGTCATATTTGTCCGTGTTAAAGGCACAACGGCGACCGGCGGAGTGTCCGGTACCCCCAAGTTGGTATCCGTCAACGCGGCTACCGGAATCGGCAGCTGAGGAGCTTTCCGGTAAAATACAAATAACAACAGGCCGCCCGGGTTCTTTGGACCCGGGCGGATGCATAGAAAAACAAATATTAATCGGTATCAATATTATGCCGCCCGGAGTTTGCTGTCGAGCGTGTTGAAAAGCGGCCTCGGAGCGCCGGAGCCTGAATAGTGTTGACACACCTGCTTGGATGTGATACAATATGTATCACGCAGATATAGGAGGTGCAATCGAAATGTTCACCACTCATGTGAAAGCCGTTCGCGATTTAAGGAATAACTATCCGGAGGTTGCACAAATTGTCAGAAATCGTGACCATGTCATCATAACAAATAACGGGAAGAGCGAAGCTGTCTTAATTCCGTATGACGAATTTGAAAAGTACGAGGAATTTTTGCACATTCGCTATGTTAAGGAAAAATTGGCTGAGGCCGAAATAATAGCTGATAATCCTGATGAATGGCTCGAAATTGACGAGTTATTTAAAGAATGGGACAGTTGGGGCGCAACAAAGATATGAAGCCTGTCATCTTGAAATCGGCAAGGGATGATTTAAAAGCTATACACGAATATTTGACCGGATTTGGCGAGAATCCGCCGGAGAAATTCAGAAAGAGTTTCGAAAAATTCTGTATACAGGTTACAGATATGCCGAATATGTTCAGCCGATATGAACATGATCGGAATTACCGAAAAGCTGTCATTGCCTTTGATTATTTGGTTTTTTATAAAACAGAGGATACCGGAGGCGGAGTTAGAATCTATCGTATTCTGCACGGAAAACGCAATATTGAACCTCTGATGCAAATGTAAACTTGCGCATGGATGTGACCTGAAAACAAACCTAAAACAAACGGTTCACTTTTGTCCGTGTTAAAGGCACAACAGCGACCGGCGGAGTGTCCGGTACCCCCAAGTTGGTATCCGTCAACGCGGCTACCGGAATCGGCAGCTGAGGAGCTTTCCGGTAAAATACAAATAACAACAGGCCGCCCGGGTTCTTTGGACCC